>JBBROG010000298.1:0-9458 GCA_038229635.1 Gemmatales bacterium
CGGTTACAGTACGCGACGGACGCCCTGGTGTTCGCGGAACTGCCGGGCGTGTGGTCGTTGTGGAAGCGAGCCCTGGAGGGGTGGAACGTGCGCGTCTCCCAGCAAGTCCTCGAGTGGCAGGCCGAGGCCCGAGCCGAGGCCCGAGCCGAGGCCCGAGCCGAGACCGAATTAAAGGCTCTCCGGTCCCACATGTTGCGCGTCCTGGAGGCGCATTGCGGGGCCAAGTCGCCTGCCGACGTGGCCTCGGCCGTTGAGGCCAGCGCGGACCTGGAGCAGCTATCGCGGTGGTTTGACGCCGCCCTCGCGGCCAAGTCGTATGACGAGTTCCGCGCGGCCATCAAGGCGTAGGACGGGCGACCCTCAGCGCGACCCCGCGACGGCGTAGACGACGACGTCGACCGTCTCCTTGTCGCGCTTGCCGGTCCAGCGGAAGACGGCCGTGCCCTGCTTCTTCAGCGCCTCCGCGTCCTTCATCAGAGGCAGGCGCGAGTGCTCGTGCCCCGACTCCTCCAGGACGACGTAGGTCGTCGCGGCGGCGCCGGCGGGCGCGGCGACCTCGTGTCCTTCCTGGAAAACCTTGCCGGCGTAGTAGTGCGACCAGCAGTAGGGGTCGATGACCTTGTCCCACGGCTCGGCGTGGCCGGCGAGCCAGAGGCCGGCGTGGCGGAAGCCGAGGCGGTTGGCGTGCAGCGGCTCGAACGCCTTGGGAAGCATCGCGGCGACGAGCGCCACGGGGAGCAGGACGGACCAGGCGGGACTGTCCGCGGCCGGGCAGCGGCCGCTCAGGAAGAACAGGCGCGGGAAGCGCTCGGCGAGGGCGAAGGCGCCCCGCGCGAGTCCGCGGCCGATCACCGGCGCCGCCGCCGCCGCCCAGTAACTGCCGCACAGCAGGATCAGCAGCGTGTGCCGCGACGACACGTAGCCCAGGCGCGAGGCCACGCGCCACAGGCACAGCCCGATCGTCAGCGACACGAGGAGCATCACCCAGGCGCCGGGCGCGACGCGGAAGCGGTCGCGGAACCACCAGAGGCCGAGCAGCATCGGCACCCAGGCGACGTAGCACGTCCCTTTCACGAGTTCCCAGGCCAGCGCCTCGACCGCCCACCACTCCTGGGGGCTTTCCTTTTCCGTCCACCAGTCCGCCAGCACCACCCGCGGCGAGTGCCTGCCCGCCAACAGGGCTCGCGGCGCCGCCGCTTGAGGAGGCACCAGGGCGAAGCGCGGGGCGTCGGCAACCCCGTGTCGTTCGCCGAGCATCTCTTCCATGACGCGCCGGGGCGTCGCCTTGACGGTCAGTGCGCCCGTGACGGCGACGAGCGGCCCGCCGACGGCGACGGCCGCGAGAGTCAGCGCCCCGGCGCAGGCCAACAGGCGTCGCCAGGAAGTTCGTCGCGCCGCCCATCCCTGCAGCGCGAACAGCACCAGCCCCGTCGCCGCGACGAGGAAGGCCCCCTCGGGGCGCGTCAGGTAGGCGCAACCGCCGAACAGTCCGGTCAGGGCCGAGGCGAGGACCGAGTGGCGCCGCAGCGCGACGGCGGCGGCGAGCAGGGCGGCGGCGGCGAAGAGGAGGAAGACGCCCTCCGAGAGCCCGTCGGCGAGGACGCGACTGCTGGCGGGCAGGCACTGGAACAGCAGCGCCGCCCAGAAGCCGACCTGCCGGTTGAACAGTTCACGCCCGAGGTAGTACATCGGCACGACGAGCAGGACGCCGGCCAGGGAGTTGGTAAGCTGGGCGCTGAACTGCATCAGGGCCGGCTCGGGGGCGTCGCTGACGAGGCGGACGGCGCGGGAGACGGCGAGGAGGGCGACGGGGTAGCCGGGGTGCTGCTGGGCGTTGCGGAGGGAGGAAGCCCAAGGTCCGTGAGCGAGTTGCCAGGCCTGGCGGATGTAGCCGATGCTGTCGCGGGCGGCGACCTCGCTGTGGCAGACGAGCCAGGCGCGCAGGCCGGCGGCGGCGAACAGGAGCAGCGCCAGCAGGACCAGGTCGCCGCCGATCTTCCGGCGCGGGGGCGACGCCGGCGCCGCGCCGTCGGCCGACGATGGGCTCGCGACCCGCCGAGCCACGGCCCCCCTCGGATGCGTCGGCGCCCCGGTTGCGTACCCGTCCATGAGTCCCCTCACTTCCCGAGCCCGCCCGGCGACAAGACAGGCGGGGCGATGGTAGGGTCTTTTGCGGACGGCGTCAAGGCGGAGACGATGGGGACGCGCTCGGGCAAGACTTCTCACCCGTGCGGCCGGTGGTCGATGTCCGCCGGACGCACTCGCGAAGCGCCGCTCGCCGAGTGCGCCGGACCCCTCGCCAATCGCCGCGCCCTCCCTCCGTGTCTCGCCCGACCCTCCCGCCTTGCCGGCACGACGCTCGCGCACGTCACTTTCCTTCCAGCCCGCATCCTCCGCAGGCCGATGATGGGGTTTGTCTGTTCTCCGACCCGCTTGCCCCACACCCCCAATGGAGAGGTCAGACATGTTCCAACGCCTCGGACGCTTCACGACCGGCCACCCGTGGCTGGTCTGCGCGGCCTGGCTCGCCCTCGGCCTCGGACTGACGCGAATCGCCCCGGCGTGGGACGCCCGCGCGGTCGACGACGACATCGGTTTCCTCCCCGCCCGCTGCGATAGCGTGCGCGGCCACGCCCTCCTCGCGGAAGCGTTCCCGCAAGATGTCTTCGCCAGCCGGCTCGTGCTCGCCCTGGAGCGCGACGAGCGCCCGCTCGACGCCGCCGACTTCGCCCTCGCCGACCGCTGCGCCGCCGCCCTCGAACGGCTGCGCGCCGAGGAGCCGTCGCTGCAACTCGGCCGCGCCGCCTCGCACCGCGACCCTTTCCTCGGCAAACGCCTCGTCAGCGCGGACGGACACTGCACCCTCATCCAGGTGGCGCTCGGCACGCCGTTCCTGGCGCTCCAGACACGAGCGGCGGTCGACCGCGCCGAGGCGTGCGCGCGTGCCGAGTTCGCTGAAGCCGGGGCGGCGTCGCCGCGCCTGTACGTCACCGGGCCGGCGGGCGTCGGCCGCGACCTGACGCGCGCCGGCGGCGACGGCCTCGACGGGACGACGGTTGCCACCGTCGTTCTCGTGGTCGTCGTTCTGCTCGTCGTCTACCGCGCGCCGCTGCTCGCCCTGGTGCCGCTGGGGACCATCGCCGTCTCGGTCTGGGTGGCGCTGAAGGGACTCGCGCTGCTGACGCTCCTGCCCGGCGTTTACTTGGTCAACGTCAGCAAGGTCTTCGCCGTGGTGCTTCTCTACGGCGCCGGGACCGACTACTGCCTGTTCCTCATCAGCCGCTACCGCGAGGAGTTGGCGGCGGGGCGCGACACGGCCGGCGCGGTCGGCCGGAGCGTCGGCACCGTCGGCGGGGCGCTGGCGGCGAGCGCGGGGACGGTCGTCCTCGGCCTGGGGATGATGGGCCTCGCCGAGTTCGCCAAGGTGCGCTGCGCCGGGCCGGCGATCGCCCTGGCGCTCGTCGTCGCCCTGCTGGCGTCGCTGACGCTGGCGCCGGCGCTGCTGTGCCTGCTCGGCCGGGCGGTCTTCTGGCCCGGACGCCCGCCGGCGCGCGACGGCCTTCGCGTTCGCTCCTCCGTGTGGGACCGCATCGCCGGCGTCGTCGTGGCTCGGCCGGCGCTGGTCCTCGTCGTCGCGGCGCTGCTGTTGGCTCCGCTGGCGGCGCTCGGCCTGCGCGTGAAGCCGAACTACAAGCCGACCGGCGAGTTGTCGGCCGACTCGGACAGCGTCCGCGGGCTGGAGGTGATTCAGCGTCGCTTCACGGCCGGCGAGACGGGGCCGGTGACGTTCCTGCTGACCGCGCCGCGCGACTGGACCACGGCCGACGGACGAGCCGTGATCGCCCGGCTGAGCCGCAGCCTCGGCTTCCTCGACAACGTCGCCGAGGTGCGCGCCCTGACCCAACCGCTCGGGACGCCTCTGCCCTGGGCGGACGAGCGCAAGAGCCTGCTCGGCGGGTTGCTGAAGTCGCTGCGCGAACAAACGGACCGCACGGTGCGCGACTTCTACCTGGCGGCGCTGCCGGGGGACGGCGCGACGAGGTACGTGACGCGCGTCGACGTCGTGCTGCGTTCCGACCCGTTCGCGCCGGCGAGCGCCGAGACGCTGGAAGTGATGCAGACGTGGCTGCGCCAGGAGTTGCCGCGCGCGGCGGGGTCGTTCGGGGAGGTCGGCTGGGAGACCTACGGCCCGACGGCGAACGCCCGCGACCTGGCGCGCGTGACGGAGAGCGACCGGGCGCGCGTCAACCTGCTCGTGTTGGGCGGGATTTTCGCGATCCTCGTCGTCGTCGTTCGGCGCGTCTGGCTGGCGGCGTACCTGTTGGCGACGGTGCTGCTCAGCTACCTGGCGACGCTGGGGGCGACGGCGCTGGCGGGCCTGGTCTGGCAGGGGCGGCTGTTGACGGACCTCGACTGGCGCGTGCCGTTCTTCCTGTTCACGATCCTGGTCGCAGTGGGCGAGGACTACAACATCCTCATCATCACGCGCGCCCTGGAGGAGCGAAAGCGCCACGGCGCCGTGAAGGGAATGCGGCGGGCGCTGGCGCGAACGGGGGGCACGATCAGCTCGTGCGGGCTCATCATGGCGGGGACGTTCGGTACGCTGACGCTGGCGAAGCTGGGGACGTTGGTACAGACGGGGTTCGCGCTGGGGTTCGGCGTGCTGCTCGACACCTTCGTGGTGCGGCCGTTCCTGGTGCCGGCGTTCACGCTGCTGGTGTGGAAGGCGGGCGAGTCGGCGGCGGCAGGCGTGAAGAAGAAAGCGGGGGCCGTGTCGCGTCCGGGGGTGCGCGCGTACGCGACCCCCTAGGCATCAGGTTAAGGACAAACAACGAGAAAGCTCCTGCGTAAGATGGTGTTAGCGGACCCCATCCTTCCCCAGGCAGCGCACCCCCGGAACGCGCTCCGGTTCCTTTGCCCGCCTTGACACACTCCTCCCTCTCGGGTAGAGCCGGCGCCGACACCCCGGCGGCGCGCCGGGAGGAGATCGACTCACCCCCGGCGAGACGGCCATGCGTCCCCTGGCGCTCGATGACCTGCTGCCCCTGCACGAGTTCGCCGCCCAGCGACGCGCCCTCTTCGAGGCGCACGTCCGCTACGTCGACCGCTACCGCCGCGCCCGCGTCGGGCCGAGCCTGTCGCTCGTCTTCGAGAACCGGCAGACGCTCTGGTTCCGCGTCCAGGAGGTGCTGCGCGTCGCCCGCCTCGCCGACGCCGCCCGCGTGGCCGAGGAACTCGACGTCTATAACCGTCTCCTGCCCGGCCTCGGCCGACTCCACGCCGCCCTGCTCATCGAAGGGACGGACGAGACGCGCCTCCTCGACGAACTCGCCCCCTGGCGCACCTTCCGCGGCGAAGAGTTGCGGCTGCGCCTCGGCGGGGCGGCGGTGCCGGCGCGCCTCGTCACGAACCGGGCGGAGGACCTGGCCGTCGGCACCGCCCACTGGGTGGAGTTCGCCTTCGACGACGACGTCGCCCGCCGCCGCTTCGCCGACGCGCGCCGCCGCGCGCATTTCGAGGTTCTGCTGCCGGGCTACGGGCACGTCAGCGAGCCGCTCGGCGACGACGTGCGTCAGAGCCTGATCGAGGATCTCGCCCTGTCGGACCGCGACGCGGCGTGAACGCGAAACGGCCGGCGGAAGGAGTCGACCCATGCAAGCCCTGGCGCCCGACCTCCTCGCCGACACGCGCGAGTTGTCCGCCGCCGTCAGCGCCGCGGGGCTCGTCCTCGGCCTGGCGCTGTGGCTGTTCGGCTGGCGCGGGCACCGCTTCTGGGTCGTGCTGACCGCGACGCTGGCCGGCGGCATCGCCGGCCTGTCGCGCTCGCCGGCCTACGGCCTGCAACCGCTCGTCGCCGGATTGCTGGCGGCCGTCGCGGCGGGCGTGCTGGCGCTGGCGCTGGCGCGCGTCGTCGCCTTCGCGGCGGGCGCCGCCGCGGCCCTCGTCGTCGTCGGCGCCGCCGTGCCGGCGTGGGACCAGCCGCTTGTGACCGCCCTCGTCGGCGGACTGCTCGGCGTGTCGCTGTTCCGCCTCTGGGCGATGGCCTTGACGAGCGCCGCCGGCACGCTGCTGATCGGCTACGCCGCGCTGTCCCTCCTCGACCGGCTTGGTACACTAGACGCAGTGGGCTGGGCCGGCGAAAATAGCGTGCTGCTCAACTGGCTGTGGGCGAGCGTTTCGCTGCTTGGCCTGCTGGCGCAATTCCTCCTGGAGCGGCGCCGCGTCCGGAAGACGCGCAAGGCCGAGGAGGCCGCCAAGGCCAAGGCCGCCGAGGACGAGGAGAAGAAACGGAAGAAGGCGACCGCCCCCGCGCCTCCGCCGTCGACGCTCTGGGGCACCGTCGTGGCGGGCGTCAAGCGCATGGCGGGGTGAATTTATCTGATTTTTCAGGCCGCTCGCGGCTTCGCAATCGCCAGGCCGCGAGCGGCGAGGGTCCGCACCATGATCCGCCGCCTGTTCCGCTGGGTCGCGCCGCTGCTCCTTCTGGGGCTGCAAACCGCCGCCGTCCACGCCCAGAACAACGCGGCACTCCCCGGCGACGACGCGCCGAGCAAGGCGCCGGTCCTCGGCTACGCGCTGGCCTTCGCCTTTATCCTCGGCACCCTCGTCGTCCTGTGCATGCCCAGCCGCAAGTCGTGAGCCCATGACTGCCTGGATGGACGACGAGTTGAACGAGCGCCGCCGCCGCGGCCTGTACCGGACGCGCCGCCGCCTCGCCTCCGCCCAGGGCGCCCGCGTCCGGCTCGGCGGCCGCGAATTGGTCAACTTTTCCTCCAACGATTATCTCGATCTGGCCGCCGACTCACGTCTGGCTCGCGCGGCGTCCGTGGCGGCGCGTCGCTACGGCTGTGGCGCCGGCGCCTCGGCGCTCGTCTCCGGCCACCTGCCGCCGCTGCGTGTCCTCGAACGCGACCTCGCCGCCTGGGAGGGGACGGAAGCCGCCCTCGTCTTCGGCAGCGGCTACGCCGCCAACCTGGCTGCGGTCACGTCCCTCGTCGGTCCCGGCGACGCCGTCTTCAGCGACGCCCTCAACCACGCCAGCCTGATCGACGGTTGTCGCCTGTCGCGCGCCGGGGTCTTCGTCTACCGCCACGCGGACATAGACCACTTGAGCGACCTGCTGAATTGTCATGGCCCCGCAGCGCGGCGGCGCCTGATCGCGACCGACAGCGTCTTCGGCATGGACGGCGACCTGGCGCCGCTGGCGGACCTGCTCGACCTGGCGCGGCGCCACGACGCCCTGCTGCTCCTCGACGAGGCGCACGCGACCGGCGTCCTCGGCGAACACGGTCGAGGACTGAGCGAGAGGCTGCCGGCGGACGCGATCGAGCGCGTCGTCAAGGTGGGGACGCTGAGCAAGGCGCTCGGGGCGCAAGGCGGCTTCGTCTGCGGCGGCAGGCGCTTGATCGACTACCTCGTCAACACGGCGCGGCCGTACATCTTCTCGACGGCGCTGGCTCCGCCGGTCGCGGCGGCGGCGCGGCGTGCGGTGCGAGTGGTGGTCGAAGAGCCGGAGCGGCGGCGCCACGTCCTGGCATTGGCGGAGTCGCTGCGCATGGGGTTGCGCGACGCCGGCCTTTCGGAAAGCGGCTCGCGCTGCCAGATCGTGCCGGTGCTCGTCGGCGACGCGGCGGCGGCGGTGGAACTCTCGAGGCGGTTGGAGGAGCAAGGGTTGCTCGTGCCGGCGATCCGCCCGCCGTCGGTGCCGGAGGGGACGGCGCGGCTGCGCGTGAGCCTGACGGCGGCGCACACAGAGGCGGACGTGAGGCGGTTGCTGGCGGCGCTTCGGCTCGCCGGAAACCGTTTCTCCGCGCGAGGCGAGCCGGTATAATCGAGTCATCCCCCAAGGTCAACACTTCGGAATCCAGGAGGCCCCATGACTCACACGACACGGGACGAGGACGGCGGGCGAGGGCCGGACTCCGTCGCCGAGCGACTGCGCTGCGAAAGCGAACGGCTTCGTCAACTCGCGGAAGAGTTACGGGCACGGGAAGAGGCCGCGGCGGAGATGAGCGCCAATTACCCCTACCTCAAGCAGGCCGTCTACGCCTCCTTGCGCGAGAAATTCGAGCGCGAGCTCGCGCCTCTCCCCGATCAGGATCTGGAAACCCTGGCGGCGGAAGACGGGGCTCAGCCGCTCGAAGCCTTCATCGGCGAGTTAGAGCACAGGCCGGAAGGACGTTAGCGATGCCCGACGACTGGCCCTACCGCATATCCTGGTCCCTCTCGGGCGGCGGCCAATAGCCCCGGCCGTTGACCTGCAGCAGCTTCAGCTGATTCTCTTTCAACTCGTCGGCTCGGAAGCGCAAAATTCGACTCAAGCGGAAAGGCGGCTGCGACCGATTAATAACGGGGGACCGATTTCTCAAGAGACTCCTGGAGGCGTGGGGTCATGCTCTTCTGCTCCACGCAATTCCTCGCGTTCTTTTCGATCGTCTTCATCGCCTACTGGGCCGTCCCCTGGACCCGGCCGCGCGTCTGGCTCCTGGTCGCGGCGAGCTTCTACTTCTACGCCTGCTGGAATCCCTGGCTGGCCTTGCTGATCTTCGCTTCCACCATCCTCGATTTCTGCCTGGCTCGCGGCATCGAGGCGCTGACGACACCCGTTTGGCGGCGGTCGCTCGTGGGCCTGAGCGTGACCGCGAATCTCGGCCTGCTTTGCTTCTTCAAGTACACCAATTTCTTCCTCGCGTCGCTCGAGGCGGCGCTGAACCGTTGCGGCGCGGAAGCCTCGTTTCCGCTGTTGCGCGTCGTCGCACCGATCGGCATCTCGTTCTACACGTTCGAGGCCATCAATTACATCGTCGACGTCTACCGCGGTCGTGTGCGGGCCGAGCGCAGCCTGGCGAATTTCATCCTCTTCATCCTGTTTTTCCCCCACCTCATCGCCGGCCCCATCGTCCGGGCGCGCGACTTCCTCCCACAGGTCCGCCGCCGCAAACGCTGGGACTGGCGGCGCGTCCAACTGGGGGTGGGCTTCTTTCTGTTGGGCCTGTTCAAGAAATGGGTGATCGCCGACCGCATGGCGACGATCGCCGACCCCGTGTTCGCCGACCCCTACATGTATGACGCCGCCACGACCTGGACGGCCGTTTTCGCCTACGCGCTGCAAATCTACGGCGACTTCTCCGGCTACACCGACATGGCGATCGGCTGTGCCCATCTCCTGGGCTATCGGTTGGCGAAGAACTTTGACATGCCCTATTTGGCCGTCGACGTGTCCGACTTCTGGCGGCGCTGGCACATCTCCTTGTCGAGTTGGCTCCGCGACTACCTCTTTATCCCCCTGGGCGGCAGTCGCGGCGGCCGCTGGCGCACTTAGGCGAGGGGCGAGTTGAGAATTACCCGTGGACGGGCTTTCCAGCGGCCCGCCGAATCGTAGTGTGTCCTCTCATCGCCCGCGAGGTCATGCACCATGGACACCAAGCCCTTCGACGACGTGATCCGCTCGGCCGCCC
>JBBROG010000299.1:0-9363 GCA_038229635.1 Gemmatales bacterium
GAGTAATGCCCTCGGTGACGTCCGGGACATACTCCCCTGGAACAGTCATCAGCAGCCCTCCTGACGCAAGAGGCGTCAGGAGTTCAGTTTATGCGCATGGGGAGAACGGGCTACTGCACTAACTTTGCTAAAGTCTCAACTCTAGTCTGTGTTCTCTGTGGTGAGTTCTTTTTGGCATTCTTACTTCGCCGCGATGACCTCCAGTTTGACGTCCTTGAAGCGCACCTCCATCGCCCCTCCCGAATGAATCTGGAAAGCGAAGATGCCGCGCCGCGGGCCCGTCGGGTCGTCGAGGTCGACGCACGGCTTGCCGTTGAGGAACGTCTTCACGCGGCTGCCGACGGCGACGACCTCGTACTCGTTCCACTGGTCCGGTTTGACGTGTTCCTCGCCCGACTTCTTCCACAGCAGCTCGCGGCCGTTTTCCTCGTACAGCTTGCCCCACCAGCCGGCGCCGATGTCGGCCTGCGGGCCGCGCATCTCGCCGCCCGGCAGGGCCTCGCTGCGGAACTGGATGCCGCTGTTCTCCTTGTCCGGCGTCAGCTTCACCTTCAGCGTCAGCCGGAAATCGCCGGCCGTCATGTGGCTCTTCAGGAACTCGTTGCGCTTGATACCGGGGCTGCGGCCGACGATCTCGCCGTTCTCGACCGACCACAGCTTCGGGTCGCCGTCCCAGCCGGCCAGGTCCTTGCCGTTGAAGAGGTCCTTGGCGTTGTCCGCCGTCGCCAGCAGCGGCACCTGCGACGGGTTGCGGAGGTAAGCGATCAGCGAACGGATTTCGGCCTCGCTGAGCGGCTTGAGCAGGTCGTCGGGCATCATCGACGTGTTGCTCGGCGTCAGCGTGTCGACCTCGTTGCGCGGGACCGTCAGCGTCTCGTTGGCGGTGACGACCGTCAGCGCCGCCGCCGTCTCGCCGCGCACGATGCCGACGACGACGCGGCCGCTCTTCAACTCGATCTGCGTCGCTTTGTACTCGTTGGGGATGACGGCGCTCGGGTCGAGGATGTTTTCCAGGAGGTAATCGAGGTTCGACCTATTGGACCCCGTAATATCCGGGCCGACCTTGCCGCCAGCGCCGTAGAGCGTGTGGCACTGCTGGCAGACCTTGGCGTAGACGGCGCGGCCGAGCGGCAGGTCGGCCGGGGCGGAGTACGGCTTCGTCAGCATCTGCTTGTGCTGCGCGATCATCTTCAGGCGGTCGGCCGGCGTGGTGCGGACGACGCCCCAGACCTCGCCGATGCGCTGGTCCAGCGCCTTGTCGTTGAGGTTGCGCAGCTGGCGGACGATCTCGGCGGGGACGTCGTTCGTCGGCACCTTCTTCGCCGCCACCGCTTCCATGAGGGCCTTGCCGTAGGCGGCGCGCGAGGCGAGCGTGTTCAGGGCGTCGCGCTTCTCGGCGGGCGTAAGCGATCCGTAGAAACCCAGGATCACGTCGGGCGTTTTGGCGTCGTCGTAGCCGGCCAAGCCGCGCAGGGCCGCCGCGCGCAAGGAGGCGTCGCCGACCAATTTCTGGAGGACGGGGGCCAGTTCGCGGTCGCGCGCGTCCAACAGGGCGGCGAGGGCGCCCTGGCGCTGTTTCAGGTCGGCCGAGGGCGCGGCGGCGGTATGGCGCAGCTCGGCGAAGGCGCCGGCGTCGCCGAACGTGACCGCCAGGCTCAGGGCCAGCGAACGCACCTCGGCGTCGTCGGCGCGCGACAGGTTCGCGAACGCCTCGGGCCACGCCTTCGGCATCGCGACCTGGCGGCGCCCCTTGAGGCCCGCCTGGAGTCCTTGCAGGATCGTGCGCCGCGTCGCGGCGTCGGTCGTCTTCGCCAGCGGGGCGACGAGCGTCGCCATTGCCTCGGGCGTGCCCGACGAACTGACGCGCCGCACCATGAATTGCAAGAGCGGCGGCACTTTCGACTTCAGCGCGAGGGCAAGTGCCTTGTCCGCATCGACGCCGGCGAGCGGCTCGGCGGCGTACCAGTACATCAGGGGGAGGTTATGGTCGGTCGCGTCCTCGGCGTGGGCGAGGAGTCCTTCCAGCGGCCGCCAGCGTGCCTCCAGTGGCAGCCGTTGCAGAGCCGACGCGAGGTAGAGGCGAACCACCGGCGACGGGTCCTTCGCCGCCAACTCGACCAGCATCTCCAGGACGTCGCCGGAGGTCCGGCCCTTGTCCAGGGCCAGCTGAATCGTCCAGGCGCGGACGTAAGGCGAGGCGTCCTTCAGGCCGCGTTCGATGGTCGCCAGGTTGATGCCGCCGACCGCGTGCAGCGCCCACAGGCCGCGCAGCCGCCGCGTCTCGTCGGCGTTCTCGAAGGCGATCTTCTCGACGGCCTCGCGCGTCGCGCCGTCGACGTCCTTCTTCGCCGCGCGCTCCGCAAGGAGGCGGCGCGCGTGGCGGACGTACCAGTCGTTCTTGTGCAATTGCAGCTCGACCAACTCCGCGTCGGTCTTTGTCGCCAGGTCGACTTGCACGGGCTTCGTGCCGCGGTAGCTCACCTTGTAGATGCGGCCGTTCGTGCGGTCCCAGATCTCCGGTTCGTGGCGGTGACACGCCTGCTTGTCGTACCAGTCGATCATGTAGACGTTGCCGTCGGGGCCGTAGCGGAAGTTGATGAAGCGCGCCCAGGCGTCGTTGGCGAGGAGGAAGTCGGGGCCGTGCGCGGCGACGTAGCCGGAGCCCTTCGGCTTGAGGACGTCCCTATTGAGGCGGCGGCCGTGGATGTTGCCCAGGAACATGCCGTTGCGGTAGCTGTCCGGCCAGGCGTCGCCGAGGTAGAGCATCAGGCCGCAGTGGGCGTGCCCGCCGCCCATGCTGCCGGAACTCTCGTTGGCGGCCCACTGGTTCGCCCCCTGCCAGTGCAGGTGGTCGGCGATGGTGTCGATGTCGGCGTAGGTGTGCGGGTTGAAGTGCTGCCCCGCCTGGCGAAGGAAGCGCCCGCCCTGGACGATGTGGAAGGCGTGCGGGATGACGCACGCTTCGAGAAACGCCTGTCCGCGGTCGTCGAAGTCGAAGCCCCACGGGTTGCTGGTGCCCTCGGCGAACACCTCGAAGACGTGCCGCGTCGGGTGGTAGCGCCAGATGCCGGCGTTGATGGGCGTGCGCTGCTTGTCGGGCGTGCCCGGCTTGCCGACGCGCGAGTGGGTGAAGACGCCGTGGCAGCCGTACAGCCAGCCGTCCGGCCCCCAGGAGAAGGTGTTCAGCGTCTCGTGCGTGTCCTCGTAGTGCCAGCCGTCGAGGAGGATTTGCGGCGGGCCGGCCGGCTTGTCCTCGCCCGGCTTGATCGGGATGAACATCAGGTACGGCGCCGCGCCGACCCAGACGCCGCCGTGGCCGACCTCCAGGCCGCTGACGAGGTTTAGCCCCTCCGTGAAGACGGTGCGCTTGTCGAACTTGCCGTCGCCGTCGGTGTCTTCAAAGATCAAGATACGATCCTTGGCCTCCTTGTCGGGGCGGCGGACGGGGTAGCTGTACGCCTCGGCGACCCAGAGGCGGCCGCGGTCGTCGAGACAGAAGGCGATGGGCTGGGCGACGTCGGGCTCGCCGGCGAAGAGCGACACCTTGAAGCCCTCCGGGACGGTCATGACCTCGGCCGCCTTCTCGGGCGACAGGCCGGCGAAGCGGTAGACGTCGTGCGGCGCCGGGGCCTGCGCCGCCGGCGGCGCGGGGACGTCCGGCTTCTCGGCATGGAAGCGGAAGTCGTCGAAGTTGAGATGTCCCCAGTGTCCGGAATGGCGGTCGACGAGGCGGACGAAGATCGACTTGCCCTGAAACTTGCGCAGGTCGACGGCGACGCGGCGCAAGTTCTCCTCTTCCTTGCCGCTAGTGCGGTGAAAGACTTCATTGCGGCCTTCGAGGACCAGTTCGACGCAGGTCGTCGGGTGCGGCCCGCCGCCGACGAGGAACGACGCCCACGGGTGCGTCACCCGAAACGGCACCGAGGTGAGCGTCCCCTGCGGCTTGTCGCCCTTGAGTTCGTAGCCGCCGATCCAGTAGTTGCCCTGGTGGCCGCTCTTCATGTCGGCCCGGCGCGGCGCGACGGTGTCGCCCTTGACCGGCTGGCCGGCGAAGGCGTCGCCGTCGGCGGTCCAGTCCTTGAGGGTGCCGGTCTCGAAATCGAGGTTGAGCGGCTTGCCGTCGGCGCCGACGGGCAAGACGCCGTGGGGAGGCGTCGGGTCGGCGGCACGGGCCGCGGGACAGGACAGGACGAGGGTAGCGACGAGGAGAGGGCAAAGACGCATAACACCTCCCGGACGGGGCGACGACGCGGCGGACCGATAGGCGTCATTGTCCGCGGCGGGCGGGAGTTGTCAACGAGCCCGGGTGACAAGCTGCTCCTGGTTCGCTACAACGACGTCACTCTTTCAGCCGAGCGTGAGTCAGGCCCGTGCCACTCTCTGGATCGGCAATCGTGATTGCCTGAGTCGCTTCCGGTACGGGGTAGCTCGCCGGTGGCGGAAATGACTGTCGCGGCGTCACCGCCGTGGGCAGTGGTCGTGAGCGCGGCTGAACGGGCTGCTTCGGCGATTCGTCCTGCCGTGGCCACCGGCCCGTGACACGACGAGCCGGATGCCTTAATCGGGCACGTCCAGATCTGTGGGAGGCGACTCCCTCCTCGAACCGGCCGAGAGGTTAAAGACCATGATGCCAGGTGTGACCTTCCAGGAGATTCGCGACGCGATTATAGACGCTTATACGCCGCAGTCGCTTGAGGAGACGCTCCTGTTCCAGATGAACGAGCGCCTCGACGACATCACCCTGGCCGCCGATTTCGGGCACCGGGTGTTTTTGCTTCTTAAGTGGGCCGAGAAGAACGGCCGGGAAGTCGAACTCGTTCAGGCGATGGCGAAAGAGCGCCCGCGCAATGCGAAGATGCAGGAGATCTACAAGAAATACGGGATGGCGATCGCGGTCTGCGTGGAGAACGCCGGGGCGCGAGTCCCGAATGCCCCGACGGACGGGGCCGACAGCGGGCTCGAGAAGATCGTCAGATTGATCGGGGAGGCCGTCGGGGCGCTCAAGGCGGTCCCAGACCTCCTGAAAGAGCACGAAGTCCGGGTCCAGTTTGCGCCGTTTACCAGTGCGTACCAGGAAGCCGCCGTCCATATCGGCTTGCTCCGCCGGTACAAGACTCTACACGATTGCCTCCACACGATCCAGCTTCAGTACCGGGAGATCGCCGGGTCGGCCCAACGGATCGCGGAGGGCGACCGGGTTCGCGGAGAGATTGCGAGCTATGCGGACGGGCTGGAATCGGCCGCGGAAAAGTGTGGCTATGTGGACGGGAAGCAGTGGGGCGAGCCGTTGTCCGGGCTACGTAACCCCGGCCCGGAGAAGACCTGGCTGCAGAAACTCCGGCAGATAGTCGATGAACTTCGAGCCACGGCCGACTCGGCTCATGACGGTTCCGCGGCCAAGAAGGCAGATAACGCCGTCGATTCGCTCGACAAAATCCTCGCCAGTAACCCGATCCGTCTCCACGGGCTGATCGTCACCGAGTTTAATGTCATCCCCCTCCCCGCCCTGGTGCACTCCCTCCAAGGGATCCAGAACACACCGACAGCCCCGGCTGTTCGGGCTCGGCTGGCCGACGGGCTCACGGCCCTGGAAGCCCTGCATCGCCAACTCGTCCGGCTGATCGCTGAGCACGGCACCTGGCAGAACCTGGACAACTCCCTTCGGGCCGCCCTGGTCAGCTGGCACGAGTTTCTGGCCGTGGACCGACGACGGACGGCGGAGCGGAGGGTGGTGGCGGTTGGGGCCGGCGGCTCGCGGGTCGAAGAGGAGGACAGCACGACGGATCGAGACCTCACGCTCAAAGACCCGGTTGGGGCCGGCGGCTCGCGGGTCGAAAAGGAGGACAGCCAGACCGTGTATGCCAACCGGCTGCTGGAAGACTGGCGGGATGTGGCTGAGAAATTCGCCGAAGTCCGGACCCGAGTTGTACAGGGCCGGCGGCTGGACCGATTGACGGAGTACGCCGAGGCGCTCGCGACGGCGGCGGACGCCCGAGACTTTGGCACCGTGTTTGACGCGTTCGAGCCCTTCGCCAAACTGGCCCTGCTCCGTTTCATCGACGTGGACAAGGAACTGTTGCGTCTGGCCGACGACTTAAAGCTCATTGGTGAACCGATTCAGGCGATCCTGGAGGTGATGCGATCATGACCGAGATGGAAACGCCGACCTCCCCGGCCGCTTTCCCGAGCCTGGCGGCGATGCGGGCCGCCCACTAGGATCTGCTCAGGTCGGCTGGCGACAGGGAGTTGTCTCCCGAACGGCGCCGTGCCATTTTGCGGTTCCTGGCCGACGGGGAACGGACCGGGGCGGTCCTCCAGTCGCGGGCCGACCGGTCGGCCGCCCAGGCGCTGCTCGACTACTGGGCCGGCGTTTTATATGCCGCACCGACGGAGCCGGGCCAGGACCCTGTTCCCGACGTCATGCTCGCTCCGTTCGACCCGGCCTTGGCCCCGGACCTGTCGGACAAGCAGTGTCCGTTCATCGGGCTTGCGGCCTTTCTGGAAGCGGACGCCGATCGGTTCTACGGCCGTGAGGAGGCGGTCAAGGCGCTGACAGAGAAGGTCCTCCGGGAGCCGGTCGTGCTGGTCACCGGGCCGTCGGGGAGTGGCAAGTCATCCCTCGTCCTCGCCGGACTGCTGCCTGGGCTAAAGGCGGGTCCGCCGGACGGCAGCGGCGGGTGGCACTACCTGCCGGTCGTGGTGCCGGGGAACGACCCGATCGGTCTGCTCTTGACGGCCCTTTGCCCGAGCGGGCAAGACCCCCGGGGGTGGGTGGACGAACACCAGCGCTGGGTGCTGGCCGACCCGGCTTACCTCCGCGGGTTGGTCGGGTCTGTCGCGGGCGGCCGGCCCGCGGTGCTGGTGGTGGACCAAGTCGAGGAGCTGTTCACCCTCTGCGAGAACCAGGAGGAGCGGAAGGCGTATGCGGCCGTGGTGGCCGGGCTGGCCGGCTGGCCGTCCGGGAACCGGGTCGTACTCACCATCCGAGAGGACTTCCTCCAGGAAGCGGCTGGGCTCCCCGCCCTGAAGCCCCTGGTCAACAACCCGGAGGCCCGGTTCGCCCCCCCGGCGATGTCCGCGCGGGAGCTGCGGCGGGTGATTGAGCAGCCGGCGGCGATGGTCGGGCTGACGTTCGACGAGGGGATCGTTGACGACCTGGTGAAGGAGGTGGCAGGGGAACCGACCGCCCTGCCGCTGCTCCAGT
This sequence comes from Gemmatales bacterium, assembly GCA_038229635.1. Taxonomy (GTDB): domain Bacteria; phylum Planctomycetota; class Planctomycetia; order Gemmatales; family Gemmataceae; genus DATFNV01. The sequence goes on from JBBROG010000299.1 coordinate 7,205, forward strand.
TCACCCTCCTGCGGCTGTGGAAGAACAAGGACAGGAACCGGATCAGCTGGGACGCGTACCGAAGAGTCGGCAGCCCGCGGGAGGCCCTGAAGCGGACCGCCGACGCCGTCTACCAACATCTGCCCCAGGAGCTGGACCGGCAGGTGGCCCGGCTGATCTTCCTCGAACTCGTCCAGCCGACGGTGGGGGTCGAGTTCGTGCGTCGGCGGGTGCGGCGGGAGTCCGTGCGGCGACTGGCGTCGTCGGTCACGGTGGACCTGGTGCTGGACCGGTTCACGGCGGACGGCCTGATCCGGAAGACGCGGGGCGTTGACCCGGACGACGATCGATTCGAGGTAGCCCACGAGGCGCTGATCCGCAACTGGCCGCTGCTCGCGGACTGGCTGGAGGGGAAGCGGAAGCAGTCGGAGAAGGAGTTGCAGCTTGTTGCCGCCGCCAGGCTGTGGCGGGAGTCCGGGCGGAAGGACGGCTACCTGCTCGCCGGGGCCGCCCTGGCGGACGCCCAGGCGTATGCCGAGCGGTCCCCCGAGATCGCCGAGCTGGTCCGGACGAGCCAGTTCTACCAGTTGTTTTGGCAGCGGGTGTTCCGGGGGGCGATGACCGGAGCGGTCGCGGTCCTGCTCGCCGGTATCGTCGTCTTACTCTGTCTGAACTCGGCGGAGAAGAAAGCCAACCGGCGGGCGGCAGCAAACGGCAAGCAGGCGGTAGCAAACGCCAAGCGGGCGGCAGCAAACGGTGCTGGCCAGGAATGCAGCGACCAATCTCAGGGCGCAGCTAAAGGTGGTCACTGAACTCGGGCGAGACACCCGGCTGCAGTTGGCAGAATGTAACGAACGATCATCGGCCCCTGAGGTCCCCACCATCCAGAAACGGCAGCGCCCGGTTCGGCCGGGGCTGGTGATCGGCGCGGGCACGGACCCTCCTTCCAGGGGGGTGCTGACGGCGTTCGTCACCGACCGACGGACTGCCGATCCGACCCAACAGGCCAATCAGGCCGATCAGACCGATCAGACGGATCAGGATCCCCGAAAGACGTACCTTCTCACTATGCCCTGGGTTCTGTCCAAAGATCCGCTCGAGAAGGGGCGCAGCGTCTATCAACCGGCCCTGGTCGCTGGGAAGAAGCCGGACGAGGCGGACCTCATTGCAAAGGTATCGCATTGGGTGGAGCCCAACCCGAACGGCCTGAATCACGCCACGGGGGTGATCGCCGAGGTGACCCTTCGCCCTAAAGCGTGGAGCCCCAACGTCTACAGTTTTGGGCCAATCGATCGGCTGGGGACAGTGAGGGAGGGGTCGTACGTCCAGATTGTTGGGGCGTCCGCCATCCTGAAAGCTGGCAGGGTTCTTAGCACTGGGAATAAGCTCATTGTTGGCGGACAGGGCAGGCCGGACAAGGTGGCAAAGTTCGCCAACCTGATCTACATCGTGGCGGCCGATCATTGGAACGAGGGTAAGCACAGCAAGTTCAATTTTGACGACCTGGACCAGTTCTCCCAACCCGAAGACAGCGGGGCGCCGGTACTCACCCCACAGGGTGAGCTTGTCGGTGTGGTGATGGCCGGGGGCACTGACCGTAACGATATCCGCTTCACCTGGGCCTTCCCGATTGGGAGTGTCCTCGACGCGCTCCAGGTGGAGCTAACTCGACCGCCGGCGCAAAAGAATAGAGCTCGCCAGGCGGATCGCTAATCGAGGCGACCGCCTGGGGCGGAGGGGAACGAGAACCCTGACTGCTGAAGCGACGTAGGCAACACACCACTCGGCTCGGAGGAATGGCCGACGGCAAATATGTAGATGAGCGTAGCACAGATCAGTGCCACCATCCCCGGGGCGAACTGGCCGAGCCGCTCCCCTATCGTCACGGGGGTCGTCTGCGCGCCCGGCGCCGAAGCCTGGGCGGCCCTGATACACAAACCCGGTAAGACTGTCCGGTTCGTGGCCGCTCGAAGCTGAAGTCGGGCTGAGGGTTATGACCGGGCAAATCGGACAGTCTTACCGGGTTTGTGTATCAGGAAGGCGCGGCGGCTCAGGCCGATGTGGTTGCGCTGCGCCTTGGCCCGGCGGGCCGGACAGCCCTCGACCCCGCAGAACTGCTTGATCCCTCGGTGATACTCCTCGATCCGCCAGCTGAACTCCCCGTACTTCAAGCGGGTCAA
>JBBROG010000300.1:0-9337 GCA_038229635.1 Gemmatales bacterium
CTCGCCCCGTGCCCGCGGCCAGGGGGGTGGGGGTGGCGCGCCCCGCCCCCCCCCGAGAGTCCCCCGCGGGTTCGCCCCTCCCCCCCAACCCCTCTCCCCAAAGGGGAGAGGGGAGAAGGAGGCTTTTTCCGCACCCGCGCCGTGGCGGGCGCCGCCCCGCTGTGGTAACGTAACCGTCATCTCGCCCGCGACTCGCTCCCCTGACCCTCGTCCCGAGGTCCCACGGATGTCCCCCGCACGACTCCTGGCCGCCGGGCTCGGCGCTCTGCTCGCCCTGAGCGCCGCCCGAGCCGACGACAAACCCATGCAGACCGGCTTCCTCGACCGTGTCCACAAGGACGCCGACGGCAAAGAGGTCCGCTACGTCCTCTTCGTGCCGCTCGCCTACAGCCCGAAGGTGGACAAGCCGTACCCGCTCATCCTCTTCCTGCACGGCGCCGGCGAGACGCTCGGCGGGCAGAAGCAGCCGGTCGAGGTCGGCTTCGGCCCCGCGATCAAGAAGCAGGAGAAGACGTTTCCCTTCTTCGCCATCATCCCGCAGGCCCAGACGCGCGGCTGGCAGGCCGACGGCCCCAACGCCGCGATGGCGCTTTCCATCCTCGACGAAGTGCAAAAAGGCTTCAGCATCGACGCCAATCGCCTCTACCTGACCGGCCTGTCGATGGGCGGCTTCGGCACCTGGAGCCTGGCGGCGAAGTACCCGGAGCGCTTCGCGGCCATCGCGCCGATCTGCGGCGGCAGCCGCGGCGACTACCCCGCCGACAAGGTCAAGGACGTCCCCTGCTGGTGCTTCCACGGCGGCGCCGACAACGTCGTGCCGCCCAAGCTGTCGCGCGACATCGTCAAGGGGATTTGGGCCGCGGGCGGGCACCCGAACTACACCGAGTACCCCGGCGTCGGCCACAACAGTTGGGACCGCGCCTACGGCACCGCCGACCTGTACGACTGGTTCCTGGGGCACCAACGGAAGCAGAAAACGAAATGATCGCACACTAGCTCACCCATTTTAGGGAGACCTCTCATGTCCGAGCCAATCGGAGTCGACCGGCGTGACTTTCTGAAGGCCGGCGCCGCCGCGGGCGCCGCCGTCGCGCTGACCGCCGCCAGCTACGACCGCGTCTACGGCGCCAACGACCGCGTCGGCGTCGCCTTCCTCGGCGTCGGCGGCCGCTGCCAGGAGCACCTGGGCATCGTCAACAAGTTCCGCGACGAGAAGAAGGGCGTCGCCCCCGTCGCCGTCTGCGACGTCTGGGACGGCAACAAGGACATCGGCCGCGGCCTGTACCCGTCCGCCGAGAAGGTCGGCCTGAGCGTCGACGACAAGGCGCACGTCACCAAGGACTACCGCCGTCTCCTCGACCTGAAGGAAGTGCAGGTCGTCTGCGTCGCGACGCCGGACCACTGGCACGCGAAGATGTCCATCGACGCCGCCGCCGCCGGCAAAGACGTCTACTGCGAGAAGCCGATGACGCGCACCATCGCCGAGGCGCACGCCGTCGTCGACGCGATGGTCAAGCACAACCGCGTCATGACCGTCGGCGTCCAGTCGATGGCCGACCCGGTCTGGCGCATGGCTCACGACTACATCAAGGCCGGCAACATCGGCCACGTCGCCCAGGCGCAGACCAGCTACTACCGCAACTACATCGGCGGGCAGTGGCGCTACTACGCGCTGTCGAAGGACATGAACCCCAAGACGATCGACTGGGACATGTTCGTCGGCAACAGCTTCAGCGTCTTCCCCGGCGAGCCGCTCGGCCCGAAGATGCCGTTCGACCGCGCCGTCTACGGGCAGTGGCGCTGCTACTGGCCCTTCGGCGGCGGCATGTTCACCGACCTGTTCGTCCACCAGACGACGCACATGATCGCCGCGATGGGCGTGCGCTACCCGAAGCGCGTCGTCGGCGGCGGCGGCATCTACCTCGAGTACGACGAGCGCGACGTGCCGGACGTGGCCACCGTCGTCGCCGACTACGAGGAGGGCTGCCAGCTCGTCATCACCGCGACGATGATCAACGACCACCCGATCGAGGAGGTCATCCGCGGCCGCCTGGCGAGTCTGCGCTTCGTCAACAAGAAGGTCGGCGAGCGCGAGGCCAAGAACAGCAAGGGCGAGACGGTCAAGCGGCCGGTCATGGAGATGGGCTACGAAGTCCTGCCGCAGAGCCTGAAGAGCGGGCCGGGCGTCCCGAAGCGCCTGGAGAACATGGAAGGCAAAGTCGTCCTGGGCGGCCTGCGCACCAACGACACCGAGGCGCTGTGGACGCACTTCCTGGAGTGCGTGCGCGGCAAGAACCGCGAGACGCTGTGTACGCCGGAGTTGGGCGCCGCCGCCTTCACGACGGTGAACATGGGCGTGCAGAGCTACCGCAACGGCCAGGTGCTTTTCTGGGACAAGGAGAAGCGCAAGCCGGTGCAGGCCGACGCCTCGTGGGCGGAGCAGTGGGAGGCGCGCAGCAAGAAGCGCGGCACGCCGAACCAGATCATGGGCTGGACGGGCGGCGACTCTGGCAGCGTCGTCGTGCCGCCGGACTACCAGAAGCTCGGCGGGCCGTGGGTGAACGGCCGCGACCCGGCGTCCGAGGGGACGGGCGGGCAGTAACCGTCCGAGCCGCTCGCGGCTTCGCACTTGCCAGGCCGCGAGCGGCTCACTCCTCTTTTCCCCTCCAAACCCGATCCGCGACAATCGCCAGCAGCGCCCACCCCTTCCCCGGCACGCGGAACAGCACCGACGCCACCCCCACGCCCCAAAATAATAAGATTGTCCCGGCTTGCCGTTTCGCGCCCGTGTCAGGTCACGCGGGCGCGAAACGGCCAGCCGGGTTGAGAATCCCTCCCGAGGTTTCCGATGAACGAATGGGTCCTGGCCGAACAGACGCACGCCTTCATCCGCTCGCAGCACTGGGAGGTCGTCGTCCTCCCCTTCGGCGCCACCGAGCCGCACAACTTGCACATGCCCTACGGCACCGACAACTTCCAGGTCGAAGTCCTCGGCCGCCGCGCCTGCGAGCGCGCCTATCAGAACGGCGCCCGCGCCCTGCTGCTGCCGACGCTCCCCTACGGCGTGAACACCAATTACTTCAAGATCCCCGGCGCCCTCGCGTGCAGCCTCGCGCCGACGACCCTGCTGCGCATTTTGACCGACCTCGTCGACTCGATGGAGCGCCAGGGGGTGCGCAAATTCGTGCTCCTCAACGGCCACGGCGGCAACGAGCTGAAACCGCTGATGCGCGAGCTGCACCACCGGACGAAGGTGTTCCTGTGCCTGTGCGACTGGTTCCGCATGGCGGCCGACCAGTACCCCAACATCTTCGAGCGCCCCGGCGAGCACGCCGACGAGGTCGAAACGAGTCTCGGCCTCGCCTACTTCCCCGAACTGATGCGCCCCGAACAGGCGGACCCCGGCGCCGTGCGGCCGACGCGCTTCGAGGCGATCAACCGCGGCTGGGTGAGCATCACGCGCCCCTGGCACCTGGCGACGACGAACACCGGCCTGGGCGACCCCGCCGCCGCGAGCGCCGACAAGGGAAATCGTCTGATGGACGTGCTCGTCGACCGCCTCGGCGCCTTCCTGACGGACCTGGCGGCGGCGTCCGTCGACGACAGTTTCCCCTACGCATGAGGGCGGAACGCCTCACGCGCAACTGTCATAGGCGATACATCCTGCCGGGCGGGGGAGGAAGAAAATGATGATTCGCCGCGTCCTGACGGGAGAGTATCTTGCATGAGTTGCAAACTGTTATAGAATGTTTCGACATGGCCAGTCCCGCTAACTCATTCGCCGAGGGCGACGTCATGGCGAAAGCCACAGAGCAGACCGAAAGCAAGCAGAGTTGGTTCCGCGACTACTTTCGCGCCAACCCCGGCGTGCTGGAAACCCGCAGCAACCAGGAAGTGATTAGCAGCTGGAAGGACGACCACCCCGGCGAGGAGTTCGGCCGGAGCGAGCAGACCGCGATGTCGAACGTCAAGGGGAGCGAGCGGAAGCGGCTGCACATGGGCCGGCGCAACAAGAAGCGAAAGTCCGCCGAGGACGGCGTCGCCCCGAGCCCTCCCAAGGCTCCCAAGGTCCGCGTCCGCTCCGGGGACCTCGAAACGCTGGAAGTGTCCATCGACCGCTGCCTCAGTCTCGCCCGCCACCTGGAGGAGCAGGACGAGGAGATGGGCAAAGTCGTGCAGTTCTTGCGCGACGCTCGCAACGGCGTCGTGTGGATTCTGGGGAAGTGAGGGCGCTCTCCTAATGACCGGCGCGCCGGGGCCGATTCCCCGGCGCGCCGGAAACCGTCGAGGGCCATTCCATGCAAATCGACGGCAACACGTTTCTCGTCAGCGGCGGCGCCTCGGGGCTCGGCGCCGCCTGCGTCCGCCTGTTCCATTCGCTCGGCGGCAACGTCGTGATCGCCGACCTCAACCGCGACGCCGGCGAGCGCCTTGTCGCCGAACTGGGCGGCCGCGCCCGCTTCGCTCCGGCCGACGTCACCGACGAAAAGAATGTCGGCGCCGCCGTCGCCGTCGCCGTCAGCGCCTTCGGCGGACTGCACGGTGCCGTCGCCTGCGCGGGCGTCGCCACGGCGGAACGCATCCTCGGCAAGAACGGCCCGATGCCGCTCGCCTCGTTCGCGAAGGTCATCAACGTCAATCTCGTCGGCACCTTCAACGTGCTGCGCCTCGCCGCCGAGGCGATGAGCAAGGGCGAGGCGAACGCCGCCGGCGAACGCGGCGTCGTCGTCGCGACGGCGTCGGTGTCGGCGTTCGAGGGGCAGATCGGCCAGGCGGCTTACGCGGCGTCGAAGGGGGGCGTCGTCTCTCTGATGTTGCCGGCGGCGCGCGAGTTGGCCCGTTTCGGGATTCGCGTCGTTGCCCTCGCGCCGGGGACATTCGACACGCCGCTGCTCGCGGGCTTGCCGGAGCCGGCGCGGCGGTCGCTGGCAGAACAGGTGCCGTTCCCGCCGCGCCTCGGCCGGCCCGAGGAGTTCGCGGCGCTGGCGCGGCACGTCGTCGAGAATGAAATGCTCAACGGCGCCGTCCTGCGCCTCGACGGGGCGCTGCGCATGGGGCCGAAATGAGGAATTGCCGCTCGCGGCTTCGCAATTGCGAAGCCGCGAGCGGCCTCTGTTCATTTCCCCGCGACGCGCAACTGCGTCGACAGGTGATACGCCACCCCGTCGATCTCGTAATCCAGTTCGGCGTAGAAGGCGCGGAACCCCTCCGCCGGCGGGTCCACGTTGCCCACGACCGTCCCGCCCTTGAGCGTCGCCGGCCGCTCCTCCCAGCGCTCCTTGCGGAAGTCGCGCGTCGGCGCCTGGGCCGTCCACAGCCGCGCCCCCTTCGGCGCCGGCGACGCCTCGACCGTCAGCCGCATTTTGCCGCCGTCGTCGTCGTGCTTCCACGTCACCTTCGGCAGCGGCTTGTCGGTCATCTGGTGCCGCGCGAACGCCGACAGGGCGCCGACGACGCGCGTACCGTCCTTCTTGCCGTCCTCCTTGATCTCCTGCAAGTCGTGTCCGGCGTTCGGGACATAAGTCACCCACTTCGGCCCGGTCAAGCCGTCCCAGTAGAGGTTCAGCGCGTCGACTGTCCAGTACGGGTCGTTGTTGCCGAGGATCATCAGTTTCGGCAGCGTCAGTTTTTCGCGGTAGAAGTACGGGTCGACGATGCCCCACAGGCGCAGCGCCTCCTTCGTGTCCGGCATCGGCACCAGTTTACGCTCCGTGTAGTCGTGAATCATGTCGCTGTAGCGGCCGAACGAGCGCAGCTGGTGTTCCATCTGAGGCTTCATGTTCAGCGTGTCGATGACCATCGGCGCGATCGCCTTGACGCGCGGGTCGCCGCTGGCGCCGGTCAGCCACGCCGTCCAACCGCGCTTCGACCCGCCGGTGACGACGAAGTCTTTCACCTCTTCCTTCCATTCCTCCTTGACGAACGCCTGCAAGGCGTCCATCGCCTTGAGGACGCTCTTGACCATCGGGAACAGCAGCGGCCAGGTTTCGTCCTTCGTCTCCAGGGCGCGGACGAACGTCTCGGCAATCAGCCCGTCTTCCTTGCGGTCGCCGAGCAGCGGTTGGTTCGGGACGCCGAACAGGATGGCGACCGGCCCCTTGCACTGCCGCGCCAGCTCCATCGCCAGGAACTGGTTGCGCGGGTTGGTCGCGTCACCGGTGTTCATCAGCAGCATTGTCCGCGCCGGCAGACTCTCCTTCGGCCGGAAGACGAGCAGGTCGTGCTTCCAGGTGATGTCATGCCAGGTCTGCGACACCAGTTCGAGGTTGTACGCCTTACCGCCGGGGAAATCTTTCGTCCCCTTCAGCTTCCACGCGAACGAGGCGTCGGGCTGCTTCAGGTAGTCGTGCAAGTCGGCCCGCGCCGGGGCGGGCAGTAAGAAGAGGCCGACAAGCGCGAGTCCCAGCGCTCGCACACGGAGAGGGGTCGTCAACGTCATCGCCGAGGTTCCTCCGGTTGACAGAGAATCACAGGATCAAGGCCGTTGTCAGGATAATCGCCTCCACCCCGCCGAGGCCAGCGATTTCTCGCGTAATCCACGGAATCCGCTTGCCCTCTTCGCGAGCCTCGGATAACCCTCACCTTGCCCGAGCTGCCTCCCTCCAGGAGCCCTCCCGATGTTTCCGCGACGCTTCTTCCTCGCGTTCCTCGTCTGTATCGCTTCCCTCGCCGTCCGCGCCGACGAGCAGGACCGTCTCACCGTCGGCGTCCAGACCGACGGCCGCATCGTCGTGCCGACCAACCAGATTCTCCAACCGGCCGGCACGCAAGTCACCTTCCCCGGCCGTCCCGTGGACCTCGCCCTCGCCGACGACGGCAAGACGCTCGTCGTCAAGAACATGAGGAGCCTCGAATTCCTCGACCTCGCCACGGGCAAGGTGAAGCAGACGCTTTCTCTCCCGTCGGTCGGCGACCCCAAGCCGGGGTTCAGCGTCGTCGGCCTCGTCGTCCACGGCGACCGCGTTTACGCGAGCGACGCCCAGAACCTCGTGCGCGTCGCCGAGCGCCAGGCGGACGGCAAGTACGCCTTCGCGGAGAAACCCATCGACGTCAAGCGGCCGCAGGTCGGCGGCGCGGCTCACCCGGCGGGCATGGCGCTGCTGTCCGACAAGGAACTGATGGTCGCCTCGACGCGCGGCAACAACGTGCAGGTCGTCAACCTCGCGGGCGGTCAGGTCGAGCAAGTGATCCCGGTCGGCGTCGCCCCGTTCGCGGTGTTGCCCGTCGGCAAGGACAAGGTGTACGTCAGCAATTGGGGCGGCGACGCGCCGAAGGAGAGCGACCCGCAAGCCGTCACGTCGAAGACGCCGGTTCGCGTCGATCCGAAGACCGGCGTCGCCAACCACGGCACGATTTCCGTCCTCGCCGCCGAATCCGGCAAATGGCGCCCGGTGAAGACCGTCGAAGTCGGTTTGCACCCCAGCGCCCTGACGCTGAGCCGCGATGGCCGTTTCGCCTACGTCGCCAACGCCGCCAGCGATACCGTTTCCGTTCTCGACACGAAGACCGACGCGGTGGTCGAAACGATTGCCTGCCGTCCGGAGGCGCGTCTGCCGTTCGGCAGCGGCTCGAACGCCCTCGCCCTCGGCCCCGACGGCGGCACGCTCTACGTCGCCAACGGCACCAACAATTGCGTCGCCGTCGTCCGCCTCGGCCGACGCGCCTGTGAGATCGACGGCCGCCCGGAGGCGAGCGCCGTCCTCGGCCTGATCCCGACCGGCTGGTATCCGGGCGCCCTCGTCGTCGCGCCCGAGGGCAAGAATCTCTTCGTCGCCAACATCAAGGGACACGGTTCGCTGTCGCAGCCGCGGGCGAAAGAGAAAGGCAAGAACTCCCACGATCACCTCGGCTCGCTGAGCCTCATCGAAGTGCCCGACGCGGCCCGACTGGCGAAGTACACGGCGACGGTCAACGCCAACAATCGCCTCGCCTACAGCCTCGCCGGCCTGGAGAAGCCGCGCCCGGACGTCAAGCCGCTGCCGGTCCCGGCGCGGCACGGCGAGCCGTCGGTGTTCAAGCACGTCATCTACGTCATCAAGGAGAATCGCACCTACGACCAGGTCTTCGGCGATATGGAGGAGGGGAACGGCGACCCGAACCTGTGCATTTTCGGCGAAGAGGTGACGCCCAATCACCACAAGCTCGCCCGCGCGTTCACGCTGTTCGACAATTTCTCTTGCAGCGGCGTCCTCAGCGCCGACGGACACACCTGGGTGAACGAGGCGTATGTCAGCGACTATATGGAGCGCTCTTTCGGCGGTTGGACGCGCAGTTACGCCGACGACGGCAGCGACCCGCTCGCCTACGTCTCGACCGGCTTCCTGTGGAGCAACGCCCTCGCCCACAAGAAGACGCTGCGCAACTACGGCGAGTACATCAAGAACGACTACCTCCCCAAGGGCGCGACCTGGAGCGACTGGTACGCCGAGTACAAGAAGCCCGGCAGCCACCCCGCCCTCACGGTGAAGGCCGAGGCGAACATCAAGGCTCTCGCGCCGCACACGCACCCCGGCTATCCCTGGTTCCCGCTCCTGATGCCGGACGTCTTCCGCGCCCGCCTCTTTATCGAGGAGTTGAAGACGTTCGAGGACAAGGGCGCGTTTCCGAATCTCGTGTATGTGACGCTGCCGTGCGACCACACCGACGGCACGAAGCCCGGCTACCCGACGCCGCGGGCGATGGTCGCCGACAACGACCTGGCGCTGGGGCAAATCGTCGAGGCGGTCAGCCGGAGCAAGTTCTGGAAGGACACCTGCATTTTCGTCGTCGAGGACGACCCGCAGAATGGGTTCGACCACGTCGACGCCCACCGCACCGTGGCCCTCGCCATCAGCCCCTACACGAAGCGCAAAAATGTCGATCACACCAACTACAACCAGACGGGCATGGTGAAGACGATTGAACTGATGCTCGGCCTGCCGCCGATGAACCAACTCGACCTGTCGGCGACGCCGATGCGAAATTGTTTTACCGACAAGCCGGACCTGACGCCCTACTCTCATGGGGCGAACCGCATCGCCCTCGACGAGATGAATCCGCCGCTGAGCAAGCTGCGCGGCCAGGCGCTGGACTGGGCGAAGAAGTCGCTGGCATTGAAGCTCGACGAAGGGGACGAGGCCGACGAGGACACGCTCAATCGCATCTTGTGGCACGCGGCGAAGGGGGATGAGACGCCGTACCCGGAGGGGCAGGCAGGGAAGAAGTAATCGGGGGTGCGCGAGTAGGCGACGCCCGGCGTCGTCGTTCCGGGGGCGCGAATACGCGACCCGGCGCGGTAGTCCGGGGGTGCGCTGCGCGACCCCCGGCTGTGATATTCAACCCCTTCGGGGTAAAATAC
>JBBROG010000301.1:0-9264 GCA_038229635.1 Gemmatales bacterium
GATGGTGCCGACGCCGACCTCCGCGACCAGTTTCACGCTGATGCGGGCTTCCGGGTTCGAGTTCTTGAGGTCGTGGATCAGCTCGGAAAGATCCTCGATGCTGTAGATGTCGTGGTGCGGCGGCGGCGAGATAAGCATCACGCCGGGCGTGGTGTGGCGGGTGAAGGCGATGGCGTCGGTCACTTTGTCGCCGGGCAGCTCGCCGCCTTCGCCGGGCTTGGCGCCCTGCGCCATCTTGATCTGCAACTCCTTGGCGCTGACGAGGTAGTCGCTCGTGACGCCGAAGCGGCCGGAGGCGACCTGCTTGATGGCGCTGTTCTTGGAGTCGCCGGCTTCGTTCGTCCAGCGGTAGCGCTCGGGGTCCTCGCCGCCCTCGCCGGTGTTGCTCTTGCCGCCGATGCGGTTCATGGCGACCGCGAGCGTCTCGTGCGCCTCGCCGCTGATCGAGCCGTAGGACATCGCCCCCGACTTGAAGCGCGTCATGATCGCCTCGACCGATTCCACCTCGTCGAGGGGGACCGGGGCGTCGGCGAACTTCAGGTCGAACAGGCCGCGCAGCGTACACTGCGACTTCGACTGGTCGTCGACGAGCTTGGAATACTGCTTGAAGACGTCGAAGTTGCCGGTGCGGCAGGCGATTTGCAACTTATGCACCGTCTCCGGGCTGAAGAGGTGCTGTTCGCCCTCCTTGCGCCACTGGTACTGCCCGCCGACGTCGAGGGTGTGGCCGTCCGCGGGCCGCTCCGGGAAGGCGCGGCGGTGGCGCGCCGCCACCTCGTCGGCGATGACGTCGAGGCCGATGCCACCGAGGCGCGACGACGTCCAGGTGAAATATTTGTCGACGACCTCCTGGCTGAGGCCGACCGCCTCGAAGATCTGGGCGCCGCAGTAGCTCTGCGCCGTCGAGATGCCCATCTTGGACATCACTTTCAGCACGCCCTTGTTGATCGCCTTGATGTAATTCTTGACCGCCTTGTCCTGGTCGATGCCGACGAGGTGTCCTTCGCGGATCATGTCGTCGAACGTCTCGAACGCCAGGTACGGGTTGATGGCGCCGGCGCCGTAGCCGATCAGCAGCGCAAAATGATGCACCTCGCGCGGCTCGCCCGATTCGAGGATCAGGCCGACCTTGGTGCGCGTCCCCTCGCGGATCAGGTGGTGATGCACCGCCGCGACGGCGAGGAGGGCCGGAATGGGCGCGTTGTTGCGGTCGACGGCGCGGTCCGACAGGATGATGAAATCGTGCCGCGAATTGATCGCCGACGCCGCCTGCCGGCACAGCGCCGCCAGCGCCTTTTCCAACCCCTTGGCCCCCTCGCGCACCGGGTAGACGGTCGGCAGCGACACCGATTTGAAACCCCTCACCCCTTCCCCCCTCTCCCCCGCGGGGAGAGGGGTAGGGGGTGAGGGGCTGCCGTCGAGCTGGCGCAGTTTGTCCAGCTCGTCGTTCTTCATGATCGGCGACTTGAGCTTGATCTGCCGCGCCGAGCGCGGCGTCGGGTCGAGCAGATTCGCCTCGGCGCCGATCGACGTCTCGATCGCCATGATGATTTCTTCGCGGATGCAGTCGACCGGCGGGTTCGTCACCTGCGCGAACAGTTGTTTGAAATAATTGTAAAGCAGTTGCGGCCGGTCCGAGAGGACGGCCAGCGCGGCGTCGTTGCCCATCGAGCCGACGGCCTCGTTACCGTCCTGGGCCATCGGCGCCAGCAGGATTTTGAGGTCTTCCGACGTGTAGCCGAAGGCGTGCTGCCGCTGGAGGACCGTTTCGTGATTCGGCTCGTGGGCGACCGGTCCCTTGGGGAGATCGTCCAACGACACGAGGTTGTCGCGCAGCCATTCGGCGTAGGGCTTCTCGGTCGCGATCTGTTGCTTCAACTCGTCGTCGGCGATGATGCGGCCCTGCTCGATATCGACGAGGAACATGCGGCCCGGCTGGAGCCGCCCCTTGCGCTCGATGCGGTCGGCGGGAATGTCGAGGACGCCGACCTCGCTGGCCATGACGACCAGGCCGTCCTTGGTGACGTAGTAGCGCGACGGCCGCAGGCCGTTGCGGTCGAGGACGGCGCCGATGCGGATGCCGTCAGTGAACGCGATCGACGCCGGGCCGTCCCACGGCTCCATGAGGCAGGAGTGGTATTCGTAAAACGCCTTCTTCTCCGGGCTCATGGTCGGGTCGCCGCCCCACGGCTCGGGGATCATCATCATGACCGCGTGCGGCAGCGAACGGCCGCCGAGGACGAGCAGTTCCAGGGCGTTGTCGAACATCGCCGAGTCGCTGCCGGTTTCGTCGATGATCGGCATGATTTTCTTGATGTCGTCGCCGAACAGGTCCGACTTCAGCAGGCTCTCGCGCGCCTTCATCCAGTTGACGTTGCCGCGCAGCGTGTTGATCTCGCCGTTGTGGGCGAGGTAGCGGTACGGGTGGGCGCGCGGCCAGCTCGGGAAAGTATTGGTGCTGAAGCGCGAGTGGACGAGCGCCAGGCCGGTTTCCATGTCGGCGTCGCGCAGGTCCGGGAAATACTCCATGACCTGCGGCGCGTTGAGCATGCCCTTGTAAATGATCGTTTTGTAAGACAGGCTCGGGACGTAGAACATCGCCCGCTGCTTCACGTTCGACTTGCGCACCGCGCTTTCGACGCGCTTGCGGATGACGTACAGCTTGCGCTCGAAGGCGAGGTCGTCGCCCAGGTTCGCCGCGCGGCCGATGAAGACCTGACGCTGCTCCGGTTCGCCGGACTGGGCGGTCGGGCCGATCATGGAGTTGTCGGTCGGCACGGTGCGCCAGCCGAGGAGGGTTTGGCGTTCCTCCTTGATGATCTTCTCGAAGATGCCCTCGCACTGGCGGCGGTCGGTCGGGTCGGTCGGCAGGAAGACCATGCCAACGCCGAACGAGCCGGGGGCGCCGAGCTTGACCTTCGCCTTGTCCGCGGCCTTTTGGAGGAAGCGGTGCGGCGTCTGGAGGAGGATGCCGGCGCCGTCGCCCGTGTTGGCCTCGCAGCCGCAGGCGCCGCGGTGCTCCAGGTTGACGAGGATCTGGAGCGCTTTTTGGACGAGGTCGTGCGATTTGCGCCCCCCCAGGTCGACGACGAAGCCGACGCCGCAGGCGTCGTGCTCATGCCGCGGGTCGTACAGGCCTTGCTTGCCGGGCGTCTGCGTCTGGATCATGGTCGGCGGTCCTGGAAAAGGGCGCGATCTTCTGTCCTCAGTGCGCCGCGCCGTTGGCGTCGGCGGGGCGGCGCAGCAGGTCGATGAAGCGCCGGGCACCGACGCTGAGCCGAGGGTTGCGGCGGTGGATAATGCCGAGCGGCCGCACCAGGCCGGCGCCGGCGAGCGGCACCGCGGCCAGAGTGCCGGAGCGGACCTCGCGGCGCAGCGTCGGCTCAGGCAGTAGGGCGACGCCGGCGGTCTCCTCGACGGCCTTCTTGATGTTCTCGATGTTGTCGAACTCGCAGGCCACGTCGACGGCTACCCCCTGCGCACGCAGAAACCGGTCGATCCGCCGGCGGATCGTCAGGTTCCGGTCGTAGGCGACGAACTTCTCCCCGTCCAGGTCCGCCGGCCGCACGGCCTGCCAGGAGGACAGCCGGTGCGACGGGCTGCACGCCAGGACCATCGGCTCCTCGCGCCAGGGAATCACCTCCCACTTGCGCGACGGGCGGGGGAACGACACCAGGCCGAAGTCGGCCGTCCCGTCCAGCACCTTCTCGTACACCTTATCGGGGTGGGCGTAGTCGACGTGGACGCGGGCGCCGGGCCGCTCGCGGGCGAAGCACTCGACGTATTTGCCCATGTCGCCGAGGCCGACCGAGTAAATCGCCGCCACCTCGATGCTCGTCTCCAGGCCGGCGCCGGCCCCGCGCAACGACGTCTCCAACTCCCGGTAGCCTTCCAGCAGAACGAGGCAGCCGTCGTAGTAGCGCTGCCCGAGGGCGGTCAGCTGCAGCGGTCGCGTCGAGCGGTCCACCAACTGAACGCCCAGGTGTTCCTCGATCTGCCGCACGGTCTGGCTCGCGGCCGACTGCGTCAGGTGGTTCAGCTGCGCCGCGTGCGAAAAGCTGCGGCAGCGGGCCACGTCACAGAACACCTTGAGCGACTCGAGCTGCATCGGGGAATCGTACCAGAGGGAACACTAATATCAAGGGCAATCATCATGAATTTTTCTAATGATACGACGATCGACCGTCAAGGGCGGTGGCGCCGGACAATAATTGCCTCAGTGGTCGTCTGCCTCCCTGCCGCCCGCAAGGCGACAGTTAAACGATTTGCCCTTGTTCCAGCCGCCGGCGCACCCCGTCCGGCCGCAACCAGCCATACCCGGCCCAGCCGAGCATTGCCAGCAGATCCTCGAAATCCTCTTCCGTCCGCGCCCGTCGGCCGGCGGCCGCGCGCGTCGCCACGAACGCTTCCAGGTAAGGTCGCGCCCCTTCGTCCCAGTCGGCCGGCCCGCGCTCCTCCAGCCGCCAATCGAGCAGCCAAACCCGGAGCGATTGGTCGGCGCCGCCGCTGACGAGGTGACGGCCGTCGCGCGCCGCGGCGAGACAGGTGACGGCATCGCTGTGTCCCGTGAAGGTGCGCAGGCACCGCCCCGTCGCGACGTCCCAGACCTTGACCAAGCGGTCGGTGCCGCAGGAGAAGACGTGCCGGCCGTCGCCGGTGATGGCGACGGCGGTCACGACGCCCACGTGCGCCGCCCACGACGTCAGGCAGCGTCCCGTCTCCCGTTCCCAAAGGTGCAGGCGCCCCGTCCCGAGCGACGGCTTGCCGGTGTGCCGGTCGAAGACCGAGCCCCCGCCGCCGGACAGGACGAGGCGGCCGTCCAGGCTGATCGCCAGAGCCGTGACGGCCTCCGCGTGGCCGGCGAAGTCGTGGCGGCAGCGGCCGCTGTCGGCGTCCCACACGCGCAGGCCGCCCGACGTGAACAGGCGCTCGCCGTCGCCGCGGAGGAGAAACTGCCCGAAGCCCGCGACGACGTGCCGGCCGTCGGGACAGAGAGCGGCCGCGTGAACCGGCCCCTGGTGTCCGCCGAGGCGGCACAAGCGGCGCCCCTCGGCGGCCTCCCAAAGGCAAACGGCTCCGTCCGCCCCGGCGGACACGATCCGCCGCCCGTCGGCGTTGAGAGCCGCCGCGGTGACGACGTCGTCGTGCCCCTCCCACGCCCGCGGCGAGCGGCCGTCGTCGACGTCCCACAGCCGCAAGAAGCCGTCCGCCCCGCCACTGATGGCCAGCCGGCTCTTGCCGCCCAGGCCGACGGCGGTCACGACGGCCCCGCCCGACGCCAAGGTGCGCAGACATTGTCCGCCCGCGACGTCCCAAATCTTCACGGTGCCGTCGGCGCTCCCGGACAGGGCGAGGCGGCCGTCATCGCCGACGGCGACCGAGGTCACGGCGCCGAGATGTCCCTCCAGCGTATGCCGCTCCCAGCCGTCCTCCAGCGGGCCGCGCGGCAGCCGCGCGTACAGGCCGCACCAGCGGTCGACGGCCTCGGGCTGGCGCGCGCGCCCCGGCCGGGCGCGCGCGGTTCGGACCCAGCGGGCGGCGGACGCCGCGTCGCCCGCCGCCAGCGCCTGCCAGGCCCGCGCCAGCGCCTGCTCGTAGTCGGCCCACTCCGCCAGCGCCGTGTCGCTGGGCAGCACGCGCGCGAGCAGATAGGGGGCGCGCACGTCGGCGGGGAGACGCCACAGGGCCAGCGTCCGGTCGCCGCTCGCCGACACGGCGTAGCGCCCGGTCGCGTCGAGGGCCACGGCGGTGACGCCGGCCGCGTGGCCTTCCAACACCGCCAGGCAACGCCCCCGGTCGAGCCGCCAGTAGCGGGCCGTGCGGTCGCCGCCGCCCGACACGGCGTAGGCGCCGTCCGAACTCAGGGCCGCCGTCAGCACGGCGCCTTCGTGGCCGGTCAGCACGCGCAGGCAGTGGCCCGCTTCCACGTCCCACAGCCGCAGCGTCCGGTCGGCGCTGCCGGAGAGTGCGACATTTCCGCCCTCGCTCAGGGCCACGGCGTGGACCTTATCGGCGTGGCCCGAGAATACGTGTCGGCACTCGCCCCGGCCCAGGTCCCACGAACGCAGCGTGCCGTCGCGCCCTCCGGACAGCGCCCGCCGGCCGTCGCCACTCAGAGCCACCGCCAGGACCGGCCCGTCGTGCCCCGCGAGCGTCGTGAGACGACGGCCCTCGTCGAGATCCCACAAGGCGACGTTGCCTCCGCCGGCCGACAGCGCCCGCCGCCCGTCGGCGCTCAGTGCCACGGCCAACACCCAGCCGCCGCCGGCCTCCAGCACCTTGAGGCACTCGCCGGTCGAGGCGTCCCAGAAACGCAGGGTGCCGTCGGCGGCGCCGGAGAGGGCGCGGCGCCCGTCCCGGTCGAGTGCAACCGCCGTGACCCAATCCTTATGCCCGTGGAAAACGCGCAGGCAGCGCCCGGTCGCCACCTCCCACAGCCGCAGCGTCCGGTCGGCGCCGCCGGAAAGCGCCAGCCCGGCGTTCGCGGCCAGCGCCACCGACGAAACCCAGTCCTCGTGGCCCTGGTAAGTGCGTACTCGCCGCCCGGCCCCGTCCGCCCGCTCCCTGGCGAGGGCGAGCGCCGCCCGCACCTCGTCGAGGTTCGCCGCCGCCCCGCCGACACCTTCCAGCGCGGCAATGACGCCTCCCCAATCGCCGAGTTCGGTCAAGGCGCGGGACAGCAGGTAAGCCGGCAGCCAACGCCCGGGGTGTGAGGCGCCCATCTCGCGCAGGTGCGTGACCCATTCTTCGCCGCCCAGGCGTCCGCCGCGCCAGCGGCACAGGCCGAGGTTGTACGTCGCCTCGGGGTGGCCGGGGTCGGCGGCGAGGGCCTTGCGCCAAAGATCCTCCGCCTCGTCCTGTTTGTTGAGGTCGAGCAGCGACACGGCGCGGTTGTTCAGGGCGTCGGGAAGGGCCTCGGCGGCGGGCGACTCGGGCCGCGGGTAAGGAGTGCCGGTCGCGGCGCGGTACACGTCGCGCAGCGCGGCGGCGACCTCGGCCATGCCGCGCGGCCGCTCGGCGGGGTCGCGCCGGAAACACAGGCGCAACAGGTCGACCAGCCCCGGCGGCAGGCGCGGCAAGCCGGGCGGCGGGTCGCGGCGCAGAACGTCTTCGAGGATGTCGCCGGCGAGGTAGCCGGCCGTCCAGGCCGCCGGCCCGGTGAACATTTCCAGGACCGACACGCCCCAACTCCAGACGTCGGTGGCGCGCGACACCGGCTCGCCGAGCATCTGTTCCGGCGAGCAGAAGGCCGGCGTCAATCCGCCGGCGCTGACGAGGGCGTCCGTGCTCGCTCCGACCGTGCCGCCGAGGGCGCGGGCCATGCCGAAGTCGGTCACCTTGGCGTCGCCGGCCGCGGTCATCAGGAGGTTGCCCGGCTTGACGTCGCGGTGGACGAGCCCTTCCTGGTGGGCGTGGTCGAGGCCGCGGGCGAACTGCAGGGCGACGTCGAGGGCGCGGGCGAGGCTGACGTCCGGCCCGCCCTGGTAGAGCCGCCCGTCGCGGACCCAGTCGGCGAGGCTGCCGCCGTCGACGAACTCGGCGAAGACGTGCGGGATGCCGTCGACGCGGCGGACGTAGTAGCAGGCGACGGCGTGGGCGTGCGGGGCAAGCTTGACCCACGTCTCGGCTTCGCGCTCGAAGTTGTCCTTGTCCTGCTCGACGCGGAAGAATTCGGGGCGGGGACGCTTGACGGCCAGCTCGACGTTCCAGCCGCGGTGGCGCACGCGGTAGACGAGGCCCATGCCGCCGCCGGTGAAGACGTCGCGGACCTCGTACAGGCCGAGGACGACGTCGCCGGGGCGCCACCCCTCCGAGCCCGAGTCGGCGGGGGCGGCGCCGCCGATCGGGGTGGTGCGCGGCAGGTGCGATACCCACGGCCAGGGAGACGACGAGACGGCGGCGCGGTCGTCGGCGCGGGCGAGGCGGAAGCGGGCGCGGCACTGCGCGCACCGCGCCTTCTTGCCGAGGAGGGCTTCCTCGACGCGGTACGCCGTCCCGCAGTGCGGGCAACTCGCCGACACCTTGGCCATGTACTCACACCGGCGCGAGCACGAGGAGATCGAGCCGCGGCTGCGAGGCGCGGCCGACTGTACTTTGCCGCACAAGGCCGCGTGTCACAAGGCGAAACGGGAAAGTCGATTCGACTTTGGAACGCGGCGGCTCGACGCCGCCGCGGCGCGGGCGAGCCGGAAGCGGGCACTGCGCGCGCCGAGCCTTCTTGCCGAGGAGCGCGAAGCCGCGAGCGGGGAAAGAGCCAAATACCACTTCGTTTTATCCACTCAATACGGACGGCGTCTTCCCGTGGCAGCGGCCCCTTCTCGGTCACGGCAATTCCACAATTTCCCCGCCGCTTCGGCTTCCGAGGGCCATCATGAGAGGCTCGGCCGAATACGGTAAGTAACGGGCGGAAGCGTCGGCGAACAGGAAATTCGCGCCGCCGGAGTGCAGGCTCCAGAGGTGAAACCGATCGCAGGGGTTGTCGAGCCGGCCGGGTCCGAAAGTTCCTTTTCCCACGACACACGGGTCGCTCGGGTAGAACGTTCCACCCCCCAGGACGAAGGAGTTGTTCGGCCCCCGATGACCTTGGACGTGCGCGACATAGCCCGAATACCACCAACCCGCCTGAAGGGACGCCGGAGGAGGCCGTTCGCCTACCATGATCGTTTGACTCGTCCCATCCGTGATTTGGGCGAGTCGCGTCGCCCGGTTGTCCCCGAGGACGCCGTCCAGGCCGACACGGGCGCCGGGAGGGAGAGTTCCCGTAATCCCTATGTAGGACGTGTAGGACGCCGTCACGCCGTAGACGTCGGTCAGGGGAGTCGACAGCCGCCCGTCGGCAGGACATGCGTAAGGTCGGACGACCGTCGCGAGGCCGAGGTGCGGGGGATTATGAAGTGGGTTTGGGTCCGACAGGCAGGCTTGCTCGCTGGCCTTGTACAGCCCGTCTTGGTCCAACTGGGGGAGGATCAGAACCATCCAACCGAGGAGGACGTTCGGGTCCGCGTTTCGGCCCGGACGGACGGGCAGAGGAGGGAATTGGCCGTGGACGCCGTGATAGTTATGGAGGGCCAAACCGACTTGCTTCAGGTTGTTTAATTCTACTGTGCGACTTTCTTTCTTCGCGGTTTCGGTGGCGGTCGGCGGCGTCTGGGTGGGAACTCTCCCGTGGTGCGGTGCCAATGGTGGATGCGCGCCTCTTCGTTACGCCGCAACACGCGGCTGACTACCGCGGCGATCCGCTCCAGGCCCGGCGGGGGATCGCGC
>JBBROG010000302.1:0-9256 GCA_038229635.1 Gemmatales bacterium
CCCAAAGGGGAGAGGGGGGGCTAAGGGAACAGAGTCTTAACCCCGTGCCCTGGCAGGCGGGGGGCGTCGGCCCCGGTTGACCCCGTGTAAACGGGGCCGACGCACCCCGCTCGCCAACCGTGTCATCTCCTTGGCGGCCAAGCCCCTGCCGGCGCCAGCGGAGAGTTTCCCAGGTGCGGCCTCCGGCCGCGCCCCCGGCGGGGGTACGTCCGCACTGTCCGCGCCGCCCCGATTGACACCTTCTCGCGTTGAGGAGCCGGGGCGCGCGACCGTTTTCCCTTCAGGAGAGTTGTCTCATGGCCGTTGACGCATTCATCAAGTTCACCCCCGCCGAGGGCTCCGGAATGCCCGCCCCGATCGGCGAGTCGCAGGACTCGGTCTTCAAGAACTACTTCGAGATCAAGGACTTCAGCTTCGGCGCCGAAAACCCGACCACGATCGGCTCCGCCAGCGGCGGTGCGGGCGCCGGCAAGGTGAAGTTCAACGAGTTCACCATCAAGAAGCCGACCGACACGGCCTCGCCGATCTTCTTCAAGAATTGCGCCGCCGGGGCGCACTACGGCGTCGTCACCCTCGCCATCCGCAAGGCCGGTGCCGACCCGACCAGCGCGGGCAAGCCGTTCCTCGTCTACAACTTCGGCACGGTCTTCACGACGAAGATCGACTGGAGCGGCCCCGGCGACGAGGCGCCCGAGGAGAGCATCACCTTCGTCTACGGCGCCCTCAGCGTCGCCTACGCGCCGCAGGACAAGGCCGGCAAGCTGGGCACGCTCAAGGAAGTCCAGTGGAACCAGATGACCAACAAGGGCGAGTTCGCCGGCACGCCGGTCCTCACCTTCTAACGAGCCGGCACGACCGGCCCGCGGCGCGGACGAAGGGGCCGGTCCCTTCGCCCGCGCCGTGGGCTCGTTGCCGGACGACTTCCGCGAGAACCGCGCCATGCTCGATGGTTTCCTCGAACTGTTCGACGAGAACGGCAAGCCCATCAAGGGCGAAAGCACCGACAGCCTGTACCTCGGACAGATCCAGATCAGCGACTTCGGCCTGGGCGACCCGGCCGGCGCCGCCACCGATGAGGAGGAGGGCGAGGACGCCAAGGGGAAAGGCAAGACCCCGGCCGGCAAGGCGCCGCCGGTCGACGAGCGCCTCGCCGGGATGCTGCCGAAGAAAGGCCCGCCGGACCTCTTGACCAAGGCGAAGAAGACGGCCTGGGGCGAGGAAGAGAAGGGCAAGGACGGGGAGGCCAAGAAGAAGAAGGGCGAGGAACTCGGCTTCCGCGTCACCAAGGAGATCGACACCGCCTCGCCGGACCTGTTCCTCGCTTTCTGCCGCTCGCAGGTCCACAAGCCGCCGAAGGACGACGCCGACAAGAAGATCGGCCAGTATCAGAAGGCCGTGGTGCGGTTGCGTAAGATGTTCGTCGGCGGCGGCCACGACGCGATGGCGCCGACGCCGTACCTCGTCTGCACGTTCGAGCAGGTGCAGATCGTCTCGTACTCCCTCAAGGCGTCCGAGGACGACCCGCACCCGAAGGAGACGATCCAGTTCAAGTTCGCCGGCTACCAGGTGGAGTACACCGCGCAGACGGCGGAAGGCCAGAAGGGGAAGCCGCGGCCGCCGGTGAAGGGGACGCTCGCGGGGAACAAGAGTACGGACGGCTGAGGCAACCATGAAGATCGACGCATTCCTGGAGTTGCAGGATTTCGACAAGCGCCTCAAGGGCGAGAGCCAGGACGTGGAACACGCCAAGGCGATCGAGATCTCCCAGTTCGACTTCGGCGGCCAGGGCGGCGACCTGGACGAGCTGCTGAAGAAGAACCCGGCGCTGGGCCTGCGCAAGGAGTTGTTCGCCAAGTTCGGCTTCAGCATCGACAAGGAAGTGGACCGCGCCTCGCCGCTGCTGTTCGAGGCGTACTGCCACACGTTCAGTAAGAACATCGTGCGGCAGAAGAACCTCTTCCCCTTCGCCACGGTCACGTTCCGCAAGGCCGGCGGGCCGGACGGCGTGCCGCTGGAGTACCTGCGGATCGAGTTCGAGAACGTGATCCTCACCTCGTACACCCTCCAGTCCGAGGGCGAGGGGACGGCGACGGAGTCGCTCGACTTCTGCTTCCAGGCGTGCCGCATGGAGTACGTGCCGCAGGAGAAGACCGGCGACGCCAAGCCGGTCATGGCCCTCAAGGGATGGGATTACGCGGATAACGCGAAGTGGTGAGGCCCGCCGGGCCGCGCCGCCGACCGAGGACGGAGCAAACCCCATGACGCCGAGCGACCTGTTCAAGGCGGGCAAACTTCAAGACGCGATCGCGGCCCAGATCCAGGAGGTCAAGGGGCACCCCGCCGACCACGCGCGGCGCCTGTTCCTCTTCGAACTGCTCGCCTTTAACGGCGACCTCGACCGGGCGGCGCGCCAGGCCGACGCCATCACCTACGGCGAGCCGGAGCGCGACGCCACGATGGTCGGCTACGGCCGCCTGCTCGACGCCGAGCGGCTGCGCCGGAGCCTCTTCACCGACGGCGTCTCCCCGCGCTTCTTCGCCGACCCGCCCGACCATGTGCGCATTCGCCTGGAGGCGGTCAACCGCCTGCGCGAGAAGAAGCCCGCCGAGGCCGCCGAGCTGCTCGTCGCCGCCAACGAGGCGGCGCCGGCCGTGAGGGGCACCCTCAACGGCAAGCCGTTCGCGGCGCTGCGCGACTGCGACGACCTGTTCGGCCACGTCCTGGAAGTGATGGCTCACGGCGAATACTACTGGGTGCCGCTGGAGCAGGTGCAGGCGCTGGCCATGAACGGGCCGAAGTTCCCGCGCGACCTGCTGTGGGCGCCGGCGCGGCTGGAGATGGAGGAGGCCGCCGGCGACGTCTTCCTGCCGACGCTCTACCCCGGCTCGCACGGGCACGCCGACGACCAGGTGAAGCTCGGCCGCATGACCGACTGGCGCGGCGCCGACGGCGAGCCGGCCCTCGGCACCGGCCTGCGCGTTTTCCTGGTTGACGACGACGCCGTGCCGCTGCTGGAATGGCGGCAGTTCACGACGGAGGCGTAACGGAGATTCGATGTCCCAGGCCACCCCTAACCTGGCGCTCATGCCCTCGCTGCTCGACCGGCTCATCGACCCCGAGTCGTCGGGCACCGCCCTGCGCCAGGGCTACAGCGTGCCGCAGATGGTCGACGCCGTCCGCGGCGACCTGGAGGAGCTGCTGAACGCGCGGCAATCGTTCCACGACCTGCCGCCGCAGTACGCCGAGACGGCCCGCTCGGTCCTCGCCTACGGGCTGCCCGACCTGACGTCGATGCGCGTCAGCGGCGAGAGCGACCGCGCCGCCATCGCCCGCGTCATCGAGGGCGTCATCGCCCGCCACGAGCCGCGCCTGCGCAAGGTGCGCGTCACCGTCGTCCCCGGCGCCGGCGACGGCGAGCCGCGCGTGAGCTTCCACATCGACGCCCGGCTCGCCGTCGAGCCGGCGCCCGAGGTCGGCTTCGTGACCGTCCTGGAATTAGCGACGGGGCAGGCGTCGGTGACGCCCCGGGCGGGATGACATGAGCGAGACGCTGTACCCCTACTACGAGCGCGAGCTGCACGTCCTCCGCCAGCTCGCCCAGGAGTTCGCCAAGCAGTACCCGGCGGCGGCCGGGCGCCTGCTGCTCGAGCCGACCCGCAGCGTCGACCCGCACGTCGAGCGCCTCATCGAGTCGTTCGCCCTCCTCGCCGCCCGCGTCCACCACAAGATCGACGACGAGTTCCCGGAGTTAACCGAGGCTCTTTTGTCGGTCCTCTACCCGCACTACCTCGCCCCGGTGCCGTCGCTGGCCGTCGTCCAGTTCGACCTCGACGCCGCGCGCGGCCCGCTGCCGGACGGCTTCCTCATCCCGCGCCACAGCCGTCTGCACACGCCGCCGGTGCGCGACACCGCCTGCCGCTACCGCACCGCCTACCCCGTGGCGCTCTGGCCGGTCGCGGTCACGTCGGCGCGGCTGCTGCCGCCGCCGTTCCCCGCCGGCCTGACGCCGCCGCCGCGCTCCGCCGCCGCCCTCGTGCTGCGCCTCGAATGCCTCGCCGGCCTGCGCTTCGCCGACCTCTCCCTCGACACGTTGCGCCTGCACCTGTTCGGCCACGGCGCCCTTTCCGGGGCGCTTTACGAGTTGATCTTCAACCACGCCTTGCAGGTCGTCTTCCGCTCCCTCGACCCCGCCGACGCCAAGGCGCCGCCCGTCGTGTTGCCCGCCGCGACGTGTCTGGGGCCGGTCGGCTTCGAGGCCGACGAAGGGCTCCTCCCTTACCCGTCGCGCGCCTTCGTCGGCTACCGCCTGCTGACCGAGTTCTTCGCCTTCCCGAACAAGTTCCTGTTCGCCGACCTCAGGGGCTTCGACAAGGTCCGCCGCGCCGGCCTCGGCCGCGCCCTGGAAATCGTGATCTTCCTCGACCGCACCCGCGAGAGCCTGGAGCAGACGGTCGACGCCGGTACCTTCCGCCTCGGCTGCACGCCGGTCGTCAACCTGTTCGAGCAGACCGCCGAGCCGATAGCGCTGACGCAGGCGCGGCACGAGTACCGCGTCGTCCCCGACGTGGCCAAGCCGGACGGCTACGAGGTCTTCTCCGTCGACGCCGTCACCAGCACCGACCCGGTCACGAATACGTTGACGGACTATCAGCCGTTCTACTCGCTCCGCCACGGCGCCGGCCGCGACGAGCCGCGCACCTTCTGGTACGCAACGCGGCGCCCCTCGACGCGCGAAGGGGATCGCGGGACGGACGTCTACCTGAACCTCGTCGACCTCGACTTCAACCCGCGCCTGCCGGCCGAGGCGACGCTGGTGGTGCGGACGACTTGCACCAACCGCAACCTGCCGGCGCAGCTACAGCGCTTCGGCGACCAGCTCGTCCTGGAGCTGGAGGCGGCGGCGCCGCTGTCGCGGGTGCGCTGCCTGCGGGCGCCGACGCTGCCGCAGCGCCCGCCGAAGCGACGCGGCGCCCACTGGCGGCTGATCTCGCACCTGAACCTCAACCACCTGTCGCTGACCGACGCGGCCGAGGGGCGCGAGGCGCTGCAAGAGATCCTGCGTCTCTACGACTTTTCCGACCCCGATATGGAAAAACAGCAGGCGGCGGCGGCGCGGCAGCTCATCGACGGCATCGTGTCGGTCGGCGGGCGGCGCGTCGTCGGCCGCGTCGGCGGAGCGGCGGCGGCGGGGTTCTGCCGCGGCGTCGAAGTGACGGTCGAGTTCGACGAGCAGAAGTACGTCGACAGCGGCGTCTTCCTGTTCGCCTGCGTGCTGGAGCGGTTCCTGGGGCTTTACGCCTCCATCAACTCCTTCAGCCAGATGGTGGCGCGGACCCGCCAGGGCGAGGGGACTTTGAAGCGATGGCCGCCGCGGGCCGGGGAACAGGTGCTGCTGTGACGGTCGAGGACCGCCTCTTCGCCGGGGCCTACAACTTCGACTTCTTCCAGGCCGTGCGCCTGCTGGAGCGCCTGAGCCCCGAGGCGCAGCCGGTCGGCCACGGCGGGCCGCCCGACGCCGAGGCGGTCCGCTTCCGCGCCCTGCCGTCGGTAAGCTTCCCGCCCAGCGCCCTGTACGAGCTGACGCCGCCGACGGAGGCGGGGCATCCGCCCGAGTTGGTCGTGGCCTTCTTCGGCCTGACGGGGCCGAGCGGGGTGCTGCCGCGCCACTACACCGAGTTGCTGCTGCGCTTGCAGCGCGACGCGCGTGGGCCGGAGCGCACCGCCCTGCGCGACTGGCTCGACCTGTTCAACCACCGCCTCGTGTCGCTCTTTCACCGGGCCTGGTCGAAGTATCGCTTCTGGCTGGCCTACGAGCGACTCGAGCACCGGCGGGCCGAGCCCGACCCGTTCACGCGCGCCCTGCTGAGCCTGGTCGGGCTGGGGACGGGCGGCCTGCGCGGCCGGCTGCGCGTCGCCTGCCGCGAGGAGGTCGACGGCCGGCCGAGCGAGCGCGTGCTGGCGCGCGTCGATGACCAGGCGCTCTTGTTCTACGGCGGGCTGCTGGCGCACCGGCCGCGCAGCGCCGCCGGACTGGAGGCGCTGTTGCGCGACTACTTCGGCGTGCCGGCGCACGTCGAGCAGTTCCGCGGGCAGTGGCTGCCGCTCGCGGGGGCGAGCCGCTCGTGCCTCGGCAGCGCGGCGGGGTGCAACGACCTCGGCAGCGACCTCGTCCTCGGCGAGCGCGTCTGGGACGTGCAGTCGAAGTTCCGCGTGCGCCTCGGCCCGCTGAGCCGGGCCGACTTCGCGGCGTTCCTGCCGGACCGCGCCGCCGTGCCGGAGGGCAAGCGCTTCTTCCTGCTGCTGCACCTGGTGCGGCTCTACGCCGGGCCGGAGTACGACGTCGACGTGCAGCTCGTCCTCAAGGCGGACGACGTGCCGGAGTGCCGCCTGCCCGAGTCGACCGCCGACGGGCCGCGCCTCGGCTGGGACGCCTGGCTGACGAGCATGTCGCCGCCGCGCGACGCCGGCGACGCCGTCTTCGAGGGGGAAGAAGTGACCGTGCTGAACGACGACCCGATAAATAACATCTAACGGAGATCCCCTGTGGCATCCGCGAACCCGCGCCCCCTGGTGAACAAGCTCAACGCGACCTGCCGCCGCGCCCTCGAAGGCGCCGCCGGCCTGTGCCTGTCGCGGACGAACTACAACGTCGAACTCGAGCACTGGCTGCTCAAGCTCCTCGAAACCGCCGACACCGACCTCACAAAGATCCTGAAGCACTACGACGTCGACCCGGCCCGCGTCAGCCGCGAGCTGACGCGCACCCTCGACGGCCTGAAGACCGGCAACGCCCGCCCGCCGTCGCTGTCGCCGGACCTCCTCGACTGGATGCGCGAGGCGTGGTCGCTCGGCTCGCTCGACTACGCCTCGCCGCGCATCCGCTCCGGCCACCTGCTCGCCGCCCTGCTCACCGAGCGCTCCCTGGCGGCGCGGCTGCGCACCAGCTCCGCCGAGCTGGCCAAGATCTCCCCCGAGAAGCTGCGCGAGGACCTGCCCGCCCTCACCGCCAAGAGCCCCGAGGCCGAGGCGACGGCGCAGGAAGGCGCGCCCTCCGAGCCCGGCGCCCCCAGCGCCCCGGTCGACTCCAAGACGCCGTCGCTCGACCAGTTCACGATGAACCTCACCGACCGCGCCAGGAAGGGCGAGATCGACCCGGTCATTGGCCGCGATTTCGAGATCCGTCAAGTCATCGACATCCTGCTGCGCCGCCGGCAGAACAACCCGATCCTCACCGGCGAGGCCGGCGTCGGCAAGACGGCGGTCGTCGAGGGGTTCGCGCTGCGCGTCGTGTCCGGCGACGTGCCGCCGCCGCTGCGCAACGTGGCGATCCGCACGCTCGACCTGGGTTTGTTGCAGGCGGGCGCCGGCGTCAAGGGCGAGTTCGAGAACCGGCTCAAGAGCGTCATCGCCGAGGTGAAGGCGTCGCCGCAGCCGATCATCCTGTTCATCGACGAGGCGCACACGCTCATCGGCGCCGGCGGCTCCGCCGGCCAGGGCGACGCCGCCAACCTGCTCAAGCCGGCCCTGGCGCGCGGCGAGCTGCGCACCGTCGCGGCGACGACGCGGATGGAGTACAAGAAGTTCTTCGAGGGCGACCCGGCGCTCAAGCGCCGCTTCCAGGAGGTCAAGGTCGACGAGCCCGACGTGGCGCGGGCCGTCATCATGATGCGCGGCATCTCCGGCATGTTGGAGAAGCACCACAAGGTGCGCATCCTCGACGAGGCCGTCGAGGACGCCGTCAAGCTGTCGCACCGCTACATCGCGGATCGCCAACTGCCTGACAAGGCGGTCAGTCTGCTCGACACCGCCTGCTCGCGCATCGCCCTGGGCCAGACGGCGACGCCGGCGACGGTCGAGGACTGCCGCCGCGAGATCGAACACCTGACGACGGAGATCGACATCGTCCGCCGCGAGATCGCCTCCGGCGGCGCCCACGAATCGCGCCTCGCCGAGCTGACCGAGCGCCGCGACAAAGCCAAGGAGCGCCTCGTCGGCCTGGAGAAGCGCTGGGAGGAGGAGAAGAAGCTGGCCACGGAGGTCCAGGGGCTGCGCTCGCGCCTGGAGGACGCCGCCGCCTCGGAAGACCCGAAAAAGCGCCTGGCGCCCGAGGAAGAGGGGCGCTGCCGCGCCGACCTGACGCGCCTCCGCGGCGAGCTGCTCAAGCTCCAGGGCGAGAGTCCGCTGGTGCAGCCGGTGGTCGACGGCCAGTCGGTCGCCGAGGTGGTGTCCGGCTGGACCGGCATCCCGGCCGGCAAGATGGTCCTCGACGAGATCAAGACGGTGCTGTCGCTGAAGGAGCGGTTGGGCGAGCGCATCATCGGCCAGGACCACGCCCTGGAGGCGATCGGCCAGCGCATCCGCACGGCCCGCGCCGGCCTGTCCGACCCGCGCCGGCCGATCGGCGTCTTCTTCTTGGTCGGCCCCAGCGGCGTCGGCAAGACCGAGACGGCCATCGCGCTGGCCGACCTGCTCTACGGCGGCGACCGCAACATGGTCATCATCAATATGTCGGAGTTCAAGGAGGAATATAAGGTTTCGCAGCTGCTCGGCTCGCCGGTCGGCTACCAGGGCTCCGACCAGGGCGGCGTGCTGACCGAGGCGGTGCGCCGCAAGCCCTACTCCGTCGTGCTGCTCGACGAGGTCGAGAAGTCGCACCCGTCGGTGCAGGAGATCTTCTACCAGGTGTTCGACAAGGGCATGCTGTCCGACTCGCGCGGCATCGAGGTCGACTTCAAGAACACGATCATCATGCTGACGTCGAACGTCGGCACCGACACGATCGTGAAAGTGTGCGCCGACCCGGACACGATGCCCGACGCGGGCGGCCTCGCCGAGGCGCTGCGGCCGGACTTGCTGAAGGCGTTCAAGCCGGCGCTCCTGGGCCGCATGACGATCGTGCCGTACTTCCCCCTAAGCGACGAGGTGATGCGCACGATCATCGTGCTACAGCTGAAGCGCATCGCCGGCCGCCTGCGCGAGGGGCACCGGGCGCAATTCACCTACGACGACGCACTGGTGGCGGCGGTCGCGGGCCGCTGCAAGGAGGTCGAGTCGGGGGCGCGCAACGTCGACCACATCCTGACGGGGACGCTGCTGCCCGAGATGTCGCGCGAGGTGCTGGCGCGCATGGCCGAGGGGCGGGCGATCAGCCGCGTCCACGTCGGCGTCGGCGACAAGGGAGAGTTCGTGTACCAGATCGATTGACCGGCCTCCTTTCTCCCCTCTCCCCTTTGGGGAGAGGGGCCGGGGGTGAGGG
>JBBROG010000303.1:0-9198 GCA_038229635.1 Gemmatales bacterium
CGGAAGGGTCATCAGCCGTTCCACCAAGTCACACGTCAGAGTGACCATAGGGAGTCCTTCCGTTCAGTCCGAAAAACCTTGAGAACCTGTTGCCCTAACTCCTTTAGTATATGGGTTTTGAAGTGCGTTTGCCGTGCCTTCGCGGTCATCGTGAGTTTGCCGTCCCCCGCCTTGACGACGGTCCCTTCGTGATCTTCGTGGGCGGACGCGCGTTCGCCGAGGCACGCGATCAGCGCGAGCGCCATGACCATTGTTGTCTGAAGCCTGTTTCGCATCGCATTCTCCTTAATGACGTGGTTTGACCGTCTTGACCTGCCTACTCACTGGCTCCGTCAATCGGCATATCCGATCATCGGGAAGCCGCTGCACGAGTCAGAGACTGACTCGCAGCACTCGGCCCGTCCCCATCTTGTTCGGGCTGGTTCACTCGTGCAGCCTTTGGTGGCTGCCTGGGCCGAGCAGATCGGGCAACAAGGCATGCACGAGATTGGGTGTCCTGGCGATAGTTCGCTTTCCTCCATTCTTTTCGCAAGGATCGAGACCTTGGACAAAACTGCCGGTGGGGATATTCCGGACTAATTATCTTGCTGTCCAAGATGTTTAGCATCTAAGATAAACGGCCCAGCATGTCAATGGCAAAGAACAGAGAGACGCAACTGAAGGCCGATTTTGCGGAGGCGACCACAAGACGGATGACAAAGCTATTGCCCGTATCAGTCGTGGCCACCAGGGCTATGGCCGGTGAGGTGCAGGATGACAAACAGCAGGACCAGGACGATGGCGATGATCCCAAACGCCTTCGCCCAGCGTGATGTACCGGCGGTCGATCCGTGGCCGGGTCTCATAGGGGTGTGGTCGTTGGAGTCGGGATCGGAGGGCAGGTCAGCCATTTGAGTGGCTCCTGTGTCGCGCGTAGTTGTCGGGCTGCGCGGCGGGAACGACTGCGACAGCGCGAGCGGCTCCGGTTGCTTACGTCGTCCGTAGTGAGTTCTGCCCCAGGGTTTGAACACCGACAGCGTCGTGATCACTAGCAGCACCAGCAGACCGCCAGTGGCATGGACCACGAGTTGCATCCCCGCCGCGCGGAGGTCGGCACTGGGCAATGCCGTCTCTGCGGCTAGACGGGCTGCATGGTCGATTAGCGGCATCTTCGACAGCAAAACGATGGTGGCAAAGGTAGTTAGCAAGAGTTTCGCCAGGACCCAATAGTGGCGGAACAAGCCCCATGTGGTGCCCAGTGACTGGAGGAGCCCGGTTAGAGGCGAAGCGAGGCTCAACGGGACGATGACGAACCAGGCGGTCAACTCCATCGCGAGATAGGCGGCACGCACCGTCTGAGCATTCTGGCTGGTCAGACCGGCAATGGCGAGGGCGAGGAAACCAGCGACCGCGCCGAGCCAGCCGACCGAGAACGTGATGTGCGCGGTGAGAACGAACTTACGGAGACGGGGTGGCATGGTCATGGCTGGCGCTCCTGATACTCGGTGAGGCCGCCGCTCAGTTACACGAAATCGGTCGGCATCGTTGACACTCCTGACAATTTACCTTATCATCTAAGATGTCAGCAAGCTAAGCGAAATGACTGGAGGTGTCAATGGCAAAGAACCGGGCGACGCAATTGAAGGCCGATCTTGCGGAGACGCTGCGACGACACAACGGGTTGATCGTGCTCTTCCACGCAGCCGTCGCCGAGCGCCTGGGGCTGGGGCCAGCCGACCACAAGTGTTTCGACCTGCTGCTGCGACTTGGCCCCATTCCTGCCGGCGAACTGGCCGACAAGTCGGGGTTGACGACCGGGGCAATCACCGGCGTCATCGACCGGCTCGAACGAGCCGGGTATGTGGTCCGCGCGTCCGACCCAAGCGACCGCCGACGTGTCGTTGTCCAGCCGAACCGAGACAAGGCGCTGGCTGATCTCTTACCCGTCTTTGAGGGCGTGAAACGGGCTACATCGGCGATGCTGGATCGATACTCAGCCGATCAACTCGAACTGATGCTCGATTTCTTGAACCGGGTAGATGAGCTGATCGAGGAACAAACTGCGGCGTTACGCAAGGAGTGAGGTGATCGCTGCTTGCAACGGCCGAGTGGCCGCGTCCAGTTCGGAAAGCGCCGTCATCGCAAAGGGTTACGACTGCGGGTCGCTATCCGATTTCCCGGAGAGGAGACGCCGCAAGCCTCCTTCCCAGCCCCGCCAATTGCCTTCTTGGATATTGATTGCTTGCTCGATTTCCCGCAGTACTTCGAGCAGTCGCTCGAAAGCAGGCGGTTCGCCGAAGATCATTTCCTGCATCTTGCGGTAGTCCTGCTCCAACTCCGTCAGGCGAGCATCAGGAGGCACGATTCGCAGCGTGCCGGGTTTAGCGTCCGCGTATCTCGCCCAAGCCGCAGGGAAGAATACCTCTTTGTGACGTGCGACCTTCAGCAACAGGTCGGTGTCCTTGATCGCAGCTTGTCCCAATTCGTTCTGGTACAGCCGCACCACATCGTAATAGTGCCGCGACTGTCGATCCCGGAACTTCTTCTCTGTCGGGGCGTGGTGCCACATGTGCAGAATCCGTTGCCTTCTCCCAGAATGTCCGCTCGGCGGCGAGGACGTGGACATTGCACCCCGGTTCTTTGAACGCATCGGGGAAATCCGCAGCCGAATAGGATGACGCCTCCCACCTCGCCGGCGACCTTGCCCGCGTGGTTGGTCTCGCTGTAACCGAAGTCCTGCTTCACCGTCAGCACCTTCTTCGGCACGACGCGGTTGTTGTGGCCCTCCCAGCCGGGGTCTTTGTCGAAGGACTCGTTCTTGAGGACGATTTTCGGTGCGTCTTGGAACCGGACCTCGCCCTCGCAGACCGCCAGCCCGACCGGCAGGAGCAAGCCGAGGCAGATGCCGGTTCTGACCAGTCGTTCACCCCGTAGGATCGCAGTGTTGCTTGTCATGGCCAGTTCCCCGCTGTGGTTTTCGTGCGGCTGAAGCGAACGGCTTCGACATGATGCGGTACGTCGTGTTGCATCCAGATTTCGGCGTACTGGCCGATCAAGGGCTTGTGCTCTGCCGGTGGTAGATCGTGATACAAGAGCTTCGTGTGCGACCCGATACCGAGCGTCGTCCGGGTGACAGTCCGACCCGGATGAAAGACCGACTCGCTCTTCGGATGTTCGATTTCGACCTTACCGCCGTGATCGGTGACGCCCACGATACGACCACACAAATCCGGCCGGTAGTGGCCGCGCTTGTCGCCCGCAAAATGCACGGCGCTGGCAACGTCGGTCGAGTTCGGCCTGAACCACACGATCGCGTTGTAGCCGGCTGTTGGCAGCTCGCCGTCGAAGCGGACGAAGGAGTATTCGACTTTCGTCCCGGCGTCGATTGTAACGAGCCGAGTGACGGGCGGCTCTTTGGACTGCGGTGCCCGCGGCATTTGCAGCGTGATCGACCGGCCGCCATCGGCAACATGCGCCACATGTCCCGTCACACTCGCCGGCAGACCGCTCCGTTTTTCGACCGAGAATCGCACGAAGGACGCGGCACCGGCATCGCGATTGTCGTTCAGCCAAACCGACGCCCGGTATCCCAGACTCGGAATTTGATGATCCGCGGGAATGTTGACCCACGAGAAGTGGGTTTCATTGCTCAACCGGACGGTGACTGGCCGCCGCAAGGGGTCGCCTGCCCTTTCGGTTTCGAGGGTAATCGAGTGTAGATCCTCCGAGACGGCGATTACCTTTCCGACGTGAGCCGATTCGCTGGTCGGTGCCGTGCGTGCGACGAAATAGATGCGATCATCGCCCAGCGCGAGGGGATAGATTTCGTCCGCGTAATCGACTTCGACATTGCCGGCGATCACGCCTACGACCAACGCCGCTTCGGGGGCGGCGGCGTCGCGGGTCGTGGTCTCGTCCGACAGCACGCTGACGGTGAACTCCGTTCCCAACGCCGTGACACCGCCGACCGCAGTTTCGACGCGAAACTGGCCGTCACCTTTCTTGATTTCAAACCGTCCGCTGCCGCGATTCAGTGCGATCACTTGTCGAACCTGGCCAACCCGGCCGCGAATGGTCGCGCTCGTTCCGGGGGCCAACTCCGCCCGCGAGCCGTCGGTCAGTTGGATCACGGCGGCGACTTGTCCCACAACTTCAAACGTCGCCCCCTCGGGAACGCGCGTTGCCTCGGCTCCGTTGACTCGCACGGAGCCGGTGACGACTTCGTGCGAAATAGCGCTCGGCGAACGATGGTCACCAACAAACGCGAAATAGAAACCCGTGCCGGCGGCGAATAGCAGACTGGCCGCTGCGCACCACTGCCAGGTTGTCAGGCGAAGCAGACGCCGCTTCCGCCGTGAAGCAGGACGTACAGAGTTTGAGCCGCATTCAGGTTTGCTTGAGTTCGGAGGCTGCGTCGCTGCTGTCTCGTCCGAAGTCTGGCAAGCTCGGTTACTGGCCGGCGACGCCATCACGTCGTCCAGGATGGTTGCCATGCGCGCGTTGTCGCGTCGTCGCCGAAAGTAATCGCGAAGATTCTCGTCGTCGCGGGCGGCGGCATAAAACGTATCGGCAATCGTCGTGTCGCCGATCAGCAGTTGCTGCAACTCGGCCAACTCGGACTCCGAGAGCATCCCGTCCAGATATTTCTGAATTAGGTCGGCGGCTCGCGATTCATCGTTCATGGCAGGCGGTCCCCCGAGGCGGTCAGTCGCGCCTCGACACAGGCACGCAGGCATTGCCGCAACCGCGCCAGGGCCTTGTGAACCGCGTCGGCGGTACTCTTGACCCGCTCGGCGATTTGCTTCACTTCCAGCGAGTCTTCGTAGCGCAGAGCCAGCAGTCGGCGCGGCTTTTCCGGAAGTTGCTCGATGCAAATCGCCAACTCATCGAGCTGCGGAGACTGTTTCACTTCGGCCCGGTCGCAGGCGTCGAGAATGGCCTGGACCGTTTCCGGATCGAACGGCACGGGCGATCGCGCGAACTTCTCCCGCCGTTTCAAGATTTTGTTCGCTGCGATGCCCCGCACCCACGCCCCGAACGACCGCCCGCGATCGTAGGCGTCAAACCGCTCCCACGCCGTCAGCGCCACCTCCTGTAGCACGTCTGCACAGGCGTCGCGGTCGCGGACCAATGAACCGATAAACGCGCGCAGATCGCCCTCATGCTTCAAAAACAGCGTCATGAATTCAGCGTGTGCGTTCACACGGACAGACTCCGAGTTTTCCTTCTTCTTCCCGCGAGCGGGGCAGAACCGGACACGAAAATAAAAATAAAGAATCTGTAGCCCTGGCTCCCAAGGGAGCGTGGTCGGGGGGACCGCCCGCCCTTTTTCTCTTCCCGAACGAGCAGGCCCGACGGCTTTCGACTTCAGGCCGGCAAGCCTTTCGGAATTTTACAAATTCGCATGTCCACTTTGACAGGTCCGGCGGGAAGAAGGAAGCGGAGCAGGCCGAGCGGGCAAACGCCGTGGCGACCACGGGCGTCAGCCCCCGGCGATTCCACAACCAGGATTCCCAGGAGAATGCGATGTCGAAACGACCGGTGACGACGATGCTCGTGGCGTTCGCGCTCGCCGCGTGCTTCAGCCAGCGCGCCTCAGCCCACGAGGACCGCGAAGGGAAAGTCGTCAAGGCGGGCGACGCCAAACTCACGATGACCGTGAAGGATGAGAAAAAGGATCAAGTCCTCGACGTGGCCAAGGACGCGAAGATCAAGCTGGACGGCAAGGCCGCCAAGCTCGACGACCTCAAGGCGGGCTTCGGCGTCACGGTGACGATTCACAAGCGTGAGATCATCGAGATCGATGCTCGCTCGAAGGCGGCCGGCAGTGGATCGCCAGCGGAAGCGGTCGTCGTCAGCTACGAGAAGCACGATCTGGTCGTCAAGGTCGGCGACAAGGAGCAGACGATCAGGATCGACGACCACGTCAAGGTGCTCGACGCCGCCGGCCATCACCTCAAGGGGAAGCACATCGAGGAGGCCCTCAAGAAGGATGTCAAGGTCGAGACCACCGAGAAGGACGGCAAGGTGGTCGAGGTGAAGATCAAGAAGTGATCCGCGGCCGACGGAGGGGAAACGCCATGCCATTCGAGGGCCGGACGATGGGGCCGGAAGGATACACCAACATCATGACGAATCCGTGCCGCCTGGTCATGGGCCTCCTCGTGCTGCTCGCCGTCGGCACCGCTTCCGCCGGCGAGCCGCTGCCGGCCGAGCAGGTCGAATTCTTCGAGAAGAAGGTCCGGCCCGTCCTGGTCGAGCACTGTTACAAGTGCCACAGCGCCGCGTCGAAAACCGCCAAGGGGGGCCTGCTGCTGGACACCCGCGACGGCGTGCGGACAGGCGGCGATTCCGGCCCCGCCCTGGAGGCCGGAAACCCGGACAAGAGCCTTCTGATCAAGGCGGTTCGCTACACCGACAAGGAATTGCGGATGCCGCCCAAAACCCGGCTCGCGCCCGGTCAGGTGGCGGACCTCGAAGCCTGGGTCAAGATGGGCGCGCCGGACCCGAGGACGGAAGCCGCGGCCGCCGCGCGAGCGAAACCGGCCATCGACTTCGAGGCGGCTCGCCGCTTCTGGTCGTTCCAGCCCCCAAAGAAGCAATCGCTTCCTGACGTGAAGCACAAAGAGTGGCCCCGAAACCCCATCGACCACTTCATCCTGGCACGGCTCGAAGAGAAAGGACTGCCCCCCACTTCCGACGCGGACAAGCGGACGCTCGTCCGCCGCGCGACGTTCGATCTCATCGGCCTCCCGCCCACACCGGACGAGGTCGATGCCTTCCTCGCGGACAAGTCGCCCGACGCCTTCGCCACCGTGGTGGACCGCCTCCTCGCCTCGCCCCACTACGGCGAGTGCTGGGGGCGGCACTGGCTCGACGTGGCCCGCTACGCGGACACCGCGGGCGACAGCGCCGATTACCCGATCCCGCAGGCGCACCGCTACCGCAACTACGTGATCGATGCGTTCAACAAGGACAAGCCCTACGACCAGTTCATCCGCGAACAAATTGCCGGCGACCTCCTGGGCGGGCGGACTGAGGAAGAGCGGTACGACCGCATCGTCGCGACCGGCTTTCTGGCACTGGCCCGGCGAAGCGGCGAAGATCCCGACAAGGAACATCACATCACGATCGACGATGCGATCGACACCCTGGGGAAGACCGTCCTCGGCATGAGCCTCAGCTGCGCCCGCTGTCACGACCACAAATTTGACCCCATCCCCAAAGAGGACTATTACGCGATCTACGGCATCCTCGCGAGCAGCCGCTTTGCCTACGCGGGTTCGGACCACAAGAAGTACCAGCGCGATTTCGTCCCACTGCTACCGCGGGACCAGACCGAGCGGATCGCCAAGCCGTTCGACGAAAAACTGGCCTTCCTGGAAGCTCGGCTCGCGCCGTTGGACAAGGAAGCCCTCGACTTCGAGAAGGCGCTCGGTGGCATCCGCGAGGATTCCGGTGCGACGGCGAAGAAGCGGACCCTGAAGGAATTGAAAGACGCCCTCGAAGCGGCCAAGAAGGCGTGCGAGAAGTTCGGGAAGACCCGTCCCGACTACGCGGACGCCTTCGCGGTTTCGGAAGGGACCATTGGCAACGCGCGGGTGCAAATCGCAGGCAACCCGTCGAAGCTGGGTGCCGAAGTGCCCCGAGGATTCGTCCAGGTACTCGGCGGCGGCTCGGTGCCGGCGGACGAAAAGGGCAGCGGGCGGCGGCAGTTGGCCGACTGGCTGACCGATCCGCAGAACCCTGTCACGGCGCGCGTCATGGTCAACCGACTGTGGCAGCACCACTTCGGGAGGGGGCTCGTCCAGACGCCCGACGTCTTCGGCAAGCAAGGGAAACCGCCGACGCACCCGGAACTCCTGGATTACATCGCGGGCGAATTCGTCCGGGGCGGGTGGTCGATCAAGTCGATGCACCGGCTGATGATGCTCTCGCACACCTACCGCCTCTGTGGGGGCGAGGACGCGGCCAACTCCCGAATCGACCCGACGAACCAGCTTTGGTGGCGTTCGGACTGCCGGCGGCTGGACGCGGAGGCGATCCGGGATTCCCTTTTGGCGGTGAGCGGCGAACTGGACCGCAGCGTCGCCGGTGTCCATCCGTTCCCGCCCCGGAAGGACTGGAAGTACAGCGAGGCCGCGCCCTCAAGGCGGTCTACGAGACGAAGCGCCGCTCCGTCTACCTTCTTCAGCCGCGGGTGACCCGGGATTCCTTCCTGGCCCTCTTCGACGGTGCCGACGCGAATTTCAGCGTCGGGCAACGCTTTGAAAGCACGACCTCGGTCCAGGCGCTTTACCTGATGAACAGCCCGTTCGTGCGCGAGCAGGCGCGGGCATTTGCCGCGCGGTTGGTCAACCTCCGGCCAGACGACTCCAGCCGCATCGAACTCGCCCACCTCCTGCTGTTCGGGCGGCCGGCCTCCCCCGAGGAGACGGCCGATGGCCTTCAGTACCTGGAAAAGATGAGCCGCCTGGTGCCTGGGGCAGCCGAGGTGTCGGAAGTGATCCCCAAGCAGCGTGAGATGCTGGTGGCGACGGCCCACGAAGATCCCGTCGCGTGGCGGTATACCTTCCAGGCACCTCCGAAGGAATGGTCCGAAAAGGCGTTCAAGGACGCGGCTTGGGGCGAAGGCTCGGCGGGGTTCGCGCCCAAGAAGGTTATCCGCGAGCCGGCCTTCGTGGTCCGCTCGGTATGGGACACCCCCGAAATCTGGTTGCGCCGCCGCTTCGTGCTGCCCGACCGGCAGTGGGAAGGCGTGCGACTCCGGGTCTATCACGGCGGCCCGGCCGAGGTCTACCTGAACGGGGTCTTGGCAGCCGACCTCAAGGGACGCAGCGACGGCTACGCGCACTTCGAGATTCGCAAGGAAGCCCTCGCGGCGCTCAAGCCGGGGGAAAACCTCCTCGCGGTCCGCGGCAAGCGGGCCGACGCCGGGCAATTCATCGACGCCGGCCTCGTCGAACAGGACGCGACCCGGGGCGGTGCAACGAAGGCGTGGACGAGCTACTTGCGGGTGCTCATGAGCAGCAACGAGTTCTTTTACGTGGATTGAGGGAGGCCCGGCCATGCGCGAAGACCCACGGCAAACGCACTTCAAAACCCATATACTAAAGGAGTTAGGGCAACAGGTTCTCAAGGTTTTTCGGACTGAACGGAAGGACTCCCTATGGTCACTCTGACGTGTGACTTGGTGGAACGGCTGATGACCCTTCCGGA
>JBBROG010000304.1:0-9180 GCA_038229635.1 Gemmatales bacterium
GCCGTGGCCGAGGCGGGACATGCCGAAAACCACGGGCGTTTTCAGCCACCCGCCAAGGGAAGAATACGGTACAACTACTGAACATGTTGGAAGCCCTGCCCCTTCGGGGTAAAAGGCCCCCGGCCCTACCCCGAAGGGGTTACATAACACAGCCGGGGGTCGCGTACTCGCGCACCCTCGGACTACTACCACCACGGGTCGCGTACTCGCGCACCCCCGGAACGACGACGGGCACGTCTTGTTCTCCCTCGACGGCGCGCTCACGGCCAGATGCCGCGCTCCAGCGCCACGTGGGCCACGCGCTCGATCGCCAGCACCAGCGCCGCGGCGCGCAGGTCCACCGTCTTGTCGGTGGCGTGCTCGTTCAGCTCCATTTGCTTGGCGATGACGGCGTCGGCGGCGCGCTCCATCTTGACGCGCAGCTTGGCGTTGACGCCGTCGAGGTCCCACTGCTCGTTCTCGTTGTTCTGCACCCACTCTAAATAGCTGACGCAGACGCCGCCCGAGTTGACGAGGATGTCCGGCAGCACCGTGATGCCGCGGGCGTACAGCATCCGGTCGGCGGCCGGCGTCGTCGGGCAGTTGGCCGCCTCGCAGACGACCTTCGCCTGCACTGCCACCGCGTTGTCGTGGCGGATCTGACACTCCAGCGCCGCCGGGATCAGGATGTCGCACTCCATCGTCAGCAGGTCGGCGTTGCTGATCTCCTTCGTCCCCGCCGCGCCGCCGACGCTCCCGGTCTTCTTCTTATGCTCCCTCATTTTGGCGACATTTAGCCCGTCGTCGTTGCGGGCGCCGCCGCGCGTGTCGCTGACGGCGACGATGCGGGCGCCGGCCTCGGCGAAGAGCGCCGCCGCGTTGGCGCCGGCGTTGCCGAAGCCCTGGATCGCCACGCGCGCCCCTTGAACGGTCTTCAGGCCCTTGACGAGGCCGCGCGCCAGCGCCCGCTGCGTGGCGAACAGGCAGCCGCGCGCCGTCGCCTCGCCGCGGCCGTGCGAGCCGCCGATGTCGACCGGCTTGCCGGTGACGACCGGCAGGTTGTTGCGGCCGGGGTGCATCATGGCGTAAGTGTCGTAGATCCACGCCATCGTCCGCGCGTCGGTGTAGACGTCGGGCGCCGGGATGTCGGTGTGCGGGCCGATCAGGTCGCCGAGGTCGGCGACGTAGCGGCGCGTGATCTTGCGCAGGTCGGCCTCGCTCAGCTCCTTCGGGTTGCAGCAGACGCCGCCCTTGGCGCCGCCGAAGGGCACGTCGATCACGGCGCACTTCCACGTCATCCACGACGCCAGGGCGCGGATTTCGTCGACGGTCACATCGGGGTGGTAGCGGACGCCGCCCTTGCCGGGGCCGCGCACGCAGTTGTGCAGCACCCGGTAGCCGGCGAACATGCGCACCGAGCCGTCGTTCAACTCGATGGGGAACTCGACGGAAACGGTCCGCGCCGGCCGCTTGAGGAACTCGATCAGCCCGCGCTTCAGCCGCGGCATGTACGACGCGGCCCGGTCGAACTGCTGCTCGGCGATGCGCAGCGGATTCAGGTCTTCGGCGGTGTCGACGGTCATGGGAGAGGTCTCCAAGAAATCGTTCACGCCTCGGCGGCGGCGAGTTCGGCCTCCGGCTCGGCCGCCGGCAGGGCCGAGCGCATCTTGCGATAGACCAGATAGCTGAGCAGGCCGATGCCCCAGGTGATGACGCGCTGCACCAGCGACGCCAGCACGCCGCTCGCCTCCGAACAGCCCAGCCACTCGTACAGCTTGCCGAAGCCCAGTTCGCCGATGCCGGCGCCGCCCGGGAAGAGCGGCAGGGCGTTGATGACCAGGCCGATCGGCACGATCAGGAAGTGCTGCGCCAGGGAAGGAATCTGCTGGCCGGAGTTGGCGTCCCAGAGCGTCAGCGCCGAGAAGTAGAAGAGGAAGACGAAGCCGACATGCCCGACCCACGACAGGGCCAGGACGGCGAACACGCTCTTCTGACGACAGCGGTACGTCCAGACCGCCTGCCACAACTCCGCCGCCGCATGACCGACTTTCGGCAGCCGGCTCAGGCGCCCGGCGAAAAGTTCCGCGCGCCGCTGCGGCAGGAGGCCCAGCGCCAGCCACGCCGTCAGCGACGTGCCGACGACGACCCACGCCGTCTGCACGATGCGGCGGCACGGCTCGGCGCCGTCGCCTTCGAGCAACCCGCCAGCCCAGAAGCCGGCCCCGAGGATCGCGACGAACCAGACCAGCGCCCAC
Organism: Gemmatales bacterium; assembly: GCA_038229635.1. Lineage (GTDB taxonomy): Bacteria > Planctomycetota > Planctomycetia > Gemmatales > Gemmataceae > DATFNV01. The sequence continues at coordinate 2,235 of JBBROG010000304.1, forward strand.
AGCGCGATGGCCCGGTCCATGATGACCGTGGCGACGGCGGTGGCGCGGCGGTTCGTCTGCTCCCTGGCCAGGAACAGCGCCTTGACGGCGTCGCCGCCGACCGAGCCGGGCAGGAACGTGTTGAAGAAGAAGCCGATGAAGCCCAGGCGCAGGGCGTCGTAAACGCGGAAGGGGATGTCGACGGCCCGCACCAGGACGTACCAGCGCAGGAACGTGATGAGCAGCGCCCCGAAGCCGAAGACGAAGGCCAGGGCGAAGTAGCCGGTGTGTATCGGCTCGCCCTCGGCGACGTGGCGCCGCCAGACGTAGGCCAGGCCGCGCGACACTTCGCTCAGGGTCACGTCGCGGCCGACCAACGGCTCGTCCGGCCCGAAGGGCGTGTCGTCGGCGCGGACGATCTTCGTCTTGCCCCCCGGTTTGAGGGCCAGTTCGGCCGAATCGACCTTGATCGAGACGTCGGGCTCGTAAGCTTCCACTTTGCCCGCGATCTTGCCCCCGCCCGGCTCGCCGCCGACGACGACCTTGCCGACGGTGCCGCGCGCGTCGCCCCAGTTGGACCAGACGACCCACGTCATCAGGCCGAGCGCCAGCGCGTACTTGGCCACGTTGCCGACGATGCGTTTGTTCACGAGCGCGTCCCGTCTGCCGGAAGAAGGAGCGAGGTACTTCTCCCCGAACTGTAGTCCAGAACCGGCCCGCCCGGAAGAGGAACGACGTCACGCCGTCATCCGCGCCGGCGCCGGGCCGGGGTGAAGGGTGCATTCTGCTAACGGGACGCAAGGCTGTCCAGAACAGAATCCCCTTACAAGGGCGGCTCGGGCACCTTGCCGGCGAACAGTGCCTCGCACCACGCGGCGACCATGAACAGGTCCGCTTCGCCCCGCCGCCGCCCCACGAGTTGAATGGCGAGCGGCATCCCGTCGTCGGACGTCGCGACGGGGAAGGAGACGACGGGCAGTCCCGTGTAGCTCCACGGCGAGTTGAACGCCGGGTCGCCGGTCGTTGCCGCGTCCGGAGCCGGCGACGTCGTCGCCGGACAGAGGAGGGCGTAGGCATCTCCGAGGTAGTCATCCATCTCCCCAATCAACTCCCGCTGGTGTTGTTTGGCCCGAGCATACTCCGTGGCCGGGCACGCGAGCCCTTCTTCCAGGAGCGTGGTAATGTTCGGCCCGTAGTCTTCCGGGTGGCGGCGCAGGCGCGTCTCGTGGAACTGCGCCGCCTCCACCGCCATCACCGTGCGATGCCGCATGAGGACCTCGGAGAACGCGGCCGGAGGGACGACCTCCCCGACCTTAGCGCCCCGCTGGCACAAAGTCGCGACCACATCTCTCATCATCCGCCGCACGTCCGGCGAGGCGTACTCCTCGAAGAGCCCTCCGGGGGCGAGAAGGCTCGGGGGCTGATCGAGTTCGGCCATCAAATGCGGTTCCGCCCAGTTGACGACGCCGACCCGCGGGTCGCCGCCGGTCATGACTTGCAGCAGGATCGCCAGGTCGCGCACGCACCGCGCCATCGGCCCCGGGTGGTCCATCGAGCGCGCCAGCGGCACGACGCCGTGACAGCTCACGCGCCCGATCGTCGGCTTGCAGCCCGCGATGCCGCAGTACGACGCCGGCCGCGTGATCGACCCGCCCGTCTGCGAGCCGAGCGCCCCCAGGCACATCCCCGTCGCCACGGCGACGGCGCTGCCGCTGCTCGAGCCGCCCGGCGTCCGTTCGAGGTTGTACGGGTTGCGCGTCGGCGGCGGGTCGAAGCTGGCGTACTGCGTCGTCACCGTCTTGCCGACGAGGACCGCCCCCGCCTGCCGCAGCCGCTTCACGACCGTGGCGTCCTCGCGGGCGACGCTGTTCGCCCAAAGCTTCGACCCGGCGGCGGTCGGCCAGTCGAAGACGTCGAAGATGTCCTTGATCCCTATCGGGATGCCGTGCAGCGGCCCGCGGTCGTTGCCCTTCTTCAACTCGTCGGTCAGCCGCTTCGCCTCGGCGCGGGCGCCGTCCTTGTCCACCAGCACCCACGCCTTCAGGCGCGGCTCCAGACGGTCGATGCGTTCGAGGCACTGTTCGAGGAGATCGACGGGGGAGAGGCGGCCGGCGCGGATGTCGGCGGCGGCGGCGCGAATCGTCGTCAGCATGGTGCGTGGCCCGTGGTCGCGGTCCGTAGTCATCGGTTCCGGCTCAGTGTACAGTGATTTCAGGGTACGGACCACGGACAGGAATCACGATGAAAATCAAGATCGCCATTCTCGGCGGCTCCGGCTACACGGCGCTGGAACTGATGAAGATCCTGCTGCACCACCCGCACGCGGAGATCGTCGCCGTGACGTCGCGCCAGGAGGGGACGCCGACCGTGGCGGAATCGCACCCCGCCCTGGCGCGCCGCCTCGACCTGCGCTGCGAGCCGTTCGACGCCGACCGCCTCCTGGCGAAGGGCGTGCAATGCGCCTTCGGCTGCCTGCCGCACGGGGCGAGTATGAGTACGCTGCCGGCGCTGCTGCACCGCGGCGTCCGCGTCATCGACCTGAGCGCCGACTACCGGCTGCGCGACCCGAACGTCTACGCCCAGTGGTACGGCGAGAGCCACGAGGACCTCGCCCACCTGGCGCAGGCGGTCTACGGGCTGCCGGAGATTTACGGCGACGAAATCCCGTCGGCGCCGCTCGTCGCCAACCCCGGCTGCTACCCGCAGACGGCCATCCTCGGCCTGGCGCCGCTCGTTGCGGGCAAGAACATCGACCTGAAGTCGATCATTGTCGATAGCAAAAGCGGCGTCTCGGGCGCGGGGCGGACGCCGAAGCTCACGACGCACTTTCCGGAGTGCAACGAGAGCGTGTCGGCCTACAGCGTCGGCACGCACCGGCACACGGCGGAGATCGAGCAGGCGCTGTCGGACGTGGCCGGCGAGGCGGTCGAGGTGATCTTCACGCCGCACATGGTGCCGATGGACCGCGGCATCTTCAGCACCATCTACGCGATGCCGCGCCGGCCGATGACGCAGGCGCAGCTGATGGAGTTGTACCGCAGCTACTACGCCGCGGCGCCGTTCGTGCGCGTCGTCGACCACCTGCCGGCGACGAAGCACACGACGGGGACGAACTTCGTCGATTTGGCGGTGCGCGTGGTGCGCGACCGCGTTGTGGTGCTGGCGTGCGAAGACAACCTGATTCGTGGGGCGAGCGGCGTCGCGGTGCAGAACTTCAACCGCATGTACGGGTTCGACGAGACGACGGCGCTGCTGTAGGAGTGAAAGGCGAGCGCTAATTGTTCCAGGAGAAGCCCGAGCCGATCTTGAACGCGGACAGCGCCGCCAGGCCGAACCAGAGCAGGTTGATCGGCCCGAAGCTCTTCTGGAACACCTCGCCGCGCAATTCCGCTCGATATTCCGAGGCGAGTGCGGCCGTCTCTTTCTTCTGCTCGGCGACGCGGCGGTTCTGTTCGTCGGCGCCGAGCTTCTGCCAGCGCAGCGTCGCTTCCTGGCGGACGTCGGCGGGGTAGTCCGCCAGATTCTCCGCGGTGTCCGCACTTTTACCCGGCGGCCAGGCGACGCGCTTCCCCTTGGCGGCGCGCTCCTTGACGACGTCGCGGGCCAGGTCGGCGACCAGATCGTTCGTCGTCACCGGCATCTGCCCCTCGATGTCGAGCGAGGCCGCCAGCAAGACGACGGCGATGAGCTTGCCGACGACGATGGACAACAGGGCGATGATGACCGCCGTCATCCCCGGCGAGGAGCCGCCGTCGTCCCCCGCGCCGAAGCGCACGCCGGGGCCGACGAGGGCGCCGATTCCCAAGGCGATCCAGGCGAATTCCTTATGCGAGGCGTAGGTGATGCCGGCCCAGGCGGCGGCGCCGACGACGCCCGCCACGGTCCCGCCGATGATCCAGCGTCCCACGTTCATGGGCGTACCTCCGTCATTTCCGGCCATTTGAGGTCCGCCGGGGGCGCGGCGCCGGTCGTGGCGGCGCTTGGGCCTCGGCGAGCGCTCGCTGAAACTCCTCGATGTTCGCGCACCTCACGGCCAGGCGATGGAGCCGATCCATGAGGGCCTCGTCGGTTAAGGCGTTGACGGCGTCCGCGACCCGCGCGGCCGCTTCGGGGCCGAAGCGCTCTTCCAGGTTGGCGAGGATGTCGGCCCGCCTAGCTTCCACGCGGCCCTCGTCGATGATCAGTTGATAGCCCAATAACTCCTTCATCTTCTCCCTCCCGATGATCTGGACGGAGTCGAGGGTCGCCGGCGTGTCGCCGGCACGGGCGAAGTCTCGACAAGTGGTAGGGCGCGCCGGAACTCTTCAACGCTGGAACAGCGGGCGGTCAGTCGAAGGAGTCGATCCATCAGGGGGACGTCGGTTAAGGCGTTGACTGTGTCCGCGACCCGTGTGGCCGCCTCGGGGCCGAGACGCTCTTCCAAGACGGCGAGGATGTCGGCGCGGGCCTTGAGGACGACGCCTTCCTGCACGATCTGTTGATAGAACGGTGACTCTCTCATCTGTTCGCTCCCGATGATCTGTACGGAGTCGAGATTCGGATACGCCAGGCTACCAAAGATGCTCAGGATTGTCAGCAGTTCGCCGCGGCGCACCCCGTCGCCCTCCCCGCGCTCGATCGCGCCGGCCGCGTGGGTGATCGACTCCTCCGGCCGGCGGCCGTGCTTGCACAGGGGATACAGCGTCATCAGCCCCGGCGACTGCTCCCACCACGCCTCCGGCCGCTTCTTCCACAGGCACACCTCCTCGAACGCGACGTGCTGCGTCAGCGCGCCGCCGACCGACAGACGGATCTTGCCGCGCTGCGGGCGGTAGCCGCGCGGGTGCAGGACGAACAGGAGGCTCTTGGTCGGCAGGCGCTCGCGCGCGGACAGGAGGCCGGACTTGGCGAGGACGTCCCACGGGGCGGCCTCGTCCCAGTAGGTGTACGCCTCGACGTAGGCGACGAAGCGCTCGCGGCGGTGGCGGGCCAGGAAGGCACGGTCGGCCAGGCGCTCGACCGTCGCTTGCACATCGCCGGTCAATGGCTCCCAGGAGGTACAGGGCACGCCCGCCAGCCGCGCCAGGCGCGGCCCCGCCGCGTCGGTGACGATCTTGAAGCCGTGGTCGAACTCCGCCATCCCTTACCCTCCGTGGCGCGGGCGCGAAACCGCAAGCGGGGGGCGGCGCTACAGCCCCAGGACGTCGTCCATCGTGTAACGCCCGGCGGGCTTGCCGGCGAGGAACTTCGCCGCCTCCAGCGCCCCGCGCGCGTAGCTGTCGCGCGACGTGCTCTTGTGGACCAGCTCCATCGTCTCGCCGAGGGCGCTGAAAAGGATCGTGTGCTCGCCGACGTTGTCGCCGGCGCGGATCGCGTGGATGCCGATCTCGTGCGCCGGCCGCTCGCCGACCAGCCCCTCGCGGCCGTGGCGCGTCTCGGTCTGGCCCATTGCCTCCTGGACGATCTTCGCCAAGTGCAGCGCCGTGCCGCTCGGCGCGTCCTTCTTGAAACGGTGGTGGCGCTCCAAAATCTCCACGTCGAAGCCCTTGCCGCGCAGCGCCGCGCCGGCCTGGCGCGTCAGCTTGAACAGCACGTTGACGACGAGGCTCATGTTCGGCGACATCAGCAGCGCCGTCTCGTGCGCCGCCGCCTCGACCTCCGCCTGCTGCGCCGCCGTGAAGCCCGTCGTCGCGATGACGATGGGGATGCGGTACTTGACGCACGACGGCAGCAGGATCATCGTTCCTTCGGGAGTCGAAAAGTCGATGACGGCGTCGAGCTGCAACTCCGGCGTGACGGCGCCGCACACCGGGACGCCGGTCGCGCCGAGGCCGCACAGTTCGCCGACGTCGCGCCCCTGTTGGGGGTGGGCCGGCGACTCCAGGGCGGCGCCGACCTTCAGGGCCGGGTCTTCGTGAGCGAGGCAGACGAGGCGCTGCCCCATGCGGCCGCAGGCGCCGTTGATCCCCACGACAACCTTGCTCATGAGTACACCTCGAGGGCCTTGATGATCTCGTCCAGGTCGTTGCTCACCTGCACCGGCCGGTTGGCGTGCGTCGCCCGGCGGACGCCGCGCGAGCCCAGGTACTGCTCGAACTTCTGCTGGTCCGTGCCGTGGTAGGCGACCGTCGCGTCCGGGTCCTTCAATTGATGTCCGGTAAGGATGCAAACCACGCGCTCGTCGGCGCCGATGACGCCCTCCTGGCGCAGCTTGCGCGCTCCGGCGACGCTCGCCGCCGACGCCGGCTCGCAGCCGAGGCCGCCGGCGCCGACCTTCGCCTTGGCGTCGAGGATCTCCTGGTCGGTCGCCTCGCGCACCACGCCGCCGCAGCGGTCCAGCGCCCGCAGCGCCTTCGGCAGGTTCACCGGGCGGTTGATCTCGATGGCGCTCGCGATCGTGCTCGCCCGCACCTTGTCCGCGTCGAGCCGGCCGAAGTACGCCTCACTAATGCTCTTTTCGGGACGGCCTTTGTTCCAGCGCAGCGTGTGCTTCTCGAAGAGCTGGTGGAAGGTGTTCGCGCCGGCGGCGTTGATGACGGCGAGGCGCGGCGCCCGCGCGATCAGGCCCAGTTCGCGCAGCTCGATGAACGCCTTGCCGAAGGCGCTCACGTTGCCGAGGTTGCCGCCGGGGACGACGACCCAGTCGGGCACCTCCCAGCGCAGCGCCTCCAGGACGCGGAACATGATCGTCTTCTGCCCTTCGAGGCGGAAGGGGTTGATGCTGTTGACGAGGTAGATGCCGAGCTTGCGCGCCACCTGCTGCACGCGCATCATGGCGTCGTCGAAGTCGCCGGCGATCTGCACCGTCAGGGCGCCGTGGTCGAGCGCCTGGGCGAGCTTGCCGTAGGAGATGCGGCCGGAGCCGATGAAGATGACGGCGCGCATCAGGCCGGTGGCGGAGCAGAAGACGGCGAGCGAGGCGCTGGTGTTGCCGGTGCTGGCGCAGGCGGCGCGGCGGGCGCCGGCCAGGCGGGCGTGGGTGAACGCC
>JBBROG010000305.1:0-9173 GCA_038229635.1 Gemmatales bacterium
CTTGTCGCGGCCGCGCCGCGCGAGGCCCGGCGCGGACGGACAAGACCCGGTCCGTGACGCGCAGCTGCAAACCGCGTCCTTGCCTCCGCGCGCGGACGATCCTCGCCCGCCTCCCACGTCGCGCGCGCCTCGCCTCCTCTTCGCGCGGGGACTGTTCGTCGCTCTCGCCGGTCGCAAACGCCTATCTGATAGTCGGTTAGGGGAGGAATGACCCGCTTCGGCTCGTTGGTTCGGCAAGAGGAAGCGGTTGTAGCGGTGGTGCGGACCCGCTTCAGTTTGCCGGTCTTGTGGCACCCGACTCATTCGTCCCACCTTATCCCACCTGACGTACTCTATTTCCCCGCCTCGTCTTCTGTCTAAATGGGGCAGTCGAGCCGCGGCCCCGCTACGGGGTGGTCCCGCACGTCGAGGCGCCCGGCCAGGTCGAGGGTAAGGGAGTTAACGGAATGAGTTGGAAGATGCTAGGCAAGGCCGCGTTGACCGCCGGCGTTCTGGCCGCGGTCGTGTCGGCGGTGCCCGCCGGCGACTGCGGGATGTCCTGCGGCGGCGGCTCGGGCTGTGGCGACGCCTACGGCTCGGGCTGCGGCGACGCCTGCGGTCCGACCCACGTCACGCGCAAGGTGATGGTGACCGAGTACGTCTCGCAGCCTTACGAGACGACCCGGACGAGCTACCGCACCGACTACCAGACGCAGACGTACACCGCGTACCGCACCGAGACGCAGCCGCAGACCTACCAGGCGACGCGCACCGAGATGCAGCCGCAGGCGTACACCGCCTACCGCACCGACATGAAGGCCGAGAAGTACACGGCCACTCGCACCGACATGGTGCCGGAGACGCGCACCCGTCAGGTGACCGTGACCAGGTGCGTCCCCGTGACCAAGCCGGTTTCCGTCACGCGGACCGAGTACGTCCCCGCCGAGGAAGAGCGCACGATCACCAAACGAGTGTGCGTGCCCCACCAGGTGACGCACATGGTGTCGCGGACCGTCGACGCCGGCGGCCACTACGAGTGCCGCGAAGTCGCCGCGGCGCCGGTCAGCACCGGCGGCGGGCATCGCAAGGGCCTGTTCGGCGGCCTGCTGAAGCACCGTAAAAAGCACGGCGGCTGTGACACCTGCGCCCCGGCGGCCGGCTGCGGTTCGTGCGACGGCGGTTGCGGCGACGCCTGCGGCGCGCCGGCGATGACCACGACCAACGTCTACGTCCCGAACTACGTCACCACCCAGGTTCCCGTCACCACGACGGAGAACGCCTGGGAAACCGTGACCGAGAAGGTCAAAGTCACCGTCATGCGTCCAGTCCAGAAGACCGAGACGGTCAACGTCACCTCCCACGAGAACATCTCCGAGCCGCGCAACGAGACCTACACCGTCTGCGTCCCCCGCGAAGTCTCTTACGAAGCCACGCGCATGGTCCCCGTCCAGGTGGCTTACCAGGCGACGCGCATGGTCTGCGTCACCGTCCCGTACACGGCGACCCGCCAGGTGTGCGTCACGGTCCCGTACCAGGCGACCCGCCAGGTGGCGGTGTGCGTCCCGGTGACGGAGAAAGTCACCCTGAGTCGTATGGTGCCGGTCCAGGTCGAGAAGGAAATCGTCGAGGCGGTCGGCGGCGGCGCCGACTGCGGCACCGTCGTCGCGGCCACGAGCGGCCACGGCGGTCACAAGCGCGGCGGCCTGCTCGGCAAGTTCCGCCGCGGCAGCGGCTGCTGCGAGTAATCCCCTTTCGCGTTGATCGCTCCGCCACAGACGGGCGCGCCGGCGAGGTCCCTTCTTCTTGCCTCGCGGGCGCGCCCGCCCTGTTTTCTCGGGCGGCTCGCTACAATCTCCTCATGGCACAGGATGTCCCTTCCGCGCTTGAGGAACTCGGCACGCCGCCGTCCGCCGCGGCCGCCCTGGCGACGCTGCCGGAGTTCGCACGCCTCTGGCTGACGCGACACGTCGGCGCGCCGACGCCGGCCCAGCGCCTCGCCTGGCCCGCGCTCTTTGCGGGCCGCAACCTCCTCGTGTGCGCGCCGACCGGCTCCGGCAAGACGCTCGCCGCCTTCCTGCCGGTCCTCGGCGAGCTGCTGACCGGAGCCCTCGTCCCCGGCGTGCGCTGTCTCTACGTCGCGCCGCTCAAGGCGCTCGGCAACGACGTCCGCAAGAACCTCCGCCGGGCGATTACGGGGATGCGCGAGCACCTCCCGGAGGGCTGGGGCCGCGTGCGCGTCGGCGTCCGCACCGGCGACACGCCGCAGCGCGTCCGCCGTCGGCAGCGCTTCGAGCCGCCCGACATTCTCCTGACGACGCCGGAGAGCCTGGCCGTGATGCTGACGCAGCGCTGGGTTGGCGACGTCTTCGGCGGCCTGCGCTGGGTCGTCGTCGACGAGGTTCACGCCCTCGCCGCCGGCAAGCGCGGCTGCGACCTCGCCCTGAGCCTGGAGCGGCTGTGCGGCCTCCTCGGGGCCGACGTGCAGCGGATCGGCCTGTCCGCGACCTGCGCGCCGCTCGCCGAGGCGGCACGCTTCCTCGTCGGCGCGGGTCGGTCGTGCGCCGTCGCGCGGACGGTCGAGACGGGAGAACTGACGCTGCGGGTCGAGCCGCTGGCGGAGGAAGACTCCTCCTTCCTGACCGCCCTGGTGACGCGCCTGGAGCCGGAACTGCGTGCGAATCGCAGCACGCTCGTGTTCACGAACACGCGCGCCCTGGCGGAGCGGCTGTCGTGGCGCTTGCGGCAGCGCTTCCCCGAGTGGGTCGACGAGATCGCGGTGCATCACTCCAGCCTGGCGGCGGCGCGGCGGCGCCAGGTCGAACGCGCCCTCAAGCAAGGCCGGCTGCGCGCCGCGGTGACGAGCACGAGCCTGGAATTGGGCATCGACATCGGCACCGTGGACAGCGTCGTCCTGGTCCACCCGCCGGGCGACGTGGTCCGCCTGCTCCAGCGCGTCGGCCGGTCCGGCCACGGTCCGGGCCTGGCGCGGCGCGGCCTGGTGCTGACCGCGAGTCCGGCCGAGTTGATCGAGGCGGCCGTCACGGGGGCGTCGGGGCGCTCGGCCCAGTACGAGCCGCTGCGCGTGCCGGCGTGTCCGCTGGACGTGCTGTGTCAGCAGCTGGTCGGCATGGCGGCGCGGGGCTCCGAGACGGCGGACGACGCCTTCGGCCTGGTGCGCCGCGCCTACCCTTATCGCGACCTGCCGCGTGCCGAGTTCGACGCCTGCCTCGATTACCTGTCGGGGCGTCGATCCTCTCCCCTCGCCCCTTCGGGGAGAGGGGCCGGGGGTGAGGGGGAGCAGTGGCTCCCGCCTCGTCTGACCTGGAGCGGCGACCGCTTCCGTCTCGTCGACGAGCGGACGGCGCGGCTGCTGCGCCGCAACCTCGGGACGATCGTCGCCGACGAGCCGCGGGCCGTGCGCCTGACCGACGGCGCGTCGGTCGGCGACCTCGACGAGCCGTTCGCGGAGCGCCTTCAGCCGGGCGACCGCTTCCTGCTCGACGGCCGCTGCCTCGAATACCGGCGTTCCGAGGGCAACAATATCCTCGTCGAGGAAGTGATCGGCCGCCCGGCGGTGCCGCGCTGGGGTTCCGGCGGCGCGGCGCTGTCGACGGAACTGGCGCGGCGACTGTACCTGCTGCGCGGCCGCGCAGCGGAGGCGCTGCGGCGCGGGCCGGACGCGCTCGCGGTCTTGTTGCGCGACGACTACGGCCTGGACGGGGCGGCGGCCGTGGCCCTGGCCGCCTACTTCGAGGCGCAGGAGCGCGTCAGCGAGGTCCCCGACACCGGCCATCTCCTGATCGAGGTCGTGCCGCGCCAGGGCGCCGCCGACTGCTACCTGCACACGCCGCTGAACCGGGCCGGCAACGACGCCGTGACGCGCGTCGTCGTCCACCGGCTGGCGCGCGACCGCGGACGGGCCGTCCACTCGCTCGTCGCCGACCTCGGGTTTCACGTCTCGTTCGCGGGCGGAGAGCCGGCGCCGGACGAGTGGCGAACTCTGCTGGCGGCCGACGGCTTCGACGCCGACCTCGCCGAGGCGCTGCGCGACAGTCCCGCGCTCCGCGAGCGTTTCGGGCGCGTGGCTCTGACGGGGCTGATGCTGCTGCGCAACCCGCTCGGCGGACGGCCGCGCGTCGGCGGACACGACTGGGGCGAGCGACGGCTGTTCGACCAGGTGCGCTCCGCCGAGCCGGACTTCGTGCTGCTGCGCCAGGCGGAGCGCGAGGTGCGGGCCGAGGTGTGCGACGCCGAGGCGGCGCGCGGCTTCGCGGACGAACTGCCGCGGACGACGATTCGCTGTCGCCGTCTGCCGCGCGTGTCGCCGTTCGTCGAGGGCTGGACGCAGGTGGCGCCGGGGCCGGCCGAGGCGGTCGCGTCGCCGGCGGAGGCTCTCCAACGTCTCCACGCGGCCCTGACGGGGTCGGGAGGAGGGTGAGCGATGCGCGTCGGCGACGACTGGCTGCTGACGCCGGAGCGCGTCGCCGTCCACCTGCCGACGGCGACGGCGGTGCTGGCCGACGCCCACCTCGGCTACGACGAGTCGCGGCGCCGGCGCGGCGAGGCGGTGCCGCTGAGGGGTTTAGAGGATCTGCAAAGGGCTCTGGACGCCGTCGCGGCGCGTCACGGCGTGCGCCGCCTGGTGGTCGCCGGCGACCTGTGCGAGGACGCGGCCGGCGTCGCGCTGTTGCCGGGCCTGCTGCGCGGCCTGGAAGAGCGGCGCATCGAGTTGGCGGGCGTGACTCCCGGCAACCACGACCGCGCCCTCGGCCGCTGCGACCCGCCGCTGCCGCTCTGCCCGGACGGGGTGCGCCTGGGCGACTGGCTCGTCGTCCACGGCGACCGCCCTTTGCCTCCCGGCCGCGTGGTTTTCGGCCACTTCCACCCGCGCTTTCGCTGGGGCGGGTCGCTGTCCGCCGCGTGCTATCTCGTGAGCGCGGAACGAATCGTCCTGCCGGCCTTTTCGGCGGACGCGGCGGGCGTCGGCGTCGTCGGCGTGCGCCGCTGGCATGGCTACCGCTGCGGCGTGATCGCCGGGGAGCGCGTCCTCGATTTCGGCGACCTGTCGCGCCTCGGCCGGGCTCCCTCCGGAAAATGACGAGCGGCGTGCCGAAGAAGTCCAAGACTTGTGGCCGGGCGGATGGTATACTCGGCGACTGTCTCCGCAGGTGGGGAAGCAACCCGCTCCGGGAGTTGCGAGAGGTTGTTCCGCGGGAACCTGTGAGCCTTTCGGTGCCGTCGATGAGTGAGGTCACGCGCATCCTGCTCGCCATTGAGCAAGGCGACCCGCAGGCCGCCAGCCAGCTGCTGCCGCTGGTCTACGACGAGCTGCGCAAACTGGCCGCTCAGAAACTGGCCCACGAAACGCCGGGGCAGACGCTCCAACCCACCGCCCTGGTCCACGAGGCGTACCTGCGGTTGGTCGGCACGCAGCCGCAAGCGGCGCCCTGGGACAACCGGGGGCACTTCTTCGCCGCGGCGGCGGAGGCCATGCGCCGCATCCTCGTCGAGAGCGCCCGGCGGAAGAAACGCGCCAAGCACGGCGGCGGCCTTCAACGGATCGATCTGGACGACCAGGATGTGCCGGTCCGACCGCCCCCGGACGAGATCGTCGCGCTGGACGAAGCCCTCACCCGGCTGGCGGAGGAGGATCCGGAGGCGGCTCAGGTGGTCCAACTCCATTTCTTCGCCGGCCTGTCCATCGAACAGGCCGCCGAGGCGCTCGGCGTGTCACGCGCAACGGCTTACCGGCAATGGACCTACGCTCGGGCGTGGCTCCGCTGCGCCATCGGCGGCGAGGGGGACGCGCCGGCGTGGTGATTTTTTTGGCGCCGCCGTGAGACACTCGGACGGTGTTTGTCGCATTGCACTAGAGACTACGCCCTTGTGGGTCACTGCCGAGGAACCGAGATGCCGCCGGAAACTGACAAGATCAAAGCCGTGTTCCTGGCCGCCCTGGACAAGGCCGCTCCCGCCGAACGGGCCGCTTTCCTGGACGAGGCTTGCGCCGAAGATGCCGCCCTCCGCCAGCGCGTCGAGGCGCTGTTGCAAGCCCACGATCAGACCGACCGCCTCCTCGACCGTCCGGCCGCGGAACACCTCGGCGGGGAGGCGGACGAAGCCGCCGCGCCGGACGATGGGCTCGACTTCCTGGCCCCGCCCTTGAAGTCGGACTCCCTCGGCCGGCTTGGCCAGTACGAAGTGCTGGAGGTCGCCGGCCGGGGCGGCATGGGGGTGGTGTTCCGGTCCTTCGACGACAAGCTGCAACGGGTCGTCGCCGTCAAGGCGCTGGCGCCCCAGCTGGCGACGAGCAGCGCGGCGCGGCGGCGCTTCGCGCGCGAGGCCCGCGCCGCCGCCGCCGTGACGCACGACAACGTCATCGCCATCCACGCCGTCGAGGACGACGGCCCTGTCCCCTATTTGGTCATGGAGTTCGTCGACGGCCCCTCACTCCAGGAGAAGCTCGATCGCGTGGGGCCGCTGTCTCTGAAGGAGACGCTGCGCATCGGCCTGCAGATCGCCGAGGGGCTGGCGGCGGCGCACCGGCAGGGCCTGGTCCATCGCGACGTCAAGCCGGCCAACATCCTGCTGAAGAACGGCGTCGAGCGCGTCAAGCTCACCGACTTCGGCCTGGCGCGGGCCGGCGACGACGCCAGCCTGACGCAGTCGGGCATCGTGGCGGGCACGCCGATGTACATGTCGCCGGAGCAGGCGCAAGGCGAGGCCGTGGACTTCCGCTCGGACCTGTTCAGCCTGGGCAGCGTGCTGTACGCGATGTGTACCGGCCGGCCGCCCTTCCGCGCCCCGACCAGCCTGGCGATCCTCAAGCGGGTCTGCGAAGAGGCGCCGCGACCGATCCGGGAGATCAACCCGGAGTTGCCGGCCTGGCTTGGCGACCTGCTGACGCGGCTGCACGCCAAGGCTCCGGCCGACCGCTTCGCCTCGACGCAGGAAGTGGCCGACCTGCTGACGCGGCGGCTGGCGGAGTTGCAAAACGGCGCGACGCCTTCGCCCGCCACGGACCGGCCGTCAACAGAACCCCCGGAGAAGGCTTCGCCGGTGACGCCGCCGGCGCTCCCGCGCCGCCGCGGGCTGATGGCGGCCGCGGTGGTGCTGGCGCTGCTGGCCGGGTTGAGCCTGAGCGAGGCGGCGGGTGTCACCAACGTCCGGGGCACGGTCATTCGCCTGTTCTCGGGCGAAGGGACGCTCGTCGTCGAGGTGGACGACCCCGGTGTCAGCGTCTCCCTGGTCGGGGAGGAGCTGGTCATCACCGGCGCCGGGGTGCGCGAGATCCGCCTGAAGCCTGGGCAGTACGAGGTGAAGGCGACGAAGGAGGGCAAGCTGATCCGCCAGGAGTTGGTCACGGTCACGAAGGACGGCCGGCAGGTGGTGCGGGTGAGTCGCGAGCCGGCCCCGGCGCGGCTCGCGGACGTGGAGACCGCCGTGTGGGAGCGGGTCGTTGCCGCCCTGACCGCCGACCAGCAAGTCGCGGCGGTCGTCGCCCGGCTGAAGCAGCTCAACCCGGACTTCGACGGGAAGGTCACGCACAAGATCGCCGATAACGTTGTGACTGAGTTGAAGTTCTCGCCGGGCCAGGTGACGAACATCGCGCCGGTGCGGGCGTTGTCGAAACTGACGGTCCTCGATTGTTACGGCGGCTACGGAGAGAAAGGACGGTTGGCCGACCTGTCGCCGCTGAAGGGGATGTCCCTGAAAACCCTATTCTGCAACGGCACGGCCGTGTCCGACCTGTCGCCGCTGAAGGGGATGCCGCTGACGTATTTCGACTGCAGTAATTCGCTGGTGTCGGACCTGTCGCCGCTGAAGGGGATGTCCCTGAAAACCCTTTGGTGCAACGGCACGTCTGTGTCCGACCTGTCGCCGCTGCAGGGGATGCCGCTGACGAATTTGAACTGTTCCTCTTCGCTTGTGTCGGACCTGTCGCCGCTGAAGGGGATGCCACTCCGTATCCTCGACCTTCAACTTCTGCCGATATCGGACCTGTCGCCGCTGAAGGGAATGTCGCTAACGAGCCTGGTCTTGTACAGAACGCAGGTGACGGACCTATTGCCGGTGAAGGGGATGCCACTTCAGTACCTGAACCTGGGACACCTCCAGGTGTCGGACCTGTCTCTGCTCAAGGACATGACGACATTGGATTACTTAGTCCTGGGCAACACCCCGGTCAGCGATCTATCGGCGTTAAAGGGCCTGTCGCTGCGTGTCCTACGCTTTCGCAACACGAAGGTGTCTGACCTGACCCCGCTTAAGGGAATGCCGCTCAAAGAACTCTGGTTCGACTACCAGCCCGAGCGGGACGGCGAGGTACTCCGTTCCCTCACGAGCCTGGAGCAGATTAACGGCAAGCCGGCCGCGGAGTTCTGGAAGGAGCAGGAAAAGACCAAGGCTCCGTAGTGAGGTAGCGGCCAAGGAACCACAGAGACGCAGAGACACCGAGAAGTCGTGAGAAGAGTTTCGGCTCCTTTCACGACTTCTCGGTGTCTCTGCATCTCCGTGGTTCCTTTGTTTCTCAGACTTCTCAATATCTTTTCGCCCGTCGTGAGACGAATCGCCGATTTCGTCGCATTGCTCAGGGAGAAGACACGAGGCCCCGGCGGGCGACACGGATTCGACAACGTAACAACATCCCCGAGGATTCCGACATGGCGGCAACAATCGACAAGGATCTGGTGACGGCACTGAAGGCGGCCAAGGGGGGCAAGGCGATGCAGTTCGCCTTCGTCGCCAAGGGCGGCGGCGGCAAGCTGCTGGCCGGCAAGACGGTCTCGCCGAAAGACGCGGCCGATCTCAAGAAAGAGGTGGGCGGCGCGCTTCTGCGCGGCCGGCTCCTCGGCGAGGAAGGTACGCTCGTCTTCGAGACGGCCAACGAGGCGCCGTCGTCGCTGTCGGGGCAGCTACAGAAGGTCATCAAGGAGTCGGCCGGGCTGACGATGCCGCTGCTCGTTCGCTCCAACGGCGCGGCCGAAGGGGAAGAGGCCGAGTCCGAAGCGGCCGTCCCGCCACTCGCGCCGCCGCCGCCCGCCGATAAGGTGGCCGCGCCGCTCGCGCCGCCGCCGCCCGCCGATAAGGTGGCCGCGCCGCTCGCGCCGCCGCCGCCCGCCGATAAGGAGGCCGCGCCGCTCGCGCCGCCCCCTCCCGCCCATAAGGCGGCCGCGCCGGCACAGGCCGTCGAC
>JBBROG010000306.1:0-9167 GCA_038229635.1 Gemmatales bacterium
GTGGTTTTCGGCATGTCCCGCCTCGGCCACGGCGAGGCCCGACTGACAGTGGACGTTAGTTCACATGATCTGTTGCCGCAAAGCCTTTGATACCTTGGGTTTACAACCATGTTGGAAGCCCTGCCCCGAAGGGGTTACATAGCAAAGCCGGGGGTCGCGCAGCGCACCCCCGGAACGACGACGCACCCCCGGATCAACACACCGGGCGTCGCATACTCGCGCACCCCCCGGCCTACGACGACCTCTCCCCGAGCAACGCCGCCACCTGGAGGACGAACTTCTCGTCGCTCTGCCACTCGTCGCGCGGCAGGCCGAGCCGCGCCTGGACGTACTCCGCCGTCTCCTGAAACAGGCGCGCCCGGTCGCGCATCGGCAACTGGTCGCGGCGCAAGCACAGGTCGAGCAGCGTTTGCTTCTGCCGCCGGTCGAGCCCTGCCAGTCGCTGACGCGCCTGGGCGTGTCGGGCCGGGTCGGTCGTCGGCGCGTCGGGCAGCGCCTGCACGGCGCGGGCGCGGCGGTCCATGTGAACGACGAGGGTGCCGGCGGCCAGGTCGCCAAGGCGTCGGTTCTCGCGGTTGCACGCCGCCACGACGAAGCCCAGGCCGTACACCAGCGGCGGGAGGACGTCGACCAGCAGCAGCGGCAGCCCGTCCGCGACGCGAAGCAGGTTGCGCGCCGCCGCCTGCGGGAACGACACGGCGCTGCCGCCCCAGTCGATCACGCGCAGGCCCATGAGGCGCTTGCCCGGCGTCTGTCCGTGCCACAGCCACTCGAACAGGAGGAAATAGCCCCACTGCACGCAGAAGCTCGCGACGCCGAACACCGCCAGGCCGAGGCCGCGCCGCGCCACGTCCAGCACCGAGCCGGCCATGAGGCAGAGGACCAGGAACAGCACGATCAACCCCATGTCGACCAGCCAGGCCAGGAAGCGCGAGCCGAGGCCGGCGACGCGGTAGGTGATCGGCACCTTCTCGGCGGTGATGATTTCGTGCAGGATCATCGCGCCTCCTCGGCCGGCGCCGCCCGCTTGCCCCAGCCCGGCAGCGTCAGGTAGGCGACGAACAGCGTGGCGAAGACGCCGGCGATCGCCAGCTTGACGCCGCTACTCAGGAACCAGTCCGGCGCGCGGGCGACGAACGCTTCGAGGAGCGCCGCCACGGCGAGGAGCGGGATGCTGCCGCCGACCATCCAGACCGCCTCGCGGCCGGTGCGGGCCAGGTCTTCCAGGCGCGGCCAGGGCCGGGCGCGGATCAGAGCGCCGGCGAGCATGAGCCCGGCGGCGCCGCCGATGAGCGCCGCCGGGATCTCCAGGACGCCGTGCGGCAAGATGCCGGTGCAGAAGGCGCGGAACTGCCCCGCCTCCACGAACACGGCCATCAGCGTCCCCGTCATCACCCCCGTCTCCCACATTAGCCAGACCGTGCCGACGCCCCAGGTGATCCCCAGCGCGAAGGCGACGAGCGTCACACTCACGTTATGCCGGAAGAGGAAGCCCGAGAAGCCCGCCAGTTCGCCCGTCGTGCCGAGCGGCGCCGCCTCCGCCTCGCCCTTCTCCTCCGGCTGAATCATCGGAAAGTTCTTCGGCAGCAGGTGCGCCCGCGCGACCTGCGGGTCGAAGTACGACGCCAGGAAGCCGAAGACCGTGGCGACGACGAAGACCGCCGTCGTCAGGAGGAAATAGCGGAAATGACGCCGGAAGACGGCGGGGTAGCCCCAGACGACGTAGCGCAGCACGGCGCGGACGTCGACCTTCGCCTTGCCGTAGATGACGAGGTAGCAGCGGGCGACGAGGTCGTTGAGGTAGCGCACCGTCGCCTCGCCGCTGACGAACGTCTGCGCCTGGTTGAGGTCCGAGGCGGCGCGGCGGTAGAGGCGGCCGAACTCGACCGCCTGGTCGTCGTCGAGCGTCGCCAGGCCGCTCCCTTCGACGCGCGCGAGGATCTCCTCGAGGCGCTTCCAGTCGGGCCGGCGTTGGTGCAGGAAGGTCGTCAGGTCCATGCGATTTACTCGGCGTGCAGGTCACGGATGGCGCGGGCGACGGCGTCGGCGTCCGGCACGACGGCCTTCTCCAGCGGCGGGCTGTACGGCGTCGGTGCGTGAAGGCCGTGCAGGCGACGGATCGGGGCGTCGAGGTCGTCGAAGCCGCCCTCCATCACCTGCGCCGCGATTTCGGCTCCGACGCCGCACGGGGCGAACGTCTCGTCGGCGATCAGCAGTCGCCCCGTCTTGCGGACCGACGCAAGAATCGTGTCGATGTCGAGCGGCGCCAGCGTGCGCGGGTCGATCAACTCGACCGAGATCCCGTCGGCCGCGAGGGATTCCATCGCCTTGAGCGTGCGCGGCACCATGATACCGACGGCGACGACGGTCACGCTACTGCCTTCCCTGACGACGCGCGCCTGCCCGAACGGGACGAGGTGTTCGCCGTCGGGTACCGGACCTTTGAGACTCAACAAGGACTTGTGTTCCAGGAATAGCACGGGGTCGTCGCAGCGCAGGGCGGTCTTGAGGAGACCCTTGGCGTCGGCGGGCGAGGACGGGACGACGACGCGGAAGCCGGGGAAGTGCATGAACAGCGGGTAGCCGGCGGTCGAGTGGTGCGTCGCCGCCGCGTGGCCGACGCCGCCGCAGCCGCGCAGCAGGAGCGGCATCTTGAGGCGGCCGCTGCTCATGTACTGCATTTTGGCGATCTGGTTAATCATTTCGCCGAGGGCGTCGAGGACGAAGTCGAGGAACATGAAGTCGACGACGGGGCGTGTGCCGGTCATGGCGGCGCCGCAGGCGAGGCCGACGAAGCCGCGCTCGCAGATCGGCGTGTCGCGCAGGCGCTCGGGGCCGTACTTGTCGTAGAGGCCGACGGTGGTGCGGAAGTTGCCGCCGCGCTGGCCGATGCCCTCGCCGAGGACGAAGATCGTCGCGTCGCGGGCCATCTCCTCGGAGAGGGCTTCGAGGGTGGCTTCCATGAAGCTGAGTTGGCGCATGAGAATCCTCGGCGAAGCCGCGCGCGGCTAGACACTGTAGACGTGGTCGCACGCCGTCGCCGGGTCGGGCCACGCGCTGGCCTCGGCGAAGCGCACCGCGTCGTCGACCTCGTCCTGCACCTCGGCGTCGACGCGCGTCAGCTCCGCCTCCTGAGCCGTGCCCTCCGCCACCAGGCGCTCGCGCCAGCGCCGGATCGGGTCGCGCGTCTTCCACTCCTCGACCTCCTCGCGCGTGCGGTAGGTGAAGTCGCCCATGCCCTCGGCGTGCGGACGGGTGCGATACGTCTGGCACTCGATCAGCGTCGGCCCCTCGCCGGACCTTGCCCGCCGCGTCGCCTCGCGCGCCGCCTCGCCGACGGCGAAGACGTCGTTGCCGTCGACGGCAATCCCCGGCATCGCGTAGGCGGCGCCGCGGCTCGCCACGCTCGGGTTGCCGGCGGCGTAGCGGAACGGCACCTCGGTCGCGTACTGGTTGTTCTCGCAGACGAACAGCGACGGCAGCTTCCAGATCGACGCCATGTTGAGCCCTTCGTGGAAGGCGCCGTTGTTGACGGCGCCGTCGCCGAAGAAGGCGACGCCGACGCGGTCGCTCTTCAGCAGCTTGAACGAGTAGCCGGCGCCGGCCGCTTGCAGGACGCACGGGCCGACGATGCCGCTCGTGCCCATCAGGCCGACTTCCGGCGCGAACAGGTGCATACTGCCGCCGCGGCCGCGCGAGCAGCCGGTCGCGCGGCCGAATAGTTCGGCGACCAGTTCGCGGCAGGAGACGCCCTTGGCGAGGGCGTGGCCGTGGCCGCGGTGCGTGCTGAAGACGACGTCGTCGCGCCGCAGCCAGGCGCAAACGCCGACGGCGACCGCCTCCTGGCCGACGTAGGTGTGACAGGCGCCGTGGATGAGGCCGCGCCCGTGCGCCTTGACGAGCGCTTCCTCGCAGCGGCGGATGCGCAGCATCTGGCGGTAGAGGGTGAGGGGCGGAGGGGTCGCTGGGGTCATGAGTTCCTGGAGGGCAGGCGTCGGGGCAATGCCGGGCCACGGGTAACGATCATAAGGGCGGCGAGGCGGCGCGGCAACGGGGCGCGGCGGAAAGTCGTCCTCAACTCGCGGCGGCGGTCGGCCGATAATAGCTGTGCCCGAGGACGTCCGGCCGGTAAGAGTGACGGCCGCTGTAACGTCCGTGGAGGCCGCTTCGGCGCCGCACCCGCCTTGTCTCGCGACGGGCGGGTCACCTATAATGCGAGTGTCTCGACCCGAGAGCGCGGTCCCCCCATCGGGGGCGATTTGGTTTCGACCGGGTTATCCGAGGCGTGGGTGGCGTGTCGTGGTTGATCAGTTGGCCACGTAAAAAGCTGATCACACTCATAACTGCTGAACCGCAGTTCGCTTTGGCTGCCTAAGTAAAGGAGCCCCGACATCGGAACCTTCAGCCTGAGAGGTTTCGGTTCGGTGACCAAATCAGGCTCGCTGTCGCCTGGCTCGGCCGCAAGGCCGGGTGCGCCGGAGGCGGTGACGGCTAAATTCACGGCCGGTTAGCTCTGAGGAAACCCTGCCTGTCGGGGGGCCTCCGGGCGAACGCGATCGAGAGAGCCGCAAGGCTCTTGTCGGTCACCAGTTGGCAGGATACACACGTAGATGCTGGCGCCGAAGTGCCACGGGACCCGGGTTCAATTCCCGGCGCCTCCACATGAGAAAGGCGTTGCGATTATCGCAACGCCTTTCTTCATTGGTACTTGCGACTTCCTCCCCTGCCTTGGCCTCGTTCTGAGCGGAGGCGCGGCCAAAGGCCTTGGGCGGGATGGCTTTTCCTCTCTTATTCCTCTTCTCTGTGTTCTCGGTGTCCTCTGGGGTGAGTTCTTTGAGGCAGTCTAACTCAAGTATCGCCTTGGTATTTCGGCTCCCGCCACGAAGCTCAGTTTGCCGATCTTACACATCTGATAGACGTTGATCCGGAAGTCCGGGCAGGTACTCACGAGGCAGTAGGCGTCCGTCGGCGTGAAGCCGTAGTCGGCGATGAGCCAGTCCATCAGGTTGACCGTCGCCGTCTCGACCGCCACTTCCAGCGGGCGGTCCGCGAACACCGACACGACCGACGCCGGCTTGTCGATCCGCATCCACGGCACCCGCCGGCCCTTCACGACGTCGAGCGTCACGCGCACCGTCGCCTGCGTCTCGGCGGCGGTGCCGGTGAACTCGGTGTCGCCCTGGCTGGCGTGGACGTCGCCGAGATAAAACAGGGCGCCGGGGTGGTAGACCGGCAGGTGGATGCGGTTGCCGGGGGCGACGTCGCGGACGTCGAGGTTGCCGCCCCAGTCGCCCTGGCCGTCGAGGCTCGTCGTCACCTCGCGGTCGGGCGCGACGCCGAGAGTGCCGACGAACGGCGTGACCGGCCACGAGACGCGGTCGCTGAAGTGGACCGTGCCGTTGCGCGTCGTGCCGCTCGGGCCGGGCGTATGGCGGAGGATCTTCGTCGTGTACTGCCCCGACAGTTCCGGCCAGCGCGTCGACTCGCCGAGCGGGCCGCGCCGGGGGCCGACGGCGATCCAGGAATAGTCGGCGACGAGGATGTCCTCGACCGTCACGACGAGCGTGTCGCCGCGGCCGGCGCCTTCGAGATAAATGGGGCCGGCGATAGGGTTGGCGTGCGGCGGGCTGCGGTCGAAGCCGGGGCGCCGGCCGGGGACGGCGAGGTCGGCCGGCGTCTTGAAGTAGCCGCTGCTGGCGTCCCAGGTCTCGACCTCGAAGGTCTCCCCCGGCACGACGCGCAACAGCGGCTCGTCGCGGGCGTCGAAGGCGAACTTGCGGGCCTGGTCGCGGACGATGCGCTGCATGGGATCACCTTGAGGACTCGGGGGAATGAAGCTACAGTATGAACGCCGGCTCGCGCCGCCGACGGATTTCCTCCCCGCCCGAAGACGACCCCGCCATGAGCCACCCCGCCGCCTGCCCCTGTACCCGCCGCGCCTTCCTGCGGTCCGCCGTCGCCGGCTCGCTGCTGATGCCTGGCCTCCTGTCAGAACTGCTCGCCGCCGAGGACCCGCTGGCGGCGCGGCCGGCGCACGCGGCGGGCAAGGCGAAGAGCGTCATCTTCCTCTTCATGAGCGGCGGCGTGTCGCACGTCGACTCGTTCGACCCCAAGCCGCGCCTGTTCGCCGACCACGGCAAACGGGTGACGCTCGACCACCCCGAGACGCGCGACCGCCCCGGCTACGAGAAGCTGTTCCTCAAGCGGCCGCAGTGGGAGTTCCGCCGCCACGGCCAATGCGGCACCGAGGTCAGCGCGCTCTTCCCGCACGTCGCCGAGTGCGTCGACGACCTCGCCGTGATCCGCTCGCTGCACGCCGACCACTCCAACCACTACAACGCCACGCTCGGCATGCACACCGGCTCGTTCAACGTGGCCCGGCCGAGCCTCGGCTCGTGGGTCAGCTACGGCCTCGGCACGCCGAACCGCAACCTGCCGTCGTTCGTCGTCATCGCCCCGCACGCGCCCTACGCCGGCGGGCAGGTGTGGGCGTCCGACTTCCTGCCGGGCAGCCACCAGGGGACGCACGTCGTCCCCGGCGCCGAGCCGATGCGCAACGTCCGGCCGCGCGTGCCCCGGTCGCGCCAGGAGCAAGAGCTGGCGGCCCTCGCCGAGCGGGACCGCGACCACCTGGAGCGCCGCGGCGGCGACCCGGCGCTGGCGGCACGAATTCGCACCTTCGAGACCGCTTTCGGCATGCAAATGGCCGCGCCGGAGGCGTTCGACCTGGCCGGGGAGTCCGACGAGACGCTGGGGCTGTACGGCCTGGCGCGCGGCGACACGCGGGGCTTCGCGTGGCAGTGCCTGGCGGCGCGGCGGCTGGTCGAGCGCGGGGTGCGCTTCGTCGAGCTGATCGACTCCGGCTCGTCGAACAACTGGGACGCGCACGGCGACATGGTCGGCCAGCACGCGCCGCTGGCGAAGAACGTCGATAAGCCGATTGCCGGGTTGCTGAAGGACCTGAAGCGGCGCGGCCTGCTGGGCGAGACGCTGGTGGTGTGGACGTCGGAGTTCGGGCGGACGCCATTCAACAACACCGCCGACGCGAAGGGGCGCGAGCATCACCCGTGGGCGTTCTCGTCGTGGCTCGCCGGCGCCGGCGTCAGGCGCGGGGTCGTCCACGGGGCGACGGACGACTACGGCATCCGCGTGGCGTCGGACGGCGTCCACGTCCACGACTTCCACGCGACGATTTTGCACCTGCTGGGGCTGGATCACACGAAGCTGACGTACCGGCACGCGGGGCGCGACTTCCGCCTGACCGACGTGGCGGGGCGCGTGGTGGGCGAACTCCTCGCCTGAACGCCCGCCACCCCTCAGAGAGAGGGAAGTGTCGTGGCGGGCGCTCGGCGTGCCCCGCGGAGCGGCGGGCGTAAAGCCCGCCGCCCGCGTGAAGCGCGGTTACGACGTGGTGGCGCCATTCCCCGAAGACGCGGTCGTCGTCGTGGTCGTCGTCCAGAGTTGGTCCCAGCCGAGGCGGTGGGCGGTGGCGAGGTTGACGGTGCCGTCGGCGTGGTAGGTGCCGTTGGCGATCAACGTCTGCTTCTGCACGTCGGTCAGCCACGTCGGCAGTGTGTCACTCGCCGAGCGGGGCACGTAGATGTTGTTCGCCTGGACCGGGTCGTAGCCCGCGTAGCCCTTGCGGACGCCGTTGACCGTGTAGAAGAAGTCGACGTCCTGCGGGGCGCTGAGGATGACGTGGGTGAGGTCGTAGCTCTGGACGGCGATCGTCACGCTCGCCCCGAGGGGCGTGACCTGGACGCTGAGACCGTTGGGGTCGGTGACGTCGCGGAAGCTCTGCGGCACGTCGATCGTCGCGACGCCGTTCGTCAGGTGGCCCTTACCGCGGAAGTAGGTGCCGACCTCGTTGCCCTCCAGCGCCACGAAAGCGATCTGCTTCGACGGGTCGACCGGGTCCGGGTCGACGAACGGCTTGGTGCCGCTCGCGCCCAGGTTGCCGAAGGCGAAGACGCCGAAGCTGCCGGTGCCGGACGCCTGGCCGGACGTGGCGATGCCGCCGGTGGCGTCCGTGGCGACGCCGAAGACGCCGAACCGCGGGGCGGTTCCCCGGACGCCCACTGAGCCCGCGGAGGTTCCCGTCCCGGTGCCGCTGACGCCGTTGTTGACACCGCTGGCGGCGACGCCGTCCGAACTGCCGCTTGCGGAGACGCCGGTCGCACCGCCGCTCGCCGAGACGCCGGTGCCGCCGGCGCCGGTGAGGAAGTTGCCGCCGATGCCGGCGCCGAGGACCTTGCCGAGGACGCCCCAGCCGGCGCCGTTCTGCTGTCCGAAGACGCCGATGCCGACCGTCCCCGTCGCCGGGCTCGACCCGAAGACGCCCGCCGCGCCAGAACCGGGCGAGGTCGAGGTGATCTCGCCGAAGACGCCGTACAAGTTGTCGTTGGTCGAGGCGTTGGTGCCGTGGACGCCCGCCGAGCCGGCCGCTGCCGTGGTGCTGCTCACCTGGCCGAGGACGCCGTCGACGGAGCCCGTCCCCTGCGCGCGGGCCACGATGCCGAAGTCGGTCGCATCGAAGGAGCCGCCGCGGCTGTTGGCGCCGGACGACACGCCCTGCACGCCGAAGCCGCCGGTGCCGGTGGAGAAGTTTCCACCGATGCCGCCGAAGCCGATCACCGCGCCCTGGACGCCCGTGCCGCCCGTGCCGGCGCTGAAGTTGCCGCCTCGGCCGGCGCCGGCGGCGGTGCCGTAGACGCCCCAGCCGGTGCCGTTCTGGGAGCCGTAGACGCCGATGCCGCCGCCGCCGGTGCTGTTGTTGATGCCGCGCACCCCCGCCGAGAAGCTGCCCCCCGTGGTCGTCGAGATCGTCCCCGTGACGCCGTTGGCGAAGCTGCTCGTGTCGCCGTTGGTGCCGACGACGACGCCGCTGGTGCCCGCGCCGCCCGGCACGTTGCCGCTGATCGGCAGGTTGTCGGTGCCGTCGAGCTGGTCGAGGAAGTAGCCGGTGATGTCGACGATCAGGTTGCCGCCCCCGGAGGAGTAGATGTCGATGTTGCCCGCGGCGTTCACCGGGACGATGGCGCTGGCCGCGATGATCTGCCCCGCGTGGTCGGCGAACACCGTCGCCGTTGACGTCGGCGCCGGGCTGGTGCCGGTGGCGTAGGCGGTGAAGTACTCCGCCTGCGGCGCCCCGACGATGAACAGGATCA
>JBBROG010000307.1:0-9009 GCA_038229635.1 Gemmatales bacterium
CGAGGCCCGACTGACAGTGGACGTTAGTTCACATGATCTGTTGCCGCAAAGCCTTTGATACCTTGGGTTTACAACCATGTTGGAAGCCCTGCCCCGAAGGGGTTACATCCCACAGCCGGGGGTCGCGCAGCGCACCCCCGGTACGACGACGCCCACCCCGGACGCGCCACCCGCCAACGACCTCGGCCAAAATCGAGAGGCACACTCTCGCCGGAGAGTCACTTCTTCCCCGCCACCGGCTCCGCCGCCCGCTGACGCACTTTCGCGAAGCGCGGCGACGCGATCGTCTCCTCGCCCTTGTCGCCCTGGCGCACGACGTAGCCGGACACGCCCTCCGTCCGCTCTATGATGGGGAAGCCCTTCTCCGGCCCGAGGACCGCGACGACCTTGGTGAGGCTGTCGGACGTCAGGCCGTCGGGCGCCACCACCGTGACGCTCATCCGGCCGACCAGCCCCAGGCCCGTTCGCGGGTCGACGATGTGCGAATAGCGCTTGCCGTCGATCTCGACGTACTGCTCCGCATCGCCGGAGGTCGAGACGGCGGCGTTCTCCAGGAGGAGGGAGCGCTTCGGTTTGCCCTCGGGGTCGTCGAGCGGGGCGATGCCGACGGCCCAGGCGTCGGCGTCCGGAGGCCGCTGGCCCACGACGACGTCGCCGCCCGCCGCCACCAGCGCCCGCGTCACGCCCAGCGCGCGCATCTCTACCAGCATCCGGTCGGCGGCGTAGCCCTTGGCGATGCCCCCGAGGTCGAGCTGCATCCCCGGCGTCAGCAAGCGGACCGTCTTCGCCCTGGCGTCGAGCGTGACCTTGTCGTAGCCGACGAGAGCCTTCACCTTCGCCAGATCCTCGGCGTCGGGCAGCTTGCCGGTGCGCCGCGCCCGCCGCCACATCCGCACCATCGGGCCGACGGTCACGTCGAAGGCGCCGCCGGAGCGCTTCGCCACCTCCTGGGCGCGCTCCAGCACCGTGAACAGATCGTCGCTGACCTTCACCGGCTCGCCGCCGGCCTTCGCGCAGAGGCGCATCAGCTCGCTGGCCGCCTTGTAGTCGCTCATGACGTCGTTGAGCGCGGCGGCGCGGGCGAAGGCGGCGCGGGCGGCTTTCTCGGCCGTGGCCTTATCGGGCGCGTACAGGACGACGCGGAAGCGCGTGCCCATGTGCGGCTCGACGTAGCTGTAGCGCGCGAGGGTCGGTTCGGGCGGGGCGGCGGGCGCGACCGCGAGGAGGCAGAGCAGCGCGAAGGGGTGCATCGTTTTCTCCGGCCGGAGTTCGTACCACGGATTCCGGGTTTGCGCGGGTACGCGATGCCGGGTGTTCGTTCGAGAGCCCCGTTCAGAGATCGTCCAGCTTTTATGTGGCGACCTCTGCCGAGTTTACAGCACGGCCTCCGTCCCCGAACGCTTCTGCGACGACGAACCCTTATACACCAACCGATGATCCCGGGGACAGACGTAGGTTCCCGCCGCGCTCAGCCATTGGAATCGGCTTTTCGGGATCTGCTTGTCTTTCTTGGTGCCGGCGCCCGGCAGCGGCGCGTACAGCCGCACGTCTTCCCGCGCGGCCGTGGCCAGGTCCGAACCACCCGCGTAGGCCGTATCCGCCAACAGCGCCTCCGGCGGATGCCCCCCCAGACTCTTCACCCGCGGCAGCATCGTTGCCAGCAGCCCCGCGTCGTTTTGCCGCGCGAACACCTCGTAGGCGAGGACAAACGGCGAGTCCAGGTCGTCCAGCACCTGCACATTGTACAAAGGCCGGAACACTTTCTCCTTGTCCCGGCCCACCACCGCTTCCGGGTCCGACACGCTGACCACCACCTTCTCGATCGCCTTCCGCTTCGACGACCGCTTGTCGCGGTTGCGCCTCTGCAACGCACGCATCCGTTGTTGGGCCTGTCGCAGCCGCTGCTGTTGCGTCTGACGCCCTGCCCGCGTCTTCGCCCTCCAGGCCGGGACCGCAGGCGGCGTCGCGCCCTGCCCGTCCGCGGCGACCGCGGCGGTCAACTCCGCCGCCTGTTTGCCCAGAGTAGCCTCGTTGACGAGCTTGTGCCGCGAGGCGTTGGCTGCGACGAGCGTGCCGTCGAGGGCGCCATGCGTTGCGGGCGTCAGGCCCTGGTCGATGGCCTGGTGCGGCACTTGCCGGTTGAACTCGTCCAGGAGCGGAGCGACGCGATCGCGGAAGGCCTACCAACAGGAACGGGAGGGACGGCAGCCACGTAGCAGCCACCGGAGCGGTTCGCATTCGCCGGCATCGCGATACCAGGTGGCGGGGCTGTGCTGGCCGCGCCGGATTTCGTAGAGGACCGCGCGGAGCAGCAAGTCGGGTCGGTGGGGGAGGGAACCGGTGCCCGCATAACTTTGCCAAAGGACCCGGAGATCGAGCCGTTCGACGCCATGATCGATGCTCCGGGCCAGATGGTCGGCATCCAGACGTGGAGCCAGTTCGAGGCGTCGCGGGTCGTCGTCGGCCCCCGGTGGCGCGGCGAAACAGACCGGGGGCGTGGCAAAACAGACGAGGGAAACTAGGATGGTCACGGGAGGAACTCCTGCGAATGACGCGTCCGTGGTAAGCCGTCATTGCAGATGCTCCTCCCCTTTTCGTCCACAACATGTTCCGTAACTCGTTGCTATTCAAGGCCCCCAAAGCTGGACGATCTCGGAACGGGGCTGAAAGGCGACGACCCGAATCGGCGCACGCACCCCTGAAGTGCCGGCGTGGGCCAGCGCCCCTAGGCTCGCCCGTCGCCTCGGGTTATAATGCCGGCTGTCTCGGGGTTCTGGCGGGAGGGGCGAATGGCACGTTGCCCGTGGCCGACGGCACTGCTGCTGGTCCTGGCGGCGGCGAGGGCGTTGCCGGCGCGCGGCGACGAGCCGCTCAACCGCGCGGCCCTGCCGGGCGAGAGTACCAGCACCGCCCGGCGCCTCCGCGCCGCCGACAAGCTCGCCGACGAGAAGCAATTCGCCGAGGCCGCCGACGAGTACGCCCGCGTCCTCGACGAGGCCGGCGGCGACCTCGTTCCCCTCGACGATCGGCTCAGCCTCCGCGCCCGTTGGCTGGTCCACCAGCGCCTCGCCGCCCTGCCGCCCGACCTCCTCCGCGCCTACCGCAACCGCGTCGACAACCAGGCGAAGAAGTGGCTCGACCTGGGCCTCGCCGCCCGCGACGTCCGCCCGCTGCGCCGCGCCGTCGAGGAGGCGTTCTGTAGCCGGCACGCCGAGCCGGCCCTCGAACTCCTCGGCGACCTCGCCCTGGAGCGCGGCGAGTTCCCCGAGGCGGAGCGCTGGTGGCGCCTCCTCGCCCGGCCCGCCTCGGAGGCGGCGCGCCCGGCGCCCGCGCCGCCGTGGACGAAGGCCGACGGCTCGCCGGACCTCGACCTGGTCTTTCCCGACCCGCAAGGCGACGTCGCTCGCTACCGCGCCAAGCAGATCGTCGCCCGCCTCTTCGCCGGGGAACGTGCCGCCGCCGCGAAGGAGTTGGCGTCGTTTCGCGGCCTGCACGCCAAGGCACAGGGCTCGCTCGCGGGGCGCAAGGGAAACTACGCCGACCTCTTGCAAGCCCTCGCGGACCGCCCGCCGGTGGTGCCGCCGGCTGCGGCCGACGAGTGGCCCACCTTCGCCGGCGACGGGTCGCACCAGCGCCTGTTGCCGGCCGAGCCCGCCGACCCGAACCGCCTCATCCGCCTTCGCGGCGACGGGCCGGCCTGGCGCTTCCGCCCGCGCCACGTCCCTTGCTACCCCGTCATCGCCGGCAACCACGTCCTCGTGGCTGACGCCCGCGGCGTGACGGCCTACGACATCGACACCGGCCGCGCGCGGGACTGGGACCTCGCCCGCGACGGCAAGGCGCGGGACGTCGCGCCGTCATCGGAAGAGGCGCGTCCCACCCTGACCGTCGCCGACGGCCGCGTCTACGCCCGCCTCGGCGCGGAAGCCCCCGGCCCGGAGCGGAAGCCGGGCGACCTCGAAAGCTACCTCGTCTGTCTCGAACTGTCCGGCGACGGCCCGCGGGCGGTCTGGGTCCGCAAGGCGGGGGACGGCGACGCCGCCTCGGGGCCGCGCCTGTACGAGGGCGCCCCGCTCGTCCGCGACGGCCTGCTCTACGTCGCCGTCACGCGCTTCGCCGGCAACCAGGCGGTGACCGCCGTCGAGTGCCACGCCGCCGACCGCGACGGCGCCGCGCCGCTCTGGAGCCAGGACGTCGTCGCCGCCCGCGACGAGTCGCCGCGCGAGGCGCGGCCGCGCCACCTCCTGCTCACTGCCGCCGGGCCGAACGTCGTCTGCGGCACGCATTCCGGCGCCGTCGTCGCCCTCGACGCCCTGACCGGCCGCCGCGCCTGGGCGGCGCGCTACCCGAGCGGCGCCCAGACCCGCCCCGGCGGCGCCCGGGTGCCGCACGACCTCGTCCCCTGCCTGTACGACGGGGTCCGCGTCTACGCCGCCCCGAGCGACTGCGACGACCTGCTTTGTCTCGATCCCATGACGGGCCGGCTCCTCTGGCGGCGCGAGGGCGTCGAGGTGCTGCACTTGCTCGGCGTCGTCGGCGGCCGCGTCCTCGTCACGACGCGCACCGGCCTCCGCGCCCTGAGCGCGGGCGACGGGTCGGACGCTGGCGGTTGGGTGAAGCCGGACGTGATCCTCAACGACGTCGGCCTGCCGTCGGCCGGGCGCGGCTTCCTCGCCGGCGACCTCGTCTTCTGGCCGACGGTCGACGGCGTCAAAGTGCTGCGCCAGGAGGACGGCAACGAACCGGAGGATCTCATTCGCCTCCAGCGCGACGTCCTGCCGCCGGGGAACCTGGCCTACGCCGAGGGGATTCTCGCCGTGTGCGCCGCCAAGGAGCTGTTCATCTACCTCGCGCCGTCGCGCCAGTTGCCGCGCCTCGAAGGGGCGGCACGCGAGCAGGCCGCCGACGCGGCCGCGCAGTACCGCCTCGCCCTCGCCGAGGCCGACGCGGGCCTGTACGACCGCGCCGACGCGACCTTTCGCCGCGCTGGCATGTTGGCGGGCGAGAAAGGCAGGCTGCGCGAGGCGACGTTGCGCGGCCGGCACGAAGCGCTCCTCGCCCGCGCCGAGGCGGCGCGGCGGCAGGGCCGCTTCGACGAGGCGGGGACACTTCTCGACACGGCGGCGGCGAAGGAGTTTCCCGCCTCCGCCCGGCGCGAGTCGCTGGCGCGCCGGGCGGCGCTGGCCGCGGAGGCCGGCCAACCGGAGGGTGCGCGCGTCGCGTGGCGGGCGGTCCTCGACGACGCCGCCCTGCGCCGCGGCACCTTACGCGACCGGCACGGCCTGCCGCAAGGCGCGGGAGTTCTCGCGGCGGAGGCCCTCGGTTTGCCCCGGCGAAACAGGGCCACGCCCGCCGCTCCGGCCGCCGCCGAGCCCGACCTGACGCCGCCGCTGTTCCGCGCCTGGGAGACCCTCGCCGGCGTCGAGGAACGCTTCCTGCCCCTGGCACATGGCCCGCCGCGAACACACGACCTCGCCGTCTTCGCCCGCGCCGGTGTCCTCGTTTGCCGAGACACCGCCGGCGGCAAGGAGCGCTGGGCGAGCCCCCTGTTCCACGCGGCGACCTGGGCCGGACGGGACGCCGACTTGCTGCTCGTCGCCGGGCCGGACGCCGTCAGTGCCTTCACCTCCGACGACGGCCGGCCGCTCTGGGACTGGCACGCCCCCGAGAGTTCTCTTCTTTCCGACGCGCGTCTGTCCGGATTCCAACTCGTCGGCCCGCGCCTCTTCTGCCTCCAGGGCGGGGCGCGATTGCTCGCCCTCGATACCGTCACCGGCCGCGTCCTCTGGCAGGAGTGGGCGCCGTCGGCGCGCCTGTCCGCGTCGCTGCCGAACGCCCGCTTCAGCCCGCACTACCTTGCCGCCGGCGACCGCGTGCTGGTGCAGGCGCCGGGGCGGGGCCGCGTCCTCGACGCCGCGACGGGACGGCGTCTGAGCGAGTTCGCGACCGGCGCGGAGTCCTGGTCCGCGCCGCCGTTGCCGCTGGACGAGCAGCGCGTCGGCTGCGTGGCGGACCCGCGCCGCGTCGTCGCCCTGGACCTCGCCTCGGGGAAGCCGGTGTGGGAACGGGCGCTGCCGAGGCCGGCGAGCCTCACGGGCGAGATGCCGCGCCTCGCGTCCGGCGCCGGGGCCGTCGTCGTCTTCCTGCCGCGCAACCACGCCACGACGCTGCAACGCCTCGACCCGGAGACCGGCGCGGCGCTCTGGGCGGACGAGGCCCTCGTCGCCCCGGAGCGCGTCCCGGCCGAAGCGGCGGTGGTGGATGGGGAAAGTGTCTGTTACGCCGTCGGGGGGCTGCTGACGGCTCGGGCGCTGCGCGACGGGCGCGTGAAGTGGCGCCGGGCGCTGCCGGGGACGGCCGGCGACTGGCGCCTTGTGAGGACGGCGTCGACGCTCGTGGCGCTGCCCGCGTCGGCGCCGCGCGCGAAAGTGTACTCCCGCTGGCCGCTGGCGGCGTTAGAATTAGCGGTGACCGCGCCGCCGGAAGAACGGCCGGGCTACGGCATCCCGGTGCTGCTGTTCGACCCGGCGTCGGGGGAACTGCTCCAGCGCCTGAACCTGGCGGCGCCGCGGCCCCGGCCGGAGGCGCGGCTGACGCTCGGCGACGAAGCCGTTCGTGTTCCGTGGCAGGCACGGCGGGAGCCGGCGCCGGAGGCGCGACCGACGATGCAATTCACCCGTTCCGGAGCGGTCATTGCCTGGGAAGGCAAGGCGTGGGCGGTAAGGCGGAGCGACGGAAGCGACACCAACGGAGCGACTCCATGAAGAGCGGCGAGCAGAGCGAAGGGCCGGTGGCGGTCCAGTGCCACAACTGCGGCCTCGTGGTCCAGGTGCCGGCGGGCGGACGGCGGCTGTGCGGCTGCGGCACCTGGCTGTCGGCCGACGACGTCCCCGAGGTCGTCGCCGCCCCGGCCGCCGTCGCCGGCGAGCGCTGGCCGCGCATCGAGGGCGATCTGTCGGCCATCGAGCGCCTCAACGACGGCTACCGCCGCATCCGCCAGGAGATGGCCAAGGCGATCGTCGGCCAGGGCGACGTCCTCGAACAGCTCCTCATCGCCATCTTCGCCAAGGGCCACTGCCTCCTCGTCGGCGTTCCCGGCCTGGCCAAGACGCTCATGATCCGCACTCTCGCCGAGGGCATGTCGCTCTCCTTCAGCCGCGTCCAGTTCACGCCCGACCTGATGCCGAGCGACATCACCGGCACCGAAGTGCTGCAAGAGGACAAGGCGACCGGCCAGCGCGTCTTCAAGTTCCTGCACGGCCCGCTGTTCGCCAACGTCGTCCTCGCCGACGAGATCAACCGCACGCCGCCCAAGACGCAGGCCGCTCTCCTCGAAGCCATGCAGGAGCGCCAGGTCACCGTCGGCGGCACGCGCCACCGCCTGCCCGACCCGTTCTTCGTCCTGGCGACGCAGAATCCCATCGAACAGGAGGGGACGTATCCGCTGCCCGAGGCGCAGCAGGACCGCTTCATGTTCAACGTCTTCGTCGACTACCCCGAGGAGGAGGAGGAGTTCAAGATCGTCGAGATGACGACGACGACGCACCAGCCGAAGTTGGAGCAGGTGCTGTCGGCGAACGACATTTTGGAGATGCAAGACATCGTGCGCAAGGTGCCGGTGGCGCCTTACGTGATCCGCTACGCGATGAAGTTCACGCGGCTGACGCGCAAGGAGAAGGGGGCGGTGCCCGACTTCGTCCGCGACTACGTCACCTGGGGCGCCGGGCCGCGCGCGACGCAGTTCCTGATCCTGGCGGCGAAGGCGCGGGCCGTGCTGCACGGGCGCTATTACGTCGCCTGCGAGGACGTCCGCGCCGTGGCGCCGCCGGTGCTGCGACACCGCATCATCGTCAACTTCAACGCCGAGGCGGAAGGGATCAAGCCGGACGACATCGTGAAGCGCTTGGCCGATTTGATCCCGCGCGACCCGCAGGATAAACCGTTAGGGTGATCCTCTCCCGCCGCTTGCGGCTTAGCGTTCGCGCCCCGTCTCGCGAGCGCTAAGCCGCAAGCGGCAATTCCTCCTTGGGCGATCATCTATGGACGATCCTCAAAAATATCTGGACCCCGTCGTCCTCGCCAAGGTGCGCTCGCTCGAACTTCAGGCGCGCCTGATCGTCGAGGGCTACCTGTCGGGCATGCACAAGAGTCCGTACCACGGCTTCTCCGTCGAGTTCGCCCAGCACCGCGAATACGTCCCCGGCGACGACATCAAGCACGTCGACTGGAAGGTCTACGGCCGCACCGGGCGCTTCTACCTCAAGCAGTACGAGGAGGAAACGAACCTCGTCCTGTGGATCCTCCTCGATGCCAGCGAGTCGATGCGCTACGGCTCCGGCCCGGTCAGCAAGTACGATTACGCCTGCATGACGGCGGCGGCGCTCGCCTACCTGACCATGCACCAGCAGGACAGCGCCGGCTTCGTCACCTTCGACAGCCAGGTGCGCGCCTTCCTCAAGCCGTCCGGGCAGCCGTCGCACCTGAAAGAGATCGTCCATCAGATGAACAAGGGCTGCGGCGCCGAGAAGACGAGCCTCGGCCCGATCTTCCACGACCTCGCCGAGCGCATCAACCGCCGCAGCATCATCGTGCTTCTCAGCGACCTGTTCGACGAGCCGGCGACGATCCTCGCCGGCGTCAAGCACCTGCGCTACCGGCGGCACGAGGTCGTCGCCCTGCACGTCCTCGACGGGCACGAGATGGACTTCCCGTTCCAGGAAGCGACGCTGTTCCGCGGCCTGGAGGGGTACGAGGATTTGCTCACCGACCCGCGCGGCCTGCGCGACGGCTACCTGGAGCAGCTGAACGGATTCATGGCGGAGTTGCGGCGCGGCTGTCGCTCCTACAACGTCGATTACGTGCCGCTGCGGACCGACGCCAACCTCGGCGTCGTCCTGTCGAGTTACCTGGCGCACCGGCTGGCGCGGTCGAAATGATACCGCCGTCCCGCCGCTTGCGGCTTCGCAAGGAACCGCGAAGCCCCAATCGCCGGGACGGCGTCGGAGATAA
>JBBROG010000308.1:0-8995 GCA_038229635.1 Gemmatales bacterium
CAGCGTGCCGATGCCGCCGGCCAGCACCTGCTCCACCGGCAACTGCCAGACGCGGACCACCTGGTAACGCAGGAACGCATACGGCGGCTCCCCCGGAAACTGGCGCTGGACGAGGCCCGTGAGCTGCGGCGAATCGGCCTCGGGGCGCAGCAGCACCGCCACGCTCCGCACCGGCAGGTCGTGGCGGTAATCCAGTACGGCATTATACAGCCTCAACCGCCTGGGGAGCCGCGCCGTGTCGTGGCCGGCCTGGAAGTCGAGGTGCAGCAGGTATTCCGGGTCGGCCCGGACGTGGAGGACCTTGTCGGCGGCCCCTTCGACCACCGTGGCGATGTCGGCGTCGCGGACCGTCACGGGGGCGGGCGGCAGGCCGAGCAGCGGCAGCCAGTCGGCGGGCGCCGCCTCCACCAGCGTCTTGAGCGTCGGGTCGTTGACCGCCACCGGGGCACCTCCCTCCCGAGCCACCATCGTTGCTGATGATATCGGGAGGGCGAGGCTTCGCGGTTGCGGTTTTCCCCGCAGTCGCGCGCCGACGGACCCTTCGTCGAGGAGAACGGCAGCAGCGTCCGCGTCCTCCGTCGGCAGCCCTTCGCCGCTATCCTCGATCTCGCAAATTACCGCCGCGACCCGGCATTTCAGGGTAACTAGCCAAGAGACGCGGGTTCAAGCGCACGAGAGGGCGCGGGCGGCAACTTGGGGCTCAGTAGGGTGCTACAATTCGTATGCGCGTCGCCGTCCTCCTCCCCTCCCGACCGCGTCGGGGCGGGCGGAAGGCGTCTTTGAAGGTGAGGAACGACCATGCGGGTGTGGCTGGTGGATGACCGGAAAGGCGACGCGACGCCCGCGCTCGAAGCCGTGCTGCGGACAGTCGCCGAGCGGAGCGAGGGCCGCGTCGTCCTGCTCGGCTGTGGGCCGTTCCGCCCGACCCTGCCGGCGGAGCTGCGCGGCGGTCAGCTCGACCTGCTCGTCGTCCACGACCCTTCCTGGCCCGCCGACGTGCCGCTCCAGGACGTCCTCGACGCCGGCCTCGGCCTCCTCCTCGCCGCCACGCCCGAACGTGCGGAGCAATTCCTGCCTTTGGCCGAATTATACCCCGTTTGGACCTTGTCACCGGCGCCCGACGCCGACGCCTTGGCGCTCGCCCGGTCCGGCGCCCACGCGGCGCAGCGCCGCCACGCCCACTGGAAGGCCCAGGTCCAGCGCCTCGAACAGCGCCTCGCCGACCGCATCATCATCGAGCGCGCCAAGGGCATTCTCGTCCAGCGCCTCGCCATCACTGAGGACGAGGCGTACAAGCGCCTGCGCGTCCTGTCCCGGCGGCAACGGCGGCAGATCCGGGACATCGCTCAGTCGTTACTCGACACCGAAAGTCTCCTGTTGCCGGAAGTTAACGGCGCCCGCGAGTCCGAGGTGCCGGAAAGCCGTCCCGTCCCGCACGACCCGCCCCCCGCTTCGTAAGACCGGAGGCGCAATCCCGTTGCAAGGACTAAGCTTAGTGGGGGATTTCGCGAAAAAGTTCCCGAGAAGGCCAGGGAGTCCTTCCGCCGAAACGATGTTGCTGATTATTTACAGATCGCGCTTGACAGCGGGGTGACGGTCGCCTATCTTCGCTAACTCACGGCTCGGTTGGCCCTGTCTGCCAGCCCCCGTGCGGCTGGAGTGCAGGAGGCACGCCGGAAGGACGACGCCCTTGCCAAAGGGCGTTCTGGCGAGAGGCCTCGTCTGCCTCCACTTGCCTACTTCCCGTCCCCCGGTCGGATGCTCCCACGGATGTCGGCGCTGAGCATGGAGGGATCGACCTCACGCACCAACGGTGCCGCGTGAGCGGTGAGAGGGGCCTCGCTGCCATCCCGCCCCGGACGCGAGGCTCGCTTAGGAGTGCGTGCTGTTGCCGGTCCCGCGCCAAACGGGATGAGCCTCAGTCGAACGGACTCGTCTTGTGTGACCTCGCTGTCCACAGGAATCCTCATCAGTCAGACGGTCCCCGGGATCAGGGTCACTGCTCCCGTCGTGCCGCCGCCTCCGCGCGGCGACGCCGACGGCCCGCACCCGGCAGACCGGCCGCGAATGAGGCCTTCCACGACCCTCGGCGACCCTCCGGGTTGCCGGTGTATGAACAGCACGCAGCCGCCGCCTCCGCGCGCGGGATCCCTCGGGTTCCGGCGGACGGCGGGAGGGAGACAAGCGATGACAGGCAGCCGCGTGGCGCTGGTCGCCGAAGACCAGCGGTTGGCCGGGACGATCCAGGCCGCCCTCAAGAGGACGGTCAACCCGGCCGTTTTCGCCTGCAAATACGACACAATTCGCACCCACCTCGGCCGCGACACCGACGGCGTCCTCGTCCTCGTCGTGGCCGCGGCGGCGGAGGTCGAGCCGGCCGCGCGACTCGTGCAGGAAATCTCGATCCAGCGCTTGCCGCTCACGATTGTCCTCCTGCTCGCCGAGGGGCTGCCCGACTGCCGGGAGCTGACCCACGTCGAGCCCCACGTCACCGCCCTGCTTCGCTGGCCCGAGTGCGAGGACGCGCTCGCCGCCCTCGCCCGCGATGCGGGAGGCGCCCACGCCAGGACGTTCCTCGGCACGCGCGAGGAGACGCTGGAGGAGGTGATCCGCCGCCGCCTCCTGAGCATGACGCCGTCGCTGATGCCGATGGTCGAGCGCATCGGCCTGGCCGCCGCCCACGACGTTACCGTGCTGCTGACGGGCGAGACGGGCACCGGCAAGACCTACCTCGCCCGCCTGATGCACGACTGCTCGTCGCGCAAGCACAACCCCTTCCTCGCCGTTCCCTGCGGCGCCCAGCCGGCCAACCTCGTCGAGAGCGCCTTTTTCGGACACGCCAAGGGCGCCTTCACCGGCGCCGACCGCACCAAGATCGGCAAGTTCGCCGCCGCCGGCAACGGCACCATCCTCCTCGACGAGATCGACACGCTCGGCCTGGAGCAGCAGGCGGGGCTGCTGCGCGTCATCGAGACGGGCGAGTACGAGCCGGTCGGCAGCAACGAGACGCAGACCTGCACCGCGCGCATCATCGTCGCCAGCAACTGGGACCTGGAGGAGGCCGCGACGTCCGGCCGCTTCCGCCAGGATCTCTACTACCGCCTCAACGTCATGTCGTTCCACTTGCCGGCGCTGCGCGAGCGGCCGAAGGACATCGAGGCGCTGGCGCGCGGCATGGCGGCGCGCTTCGCGACGAAGTTCCGCAAGGAGTTGTTCACCATCAGCCGCGAGGCGATGCGCTGCCTGGAGTCGTTCCCCTGGCCGGGCAACATCCGCCAGATGGAGAACGCGGTGCAGCAGGCGGTCCTGGTGAGCAACGGCTCGGAGTTGCTGCCGGAGCACCTGCCGCAGTCGATCCGCGAACACACCCCGCCGACGAACGGCAAGCCGCACGCCCCGCCGGTGGAGACGCTGTCGGCGAGCATCGATGTCGTCGAGCGCAACTTCATCCTCAAGGCGCTGGAGCGGCACGGCAACAGCCGCGCCCGCGCCGCCGAGGCGCTCGGCATCAGCCGCGTCACGCTCTACAAGAAGATGAAGAAGTACGGCCTCATGCCCGCCACGTTGCGCGGGCAGCATCAGGCGTCGTGACCGAGGGAGTGACCGGCCCGAAGCGCGAGCGAGGGACGTCCCTCGCTCGCGCTTCGGGCTGGTTAGGCCACAGAGGGCGGTTCGTGGCGCGGAAGCGGAAGAGCAACCCGGGGCCGTACCTGTTGCACCTGGAGTTGCTCCGCGATCGCATCACGAACGCCGACCGCTTCCCGTACAACCTGCCCGCCGTCCGCGGCCTGACCACACTCCCGTTCCACCCGAAGGTGACGTTCCTGGTCGGAGAGAACGGGTCCGGCAAATCGACCATCATGGAAGCCATCGCGGTTGCCTGCGGGCTGAACCCGGAGGGTGGCAGCCGGAACTTCAATTTCGCCACGCGGGCATCGCACTCCCCGCTCGACGAGTGCGTCCGGCTGGCAAAGGCTCCCGCCCTGCCCGGCGACAGCTACTTTCTCCGGGCCGAGAGCTTCTACAACGTGGCGTCAGAGATCGAGCGGCTGGACAAGGAGCCGGGCGGCCCGCCGATCATCGGCGCGTACGGCGGCAAGTCGCTCCACGAGCAGTCGCACGGGGAGTCGTTCTTCGCCCTGTTCAAGAACCGGTTCCGGGACCACGGGCTGTACCTGATGGACGAGCCGGAGGCCGCGTTGTCCCCCAAGCGGCAGCTCCAGTTCCTCGGTCTGCTGCACGACTACGTGTGCCGGGGCGGGCAGTTCGTGATCGCCACGCACTCGCCGATCATCATGGCGTACCCCGAAGCCCGCATCTATCTGCTGGACGGCGAGGGGGTCCGGGAGGTAGCCTACACGGACACCGAGCACTACTTGGTCTCGCGGGGTTTCCTAAGCAACCCGCGGCGGTCGCTGTCGGTGCTGTTCGGGGAGGAGCAAGAGGCCTCCCCATGAACGGGCTTGAAAACTAGACCCATTATCGGCCTTCTCTATCCTGTATTTGTCCCCGAGGCGCGTACTGGCCCCGCGCCTCGCTCCCTCCGAGGTCGATCCCGTCCGGCGTTGTCGGTGGTCTACCTTCTCGCCAGGCCGCGAGCGCCTGGCCCGCCGTCAGGTCGGCACCGCCGACGCCTCGCCCAAAGGCACCCGTTCGTAGCCCAGTTCCGCCTAGTCTTGCGGCGAAGGCTCGGCTAGTCCCCGTTCACCGGCCTCGGGGCCGCCCCGGCGGCGCGGGTGTTAACCAACCGCTGCAGCAGACCGGGGCCGCATGTTCGCTTTCCGGGATTCGTAGCTCCCCGAGCGGCCCCGGCTGCCGCGACGGACCAGAGGTCCGTCCTACGGGAGGGTTCCTCGGGCCGAGCGCCTGAGGCATTACTCGCCCTTACGCTCCCCCGAGCGCACGAAGCGATACAACCCCTGCCCCGTCGTCGAGTAGGTCATGAAGTAGACCTCCCCCTTCTCGTCCTCGCCGAACGACATGACGGGGATGGCCTTACTCTTGATCGGCCGGTTGGCGACCACGCGGCGCTTCGCCTCGTCGTACTTCAAGGCCCAGAACAATCCGCTGACGTAGTCGCCGTACAGATACGCGCCGTCCAGCTCCGGCAGGAGTTTGCCCCGGTAGACGCCGCCGCCAGTGATCGATTTGCCGACGTCGTGGTGATACTCCCAAATCGGGTCGATCAAATCCTTCTTGACGCCGACGCCCTTGGCGCCGAACGGGTGCAGCGCCTCGCGGACGCTCCAGCCGTAGTTGCCGCCGGCGACGAGGAGGTTGATTTCCTCGTACAGGTTCTGCCCGACGTCCGCCGCCCAACAGGCTCCGGTCTTGCGGTCGAAGGCGAAGCGCCAGACGTTGCGCAGCCCGTAGGCCCAGATTTCCGGGCGGACGTCCTTGCGGCCGACGAACGGGTTGTCCTTCGGGATCGCGTAGGGCTTGTCGCCGTCCTTGCGGTCGACGTCGAGGCGGAGCATCTTGCCGAGGAGCGTCTTGAGGTTTTGGCCGTTCTCGTCGGGGTCGTTGGCGGAGCCGCCGTCGCCCAGGGTGAGGTAGAGGAAGCCGTCCGGCCCGAAGGCGACGGTGCCGCCGTCGTGGTTCCAGTAGTTGTGCGTGACCGTGAGCAGCACCTCCTCGGACGCCGGGTCGGCCTTGCTCGGGTCGTCGCGGCGGACGCGGAAGCGCGACAGGACGTTCGTGTGCGGGTGCGCCCCCTTTTTCGGGGTGTAGAAGACGTAAAACTCGCCGTTCTGCTTGTAGCGCGGGTGGAAGGCCAGGCCGAGGAAGCCCTCCTCGTTCGAGTTGTCGTCGTAGCGGACGCGGTTCTGGATGTCGAGGAAGACTTGCGTCTTGGTCGCCTTCTGGTCGTCGGGGAAGACGTGGATGACGCCTTGCTCCGTGGCGACGAAGACGCGGTTGCTGCCGTCGCCGGCGTGCGTCAGGACGATGGGGCGCAGCGCCTGGACGGCGCCCCTGTCGCTCTCGCCCTTCCAGCCGGACCACTCCAGGTTCGGGAACGCCAGCGCGGTCTCGACGGGCAGCGGCGTCTCGTCGACCTCGGCGCCGGGGGCCGTCGTCCGCACGGCGGACACGGTGCCGGCCTTCGTGTCGGCGGCCAGCACGGCCTTGCCGTTCGCGGCGAGGCACAGGTCGGCCGGCGCGAGCCCGGACGTCAGCGCCACCGGCTTCTCGCCGGGGCGCGAGATGACGAAGATTTGTCCGCCTTTCTCGTCGCCGACGAACAGCCGGCCGAAGCGGTCCCAGGCGAGTCCGCCGGCGCTGCCGAGGCCGTCCGCCAGTTTCTCCGTGGACCCGTCGACGAGCTTGATGCGGTACAGCGTGCCGGTCCCGCGGTCGGCCATCAACAGGTGCGACGCGCCGTCGAGAGCCAAGCCGCCCGGCGTGTGCAGTTCCGGCCAGCGCCTGGCGTCGGTGACGACGTCGACCTTCCCCTTCGGCGTGACGCGGTAGACGGCGCCGCCGTGCCCCTTGCCGTCGCCGGCGTCGCCGACGAACAGCGTGCCGCTCTCGACGTCGACGGCGAGGTCGCCCAGGGCTTGCGGCGGCGCGGGGAACGTGGCGAAGGGGCGAGCGGAGCCTTTGCGGTCGACGCGCCAGACGCGCTGCTTGTCGGCGACGAAGAGGGCATCGCCGAAAGCGACGAGGCCCCTCGGGTCGTCCAGGCCGGTCGCGAACGGCACCGCCTTGCCCTTGTCGAGGAGCACGACGGCGCCGTCGCCGTCCTTGCCGAGCTCGCCGGCGACGGTGACGTAGACCTTGCCATCGGCGCCGACCGCTACCGAGGTCGGGTTCTTCAGCCCCGTCGCCAGGGGGACGGGGCGCGGCTCCGCGGCGCCGGCGTAGGGCAAGGCGCCGAGGAGCAGGCCCAGCAGCGCGGCCGGCGCCTTCGCGAAAGCAGTCCGTGTGCTCATGCAATCCTCACGAGAGAGCGGAAGAGGAGAAAATCGAGGGGCACGCCCGAGCCGGCCCGCCGAAGGCGCCGGACATTGCGTGTATACGGTGGGGACGAGGCATCGTCAACGGCCGCGCGCCCGTCCGGGGTGCGTGCGCCGCATTCTCCCCTCGATTGAAAAACCGCCGCGGGGTATAATCGCCAGGCCCACCGCCTCGCCCGTCGCCGGGCTCGGGCGGCTCTCGTCTTCGGGCTCCCGCGCAGGAGGACTTTTCCCCCATGCCCCGTCGTAACCTGGCCTGGCTGCTCGGCATCGCCGCCGTCGCCGTCTTCGGTTTCGCGGTCTCACACAGTGCCCCGTCCCGCGAGCGCGACAAGGATTACGCCCTCGTCCAACTCGTCGTCGACGTGCTCCACGAGGTCCGCCACAAGTACGTCAGCGACGTCGACCCCGAGCGCGAGCGCAAGCTCGTCGAGGACATGATCAACGGCGGGCTCGAACGCCTCGACCCGCACACGACCTACATCAACCCGCGCGAATTCAAGCAGTTCACCAAGCAGAGCAAGGGCAAGTTCGGCGGCATCGGCGTGCAGATCGGCTACGACCGCCAGAACCGCGGCGCCCTCAGCGTCATCAGCCCGATGGTCGGCACCCCCGCCTATGACGCCGGCGTCCTCGCCGGCGACCTGATCCTCAAGATCGACGGCAAATCGACGGAGAATATGCGCCTGAGCGAGGCCGTCGACGTCATCCAGGGCGACCCCGGCCAGAAGATCACGCTGACCGTGCTGCACGAGGGGAGCCGCGACCCCGTCGACCTGGAGATGAAGCGGGCGGAGATTCAGGTGCAGGCCGTTCTCGGCGACAAGCGCAAGGCCGACAACTCGAAGGAGTGGGACTATTTCCTCGACGCCGAGAGCAAGATCGGCTACCTGCGGCTGACGGCGTTCAGCGAGACGGCGGCCCAGGAGTTGCGCGACGCCCTGGCCCAGCTCCGCAAGCAGGGCATGCGCGGCCTCGTCCTCGACATGCGCAACAACCCGGGCGGGCTGCTGCGGGCGGCGGTCGAGATCAGCAACGTCTTCCTCGCCGAGGGGCGCATCGTCAGCACCAAGGGGCGCAACCACCGCGACGAGGTCTACGACGCGCGGCCCGGCCAGGCTCTCCTGCCGGACGGGACGTGCCCGATGGCCGTTCTCGTCAACCGCTACAGCGCCAGCGCCAGCGAGATCGTCGCGGCGGCGCTGCAGGACCACAAGCGCGCCGTCGTCGTCGGCGAGCGCACCTATGGCAAGGGGAGCGTGCAGAACATCATCGAGATGGAGAGCCACACGAGCGCCCTGAAGCTGACGACGGCGAGCTACTGGCGGCCGAGCAACAAGAACATTCACCGCTTCCCCGACGCCAAGGAAACCGACGAGTGGGGCGTGGCGCCGAACGACGCCGGCGACACGCTCACGGCGCAATCGATCGACGCCCTGCGCAAGGGCGGCGTCCCGGACGCCGTGCTTGCCAAGCTCAGCCCGTTGGTCGACAAGCGGTACGCGACGGACCAGGAGTTCGTGAGCGCGCTGGCCGCCGTCCTCTCCGCCGAGGAGCAGAATTCGTACAAGGCGCGCGTCGTCGACGCCGCCGACCACGGCTACGAGGTCCGGCTCTCGGACCAGGAGCGGATCGACTACGCCCTGAACGTGCGCGAGCGCGACGTCGTCCCGGGGAAGGCGGCGGCGAAGCCGAAGACCGACAAGGAGAAAGAGAAGAAGCCCTTCGAGGACCGCGTCCTGAACAAGGCGCTCGATTACCTGCGCGGCGAGATGAAGAAGGCGCAGGCGGCGCCGGTGCTGCCCGAGACGGCGCATACATGACACGTTGTCGCGCGCCCGGAATCGTCGAGGCCCCGAGACGGCACGCGCCGCCTCGGGGTTTCTTCTTTCCGCAGAGTTCCGGGGGTGCGCGAGTACGCGACCCCCGGCTGGGATATGTAACCCCTTCGGGGCAGGGCTTCCAACATGGTTGTAAACCCAAGGTATCAAAGGCTTTGCGGCAACAGATCATGTGAACTAACGTCCACTGTCAGTCGG
>JBBROG010000309.1:0-8983 GCA_038229635.1 Gemmatales bacterium
CCCCCCCCGCCCCCCCCGCCCCCCCCCCCCCCCCCCCCCCCCCCCCCCCCCCCCCCCCCCCCCCCCCAACCCGCTGGAGATTCTAACCCCTCACCCCCAACCCCTCTCCCCGAAGGGGAGAGGGGGGCAATGCGCCCCTCACCCCCAACCCCTCTCCCCGAAGGGGAGATGGGGAGCAAAGCCCGTCTCCACTACGCCGTCGGCAGTTCAATCCGGAACCGCGTCACCGCTCCGTCGCGCCGCCAGCTGACGCGCCCGCCGTGCGCCTCGGCGGCCTGCCGTGCCACCGCCAGCCCCAGGCCGACGCCCTCCGGCTTGCCCGTCACGAACGGCTCGAATAACCGCTCCGCCACGTCCGTCGCCGGTCCCGGCCCCGAATCGCTCACCTCGATGAGAACGACTGACGACGGATCTTCCGCGCGGCGCAACGAGACCTCGACCCAACCGCCCGGTCCCGCCGCCTCGACGGCGTTCGTCAGGATGTTGAGGACCACCTGGCCGAGCTGTCCCGCGTCGCCGACGACCGTGGCGTCCTCCCCCGGCGGCGCCCAGCGCAGGTCGATGCGTCCGTGCTTGCAGCGCGGCCGCAGCAGCGTCACCGCCTCCTCGACGAGGTCGCGCGCCGAGCAGGGGCGGCGCCGTATCGGGCCGTCGCGGCCCAGGTCGAGGAAGCGCTTCAGGTGCGCTTCCAGGAGGGCGAGTTGGCGCAGCGCCACGTCCAACGCCTCGGCGTCGCCCCCGTCGTGGCACTCGCGGGCGTGCAGCTGCACCGCCAGGCGGGCGCCGGTGATGCCGTTGCGCATCTGGTGGGCGAGGCCGCCGCTGACTTGCCCCAGGAGGCGCAAGCGCTCTGTCTTCCGGACCGTTTCCTGAAGGCGGGCGAGTTGTTGGGCCATCTCGTTGACCGACTGGCCGAGGTCGCGCAGCTCGTCGTCGCGGCGAGGCAGCGGCATCGGGCTGAAGTCGCCGGCGGCGATGAGGCGCGTGCGCCGCTCCAACTCCTGGACGCGGCGTCCGAGGCGCTGGCTGACGCCGACCGCGAGGACGAGCGACGCCAGCCCGGCGAAGCCGCCCAGCACCAGCGACGGCCGCACCGCCTCCCACAG
Organism: Gemmatales bacterium; assembly: GCA_038229635.1. Lineage (GTDB taxonomy): Bacteria > Planctomycetota > Planctomycetia > Gemmatales > Gemmataceae > DATFNV01. The sequence goes on from JBBROG010000309.1 coordinate 1,107, forward strand.
CGCGGTGCGCCACAGCGTTTCCGGGTAGAGAATGTAGAGCGTGCCCCCGTCGGGCGCGTCGGCGCGCGGCGGCAGGCGGACGCCGCTGCCCAGGTACGCCTCGCCGCCGACCTCGACGCGCGGCCCGAGGCTCAACGTCTGCCAGTTTTCGACGACCGCCCCCGCCGGCGGCAACTCGGCGCCCTCCGCGCGCAGCGTCGTCGCCCGCGGGCCGTCGCGCGTCAGCAGGACGAAATCGGCGCCGGCGAGGAGCTTCATTTGCTCCAGGACGCGGTCGTTGAGCGGGAAGCGGGCGTCGCTGAACGTGTGGGCGACGTTGCGCACCTGCTCCTCGATCTGCCGCCGCGCCCGCCCCGCCGACGCCAGCGCGGTCCAGGTGCTGATGCCAACGACGCCGAGCAGCAGCGTCAGCAGGGGGAGCAACAGTTGGTAGCGGAGGGGCCGGCGCATGGGACATCGGTGCGGGGCGGGCGGCGGAGGCGCCAGAATATGCTAGGGGTTTTGCACTCCCCCGGACGTGCGACTCGCCAGCGGATGAGGAAAACAGAGATGTCGAGGCACCCGGAACATTCCCCGGGCGCGACGCCGCCATCACGGCCCCGCCCGCCCCGGCCTCTTCTCTAACCCCGTCAGGGAGCTGTTGCCGGCCCCGGCCGGGGCGGTTATCCTCGGCGCTCATGCGCTCCGTACGAGCGACGGCCGATGCGCCTGCCTCACACCCGAACTCCGTGAGTTTACACCGTTTCCGCGAACGCTATTCGCCGCCTCATGCTCCTTCCCCTGTCGCCTTCTCGCCGGGGGCGAGGGGGCGCCGGACCAACCGGCTGACCGCCGCCGCCGCCACGAGCAGGCCGCCGGACAGGTAGAAGGCGTGGTCCAGGCTCCCCGTCAGGTCCTTGAGGTACCCCGCGGCCTGCGGCACGAAGAAGGCCATCCCCCAGCCGAGGAACACCAGCCCGTAGTTGAAGCCGAGGTTCTTCGCGCCGAAGAAGTCGGCGGTGAACGCCGGCAACAGCGACAGCCCCCCGCCGTACTGCCAGTAGGCCATGCCGACCGCGAGGAAGAGCAGCACCACGTTCCCCGAGCGCATGATGGCCGGCGTCAGGAACAGGCAGGCCGCCGAGAGAAGGCCGTTGATGAGGTAGGCGTTGCGCCGGCCGATCCGGTCGGAATACAGGCCCGTGCCGACGCGCCCCGAGGCGTTGACCAGCCCGCCGTAGGACGACAGCACCCAGGCGTTGGCGGCGAAGAAGGCGACCGTTTCGGCGGTGCGGTTCAACATCGGCGCGGCGTTGGCGATCACGAGCAGCCCGGACTGCGCCGAGCCGAAGAACAGGAACAGCAGGGCGTAGAACTGCCACGTCCTCAACATGGCCGGCGCCCGCCAATCGACGCGGGTCATCGCCGTCTCACGGCCGGCGGTTGGGCCGGCGGCGGCGGCGAGGGCGGCCAGGTGGTGCGGTTCAGGCCAGGACAGGAGCTGACCGGCGACGACGACGACCACGGCGAAAAGAACCCCCAGGGCGATAAAACTCCAGGAGACGCCGTAGTCGGCGATAAGATACTTGGCCAGGGGCGAGATGGCGATCGCCGCCCCGCCGTAGCCGCCCACCACAAGGCCGACGACCAGGCCGCGCCGGTGGGCGGGAAACCACTTGACCGCGGCCGGCGTCGCCGCCGCGTAGCCGAGGCCCATGCCGATGCCGCCCAGCAGGCCGAAGCCGAGGATCAGGCCGAGGTAGCTCTTCATCAGTCCGGCCAGGACGCAGCCAGCGGCCAGGAACAGTCCGCCCGCCGTGGCGCCGACCTTGGGTCCGAGTCGGTCCTGCACAAGGCCGCCGGGAATCATGAACAGCGCGAAGACGAGGCCGCAGACGGCATACGCCCACGTCGCCTGCGCGTCGGTGAGGTAGGTCCAGCCCACGTTGAGGCCGGTCATGGGGGAGCCGGCGGGGTGGTCCGGGGTGGCGATCAGGTTGGCCTTCCAGACGCTCCAGGCGTAGAGGATGCCCAGGCACAGGTTGACGGCCGTCCCTGCGAAGGTCACCACCCAGGCGCGGGGCGGGACGGGCGGCGGGAGAGGAGGCATAGTCGCCCTCGTCGTGGCGGATGCGTTTGTCCGTCGGGGGGGTGGGAACGAACTTATATACCCCAAATCGCGCTGCCGGCACCAGAGAAGTTGGCCCCACCCCACAAGCCTCGGCCCTCGTCGATCCGGAGATTACGGCGGCGGCCGGTTGACGAGCGCCTCCGCCTCGCGCCGCAGCAGGTCCAACTCGACGCGCTGCGGCCACGGCAGCGCCCCCGCCGCGTCGATCCCGCGCGTCGCCTGTCCGAGCCACTCCCGCGCCTCCGCCGCGTGGCCGAGGCGCTGGTGCGCCATCGCCAGCCAGAGCCACTCCCACACGAACATCCCGTCGCGGCGCAGCTTCCTCGCCTCGTCGAGGCGCGCGACCGCTTCCTCGAAGCGGCCCGCGCGATAAAGGATGCCGCCGAGGTTGTTCGTCGCAAACAGGTTGCCGGGAGTCGCCGTCCTCTCGGCGAGGCGCAGCGCCGGGGTGAAGTCGGCGAGGGCGTCGGGCGTCAGCTTGCACGCGCAGGCGAGCCAGGCGGCGGCCGCGGCGTCCTCCGTCCGGCCGTGTGCCTCCAACAGGCGGGCGCAGTGGCGGCGATACCCTTCCCGGTCGCCGACGGCGAGGAGGACCAGGCCGCGCCGGTGCCAACTCGACGGGTCGGCGCCGGCGGCCGCGGTGCGGTCGAGGTGAAACAAGGCCGCCGGCCACTGCCCGGCCTCGGCGCAGGCATCCGCCTCGTCCGCGTGCCAGGCGGCGACGTCGGGGGAGGCGGCCCGCCGCGCCGCCTTCGTCTCGTCGCTCATCTCGGCGGCGTCCCAGAGGCGCACGTCCGTCGCCAGGAAGATGTCGGTCCCCAGCGAGGCGAGGCGCGTGCCGTCACGACTGAAGGCGACGGCGGCACTGCCGTCGAGCGTCAGCGCCTGCCGTCCCCCGTCCACGTCCCAGAGGATGACTTCGCCCTTGCCGCCGCCGACGTCGAGGCTCGCGGAGGCGAGGCGGCGCCCGTCGGGGTGGAAGGCGACGCCCCAGACGGGAGCCGCGTGCCCGCGCAGCGTCCGCAGCAAGCGCTTTTCGGCGACGTCCCAGACCTGCACGGTCCGGTCCCAGCTCGCCGTGGCGAGGAGGCGGCCGTCGGCGCTGAAGGCGGTCCCCGCGACGACGTCGCCGTGGCCTTCCGCGGCCATCACTTCGCCGCCGCCCGCGACGTCGACGACGCGGACGCCGAGGCCGCGCCCGAAGGCCAGCCGGCGCCCGTCGGGGCTGAACGAGGGGCCGCGCCCTTCGTCGCGGAAGATTATTTGGCCCGTCGAGAGATCCCAAATTGTCACTTCTCCCGCCGCGGGCACGAACGGGAGGCCGCCGGTCTCGGCCGCGAGGAGGCGGCCGTCGGGGCTGAAGGCGGCCGAGCGCAGTTGCCCGGACGCTTCGCCGAGGGTGCGTTCCGCCTTGCCGGCGTCGAGGTCCCGGACCGTGAGGCGCCGGTCGGCGCCCCGCGCGGCGAGGAGGCCGCCGGCAGGACTGAGGGCGACACTGTTCGCCTCCCCGCCCACGCCGCGGAACGTGTGCGTGCCGCGCAACGTGGCGGCGTCCCAGACGCGGACGGCCCCGTCGAAGCCGGCCGAGGCGAGGCGGCGGCCGTCGGCGCCGAGGGCGACGCTCAGCGCGACGCCGACGTGGCCGCGGCGCGACTGGCCCTCCTGCCCGCCGGACAGATCCCACAGTTTCAGCTCGCCCTCGTCGCGGCGTGACCCGTCCCGCGCCGCCGTGGCGAGGAGCCGGCCGTCGGGGCTGTAAGCGAGGTCAACGACGACGCCCTTGTGGCCGCGCAGGACGCGGGCCGTCCGGGCGGTGCGGGCGTCCCACACCTGCACCGTCCGGTCGTTGGCGGACGAGGCAACGTGACGGCCGTCCGGGCTGAAGCGTGCGGCCCGGAGGGCGCCCGCGTGGCCGTGATAAGTGAGCAACTCGTGGCGCGTGGCGACGTCCCAGACCTTCGCCGTCTGGTCGGCGCCGGCGGTGACGAGGCGGGTGCCGTCGGGGCTGAAGGCGACGTCGGACAGGCCGCGCTCATGGCCGGCGAAGGGGGCGAGTTCCTTCCCCGTGGCGGCTTCCCAGACCAGCGCCGGCCCGGCGTGCGCGGTGAAGAGGGTGCCGGCGGCGACGAGCAGACGGCCGTCGGGGCTGAAGGCGAGCGCCGTCACGCTGCCGCGCGCGCCGCGCAGGGTCCGCACCGCCTTCCCCGTCGCGGCGTCCCGGACGGTCACGTCGGCGGGCCGATCGGCGCGGGCGTTGCCGCCGGCCGAGGCGAGCAGCCGGCCGTCCGGGCTGAAGGCGACGGCGTTCGCGTCGCCCGGAGCCGCGGCGGAGAACAGCTCGCGGCCGCTCTCCACCTCCCACAGCTTCAGCTCGCGGCCTCCTCCGGCCAGTCGCTTTCCGTCGGGACTGAACGCGAGTCCGCCGGCCGTGCCGCCTCCCCCGAGGCTGCGGACGCGCTCGCCCGTGGCGACGTCGATGACGCGAACGGCCCCGTCCGCGACCGCGAGGAGCTTGCCATCGGGGCTATAGGCGGCCGCGTTTGCGGCACCCACGGGAACTTTCAGCACGTCGCCGTCGAGGAGGCGGGATAGGTAGTCCCACTCCCAGGCGCGCAGGTCGTCGGGGCAGTCCCCGAGCAGTTCGCGCGCGCGGCCGGTGTTGCCGGCGTGCCATTCGCGCTCGGCGAGGGCGACGCGGTTGAAGTAAAGGCCGGCCCGCGCCTCGCCCAGGGCGTCTTCGGTGCGGCGGCGCGCGGCCGCCGCCTCGCGCCACTCCAGCGTGACGAGGGCGAAGCCGACGACCGTCACCAGGGCGCTGAACAGGGCGAGGGCCGCGACGGCAGGGCGGCGCCGCGCCCACTTGACCAGGCGCTCCGGCGCCGACACCGGCCGGGCGCGGATCGGCTCGCCGCCCAGGAAGCGGCGCAAGTCGTCGGCCAGAGCGTCGGCGCTCGCGTAGCGCTTCGCCGGCTCTTTTTGCAGACATTTGAGGCAGATCGTTTCCAGATCGCGCGGCACCTTCGGCTGGAGGCGCGACGGCGGCACCGGCTCGTCGTTGGCGACGAGCAGGATCGTGTCGAGCGGCGTCTCGGCGCGGAAGGGCGGCCGCCCCGTCAGCAGCTCGTAGAGGACGGCGCCGAGGGCGTAGACGTCGGTGGCGGGGCCGATCTGCTTGGCCTTACCGCCGGCCTGCTCCGGGGCCATGTACGACGGCGTGCCCATGACGGCGCCGGTGCGTGTGCGGCCGGGGGCGCTGTCGAGCTGCTTGGCGAGGCCGAAGTCGGTAATCTTGGGAACCGCCGCTTGCGGCTTCGCGTTCGCCGAGTCGTCCCGCGATGAGGGCGCCAAGCCGCAAGCGGTGAGGAGGACGTTCGCCGGCTTCAAATCGCGATGCACGATCCCCTGCTGGTGCGCGTGGTGCATGGCGCGGGCGAGCGTTTCGACCAGCTCCGCGGCGGGACGCGCCGGCCAGGGCGTGCCGTCGAGGCGGTCGGCGAGGCTGCCGCCGTCGACGTACTCCAGCGAGAAGAACGGCAGGCCGTCGTGGTCGCCGACTTCGTAAATCTGCACGACGTTCGGGTGCCGCAGCCGGGCCACGGCGAGGGCCTCGGCGCGGAAGCGCTCCCGGTCGGCGTCGCCGGCGTGACTGCCGCCGAGGATCATCTTCAGGGCGACGAGGCGGTCGAGGCTCGTCTGCCGCGCCAGGTAGACGACGCCCATGCCGCCGCGCCCCAACTCGCGCACGATCTCGTAGTCGTCGCGCGGCGCGCGACGGTCGGGCGTGGCGGCGTCCGCCTCGGGCGGAGGCGGCAGCGTCGCTTCCTCCCGGAGCGCGTCCGCGCCGCACACGGGACAGCGCGGCCGCCACTCGCCCGTGGCTCCGTCGGCGGCGGGCGCGACGTCCCAGCGGTGGCCGTTCGCACAGGTCAACGAGGAGGGCATGCGATCGTCTCCCGCGGCTCGGCCGCCGGCTCCGTCCTCCGCACCGGACGGACAGGGCACATTTCGAGCCGCCGAGGGTCGGTGCCTTACCGTAGAGGGTCGCGGCGGCGCCGGCAAGACAAAATGGCGCGGAGCCGGATTCGTCTCACGGTTTGCCCACCCCTCGGGCTCGCGCGTCTGCTAGCATTCACCGCGTTGCCGCCGTCATGATCCCTGGTGTCTCTTGCGCGGACCCCCTCATGAACCCTTCTCCTCATCCTCCTCCGCGCCGGCGCCGGAGGCGCGTTCGCCTGCTCGTCCTGCTCCTCCTCCTCGCATCGCCCATGCTCCTGGGTTTGGCCGCGTTCGTCGGTTGGCATCTGTACCTCCGTCAGATGCGCGCCGGGCAACTGGCGGCCGCCGTCGCTCGCACCAATCAACTCGACCCCGGCTGGACGTTGGAGGAGATCGAGTCGAGCCGCGCCACGATCCCGGACGAGGAGAATGGCGCCCGTCGAGTGCTCGCGGCGCGGAAACTTCTGCCGGAGCGCTGGCCGCCGCGCGACTTTGGCGAGGACTGGGACGAGATTGCGGCGCCGGTCCGGCGCCGCGACGATCAGGCGGCGGCCCTGCGCGCGGCTCTCGCGGACGTGGGGCCGGCGCTGGAGGAAGCCCGCCGGCTGGACCACCTGCCGCGCGGCCGCTACCCCATCACCTACGCCGACGATTTCCTGGGCACGCTGGTCCCTCACAACGACGCCGTCCGGACCGTTGCCTACCTCCTGCGCGCCGACGCGATGGCGCGCGTCGAGGAGGGCGACCTCGATGGGGCTCTGCGCTCCTGCCAGGCCATCGTCAACTGCGGGCGTTCGGTCGGTGACGAGCCGCTTTTGATCACGGCGCTGGTGCGCCTGGCCGCTCGCCAACACGCGCTGCGGGGCTTGTCGCGCGCCCTGGCGCATGGCGAACCGTCGGAGGACGCCCTCGTCGCCGTGCAACGCGCGCTCGACGAGGAGGCAGGACAAAACCTCTTACCGCAGGCCCTGCGCGGCGAGCGGGCGGGGGTGCATCGATTGTGGTCGAACGTGGAGGCGGGCCAGATCGCTCTGGAGAGCCTTGACGGGAAGGTCCATCCGCCGCACGGCTGGGAGAAAGTGTCCAACCTGTGGGTGATTCCGCGCGTCATGGAGGCGCACACCCAATCCCTCGACACCCTGAACGAGGCGATCGAGGTCGCGGGACTTCCGCCGGAGGAACACCCGGCGTTCTTCGAGGAACTCCGCGACAAGCGCCGGCAGCTTGCCCCCCTCGTCGGCTTGTTCGTGTACGGCTACGGCACGGTCGCACTGGCCCACGCCCGCTCCGTGGCGGAGACGCGGGCGGCGGTCGCGGCGCTGGCGGCGGAGCGCGCCCGCCGCCGTCACGGGCGCTGGCCGCTCGCCCTGTCCGCGCTCGTGCCCGATCTCTTGCCCGCGGTGCCGCTCGACCCGTTCACCAACCTGCCCCTTCGCCTGCGCCGGCTGCCGGACGGCCTGATCATCTACTCCGTCGGCGAGGACCGCCGGGACAACGACGGCAAGCTCCCCGAGCCGGGGGAGAAGCCCGGCCGCAACAACGACATCGGCTTTCGCCTGTGGGACGTGGGCAAGAGGCGACAACCTCCCGAAGCCGCCAAGGAACCTTCCGAAAGGCGTCCATGACTCGCGAGTTCGACCCGACGGTGAAGGTGCTGGTGGAGACGTCGCCGGCCGACTGGCTGGCCCTCGACGACCGGCCGCCCGCGCCCGTCACCGACATCAGCGCCGAGGTCAACGCCGTGCTGTCCGGCGCCGCCGACCGCTTCCTC
>JBBROG010000310.1:0-8978 GCA_038229635.1 Gemmatales bacterium
GAAATGGGACCCGTCCCCGGTCGTGTTCCCCGGGTTGCGCGAGTACGCTCCACCCGGGGCTACGATCCGTCACCCGCTACGCGGGTTCAATAACAAAGTGGCGTCCCCGGATGGATTCCCCGGGGTACGCGAGTACGCTCCACCCGGGGCTACGATCCGTCGCCCGCTACGCGGGCTACACTACATCTGCAAAGTGGGCAACTCCGGCCCCTTGGCTACATTCTCCAGCCCGATCATCACCGTTTTCGCCAGCGCCAGGTACGCCTTCGCGACCGGCGAGTCGGGATACTTGTGGACGATCGGGTCGCCGGTGTCGCCGCACTCGGCCACGCGCGGGTCGATCGGCAGGTCGCCGAGGAAGGGGACGTCGGCCTCCTTGGCGAGCTTCTGGCCGCCGCCGTGGCGGAAGATCTCGTAGCGCTTGCCGTCGTCGCCGACGAAGTAACTCATGTTCTCGACGATGCCCAGAATCGGCACGCGCACCTGGCGGAACATCTCCAGCCCCTTGCGCGCGTCGAGGAGGCTGACGTCTTGAGGCGTCGTGACGACAACGGCCCCGGAGAGCGGAGCCGTCTGCGTCAGCGTCAGCTGGGCGTCGCCGGTGCCGGGCGGCAGGTCGATGACGAGGTAGTCGAGGGACCCCCAGTCGATCTCGGTGAGGAACTGCGTGATGGCGCGGTGGACCATCGGGCCGCGCCAGATGACCGCCTGCGTCGCCGGCACGATAAAGCCCATCGACATCAGCTTGAGGCCGTACTTCTCGATGGGGAACGGCGTCGTCTGCGGGTTGACGCCTTGCAGCCCCATCATGATCGGGACGCTGGGTCCGTAGATGTCGGCGTCCATCAGGCCGACCCGGTGGCCGGTCATCTGGAGCGCGAGGGCGAGGTTGGCGGCGACGGTCGACTTGCCGACGCCGCCCTTGCCGCTGGCGACGGCGACGAGGTGCTTGATGGCCGGCAGTGAGAGCTTCTGCTGCGGCATTCCGCCGGGGGGCTGCATGGAAATCTCCTAGCAGTGTTCAGTGTTCAGTGTTCAGTGTTCAGTAAGGCATTTGCTGAACACTGAACACTGAACACTGAACACTATTTCTGGCACGATGGGCACTGACACAGCGCCCGCAGGTGTTCGAGGGTAAAGATGCCGGTGTCGTGCCCGTCGCTCCAGGTGATCTTGTAGGCGTAGCGGCCGACCGGCGCCAGGGCGACAGGCTTGAGCGGCGCCAACTCGGCCGGCTTGAGAATGCGAAACGGGTCGGGCGGCTTGTCGCGCTCTTCGCGACAGCCGGCGCAAGGGCAATGGGCGCGCAGGTGCGTCCAGGCGAGGACGCCCCGGTGGCCGTCGTTCCACTGAATGACGAGGCGGTCGTCGCCTTCCTTGCTCAGACCCACCGGCACGAGCGGCTCCGAGGCCGGTGCGGACATGGCGTCAGTCTCCGACGGGGGGACGGGGGGCGACTCCGATCCTCATTATAGGGGAGACCGCGCGAGCCGGCCGAGGTCTTGCAAACCGCCCCGCCTCGCCGTAGTGAAATCCTTGCCCGAAGCCGGACTGCGAGAATCGCTCGTGCTCATCGTACCCGACGACTTGCGACAGCGCCTGCACGAGCACGGCCAGGAACACGTCCTCGCCGCCTGGGACCGGCTGAGCGACGCCGAGCGCCGAGGACTGCTCGACCAACTCAAGGGCCTCGACCTCGGCCAACTCCGCCGGCTCTACGAACAGCGCGACCACGCCTTCGCGGTGCCGCCACCGGAGCGCATCCGGCCGGTGCCGGTCATCCCTCTCGGGGACGACGCGACCGAGGCGCGGCGACGCGGCGAAGAAGCGTTGCGTCGCGGCGAGGTCGCCGTACTCCTCGTCGCCGGCGGGCAGGGGAGCCGTCTCGGTTTCGAGCACCCCAAGGGGATGTTCCCCGTCGGCCCGGTCACGAACAAGAGCCTCTTTCAGATCCACGCCGAGAAGGTGCTGGCCCTGCGCCGCAAGCACGGCCGGCCGCTGCCGCTCCTCGTCATGACCAGCCCGGCGACCGACGCCGAGACGCGAGCCTTCTTCGCCGGGCATGGCAACTTCGGCCTGCCGGCGGACGAGGTCGCCTTCTTCTGTCAGGGGACGATGCCGGCGCTGGACCTGGCGACGGGTCAACTCCTCCTGGAAGCGCTGGGACGGCTCTTCCTCAGCCCGAACGGCCACGGCGGCACGCTGACCGCGCTGGCCGACAGCGGACTACTGGAGCGTCTGCGCGCCCAAGGGATCCGTAGCGTCTTCTATTTCCAGGTCGATAACCCGCTCGTCAAAGTCGCCGACCCGGTCTTTCTCGGGCACCACCTCCTGAACGGGGCCGACGTGTCGGCGAAGATCGTGCCCAAGGACTCGCCGACGGACAAGCTCGGCAACCTCGTCCTTGTCGATGGCCGCTGCACCATGATCGAGTATTCCGACTTGCCGGAGGCGCTGGCGAATCAGACCGACGAGCGAGGCCGGCTGCGCCTCTGGGCCGGCAGCCCGGCGATCCACGTCTTCGACGTCGCCTTCTTGCGGCGCGTCGTCGGCGACGGGACCAAGATCCCTTTCCACGCCGCGCGCAAGAAAGTACCGTACCTGGACGCCTCGGGAGTCGTGGTGCCGCCGGCGACGGAGAATGCCCTGAAGTTCGAGCTGTTCGTCTTCGATGTGCTGCCCCTGGCCGAGCGCTGCACCGTCGTCGAAACCGACCGCCGCGAGGAGTTCATGCCGCTGAAGAACGCCAGCGGGCCGGACTCGCCGGAGACGGTGAGGCAGGCGCAGAGCGACCTGTTCGCCGGCTGGCTGGAGCGAGCCGGCGTGCGGGTGCCGCGACGGGGAGATGGATCGGCGGCAGTGCCGGTCGAGGTGAGCCCCCTGTACGCCCTTGATGGAGAGGAATTGGCCGCGAAAGTCGACCGGGGGCTCCGCGTCGACGGGCCGACGTATTTGGGATGAAAGTCGCTCACCAGCCCGAAGCGCCAGCGAGGGCGGAGGCGCCCTCGCTGGCGCTTCGGGCTGGTGAAGGGCGCGGAGACAACGATGCTTCACGCGATGATTATGGCCGGGGGCGGCGGCACGCGCTTCTGGCCGCGGAGCCGGCAGAAGCGCCCGAAGCAATTCCTCACGCTCATCGGCGAGCGCAGCCTGCTGCAGCAGGCGCTCGACCGCCTCGAAGCCCAGGCGCCTCCGGAGCGCACCTGGGTCATCACCGCCGCCGCGCACCGCGACGAGGCGGCGCGCCAACTCGCCTCCCTCCCCGCCGAGCGCGTCGTCGGCGAGCCGTGCGGCCGCGACACCGCCGCCTGCATCGCCCTGGGCGCCGCTCTCATCGCCCGGCAGGACCCGAACGCCGTCATGGTCGTCACGCCCGCCGACCACGTCATCGAGCCGGCGCAGGAGTTCCGCCGCGCCCTGCACGTCGCCGAGCAGATGGCCGAGGAGCATCCGCACGCCCTCGTCACGTTCGGCATCCCGCCGGCCTACCCCGCCACCGGCTACGGCTACATCCACCGCGGCGCCGAGCTGACCAACCGCCAGGGCGTCAGCGTCTTCGCGGTGAGCGGCTTCCGCGAGAAGCCCGATCCCGAGCTCGCCGAGCGCTACGTCGCCTCCGGCGAATACTTCTGGAACAGCGGCATTTTTGTCTGGAAAGTGTCCGCCATCCTCGCCGAGTTGGAGAAGCACCGCCCCGCCATGCGCGAGGCCGTACAGCGCATCGCCGACGCCTGGCCGACTCCCCGCCGTCAGGACGTGCTGACCAAAGAGTACGAAGCCCTCGAAAAGATCAGTATCGACTACGCCGTCATGGAGCACGCCGCGGAAGTGCTGGTCGTGCAGGCGCCGTACCGCTGGGACGACGTCGGCAGTTGGCTGGCGCTGGAGCGGATGCACCCGCAGGACGCGGACGGCAACACCGTCCTGGCGACGCACGCGGGCATTCACACGCACGGCTGCGTCATCGTCGGCGACCCGGACCGCCTGATCGCGACGATCGGGGTCGATAACCTCCTTATCATCCAGGACGGCAACGCCACGCTCGTCGCCGACCGCCGCGAAGAGGGAACTGTCAAAAACGTCGTCGAGATGCTGAAGAAGAAGGGGCTCGAAGAGTACCTGTGATGCCTTGTCCCACGCGCCTGTTGGGTGTCGATTACGGCAGCGTCCGCGTCGGCCTCGCGGTCAGCGACCCCGACCGCAAGATCGCCTTCCCGCTCACGATCCACGCCCGCCGCTCGCGCAACGCGGACGCCGCCGTCTTCCGCGATCTCGTCAAGCGTGAAGAAGTCGGCGGCTTCGTCGTCGGCCTGCCGGTGCATCTGAGCGGCCGCGAAGGCGTGAAGGCCGCCGAGGCGCGGGCGTTCGGCGCCTGGCTCGCGGAGGCGACGGGGCTGCCGGTCGTCTTCTGGGACGAGCGCTTCACGACGGCGGAGGCCGAGGCGGCGCTGTGGAACGCCGGACTGTCGCACAAGAAGCGCAAGGAACGACGCGACAAGGTGGCGGCGCAAATCCTGTTGCAGGCGTACCTCGACGCGGGGTGTCCCGCCGGCGAGGGAGCGGGGCCGCTGGAAGGGTAGGGAGTCCGCGCTCGCGGTTTTGGGTCCAGCGGAGTATCATCGGTCAGACGGTCGCCCCAGCGGAGGAGGTCGCCGATGAGCCGAATTGTCCCCGTCCCGCCCGCCCCGACGGAGCCCCACTACCCCGACACGGACCCCGAGCCGATGGCCGAGACGCCGGTCCACATACTGGTGATGATGGATCTAATTTTGGTGCTGCGCGAGTACTTCCGCGCCTTCGCCGACGTCTGCGTCATCGGCAACGTGTTCTGGTACTACGAGCGCGGCAACGTGAAGGCCCGGCGGGCGCCCGACCTCATGGTGATCCGGGGGGTGGACCCGGCGGGCGAGCGCCACGCCTACAAGGAGTGGCAGCATAACGGCGCGCGGCCATGCTTCCTTCTGGAGATCCTCTCGGAGGAAACTTACAAGGAGGACATGGGCGAGAAACGCCTGCTGTACGAGCGCCTGGGCGTGCGCGAATACTTCCTCTTCGACCCCGAGGGTCTGGGCCTGGAGCCGCCCCTGGTCGGTTATCGCCTCCGCAACGGGGTGTATAAGTTGATCCCGGCGGCTGCCGACGGCAGCGTGTTAAGCAAGGAGTTGGGTTTGCGAGTACTCACCGAGGGCGACCGCCTGGCGTTGGTGAGGCCGAGCACCAAAGGGCGAGCCGTGCGCGAGGTGGAGAAGGAACGGCGCGCCAAGGAGCGGGCCGTGCGCGAGGCCGAGAAGGATCGCCGCGCGCGTGAGGAACTGACCAAGGAAGTCGAACGCCTACGGGCGCTGCTCGCGCCGCCCAAACCGTGAACGCCTACCGCGTTGACGCGCTTCTCTCACCCTCGGAGGATATTCCCGTGCCGCGCTTCTGGGCGATCACGTTGCTGCTGGCCCTCCCCTTCCGCGGGGCGGCGGATGACCCCCATCTCCCCGGCGGGAAGGCGAAAGGAGCGTCGGCGGTGCTCGAAAAGAAGACCTTCGCGGGCGCTGACGGCAAGGCGCTGCCCTACCGCCTCCTCAAGCCGGACGGCGCCCCGGCCAAGAGTTATCCGCTCGTCGTCTTCCTCCACGGCGCCGGCGAGCGCGGGACCGACAACGAAAAGCAACTCGTCCACGGCGTCCCCGAGTTCGCGAAGGACGAAAACCGCAAGAAGTACCCTTGTTTCCTGGTCGCGCCGCAGTGCCCCGACGGACTCAAGTGGGTCGACGTCGACTGGTCCGCCGACAGCCACGCCCAGCCGAAGGAGCCCAGCGAACCGGCCCGCCTCGTGCTGGAACTGATCGAGTCGCTCCGGAAAGAGTACCCCATCGACCCGAAACGAATCTACCTCACCGGGCTGTCGATGGGCGGCTTCGGCGCCTGGGACCTGATCGCGCGGCGGCCGGAGCTGTTCGCGGCGGCGGTGCCGGTCTGCGGCGGCGGCGACGAGGCGCAGGCACCACGGATCGCCAAACTCCCCATCTGGGCCTTCCACGGCGCCAAAGACGGCGTCGTCAAGCCGCGGCGCTCGCGCAACATGGTCGAGGCGCTGCGCAAGGCCGGCGGACTGCCCGGCTCCACGGAATACCCGCACGTCGGCCACGACTCGTGGGGGCCGGCCTACCGCGACGCGGAGATGATGAAGTGGCTGTTCGATCAGAAACGGCCCTGACGGGCGGCGCTCACTTCGGCAGGGAAACCGCCTCGCCCTTGGCGTCGGTGACGCCGCTCAGCGTGACGTTCCGCGTGTTGTTCGGGTCGCGGACCTGGACGCGGCTCTGGTAGGCGCCGTCGAGGCGGCAGTCGCTCAGGGTGATATGGCGGTTCGACTTGACGGTCAGCATCTGCGGGTCGATGCCGAAGGAAAACGCGGCGTCGGCGGTCTCCCGCTCGACGGGCCGGATCGAGGACCGGGCCACGCTCACGGGGCGGTCCGGGTCGCCCTCGCAGTTCATGAACAGCACGCCGACCTTGCGAAAGCCCTCGACGCGGACCTTGTCGAGTACGGTGCCGGGACAGCGCCCCGTGAGGAGCAGCACGCTGCCGCGGCAGGCGTCGTGGCCGTCGAAGGTGAAGCCCTGGACGCGCCAGCCCGCGACGTTGCTCAGGGCGATCATCTGACTCGGGTCGCGCGAACTCGGCTTCCAGATCACCGGGGCGGCGCCGTCGTCGGGCTCAAGGAGAATGTTCCGCAGGCGGTCTTCCCGCCCGTCGACGAGCAGGTTCTCGAAGTGTTCCGGCCCCTGGACGGCGATGCGGTCGCCGGGGCGGACGAGCTTCAAGGCGTCCTGCACGGTCTTGAGCGCGGCGTCCTTGCCGACTTTGAAGGTGCGTGCAGGCGACTTTTCACTCGGCGCCACGCCCCCTCCGTCGCGGCCCAGGGCCAGCCAGGCGGCGAGGCCGAGCGAACCGGCCAGGACCGCGGCCACGACGGCGACGACGACCCAGACGCGGTTGTGCTCCGACAACCCGGCGGCGAGCGTGGCGCTCAGGCGTTGCGTCAGCGTGCCGGCGAATGTCCTCACGGAGGTCGGCGGCGTGTTGGCCTTGTTGTCGGGGCGCGCCGTGTCGCCGGCGATCTGGTCCCACGAGGGCGGCCCGTCCTTCGGCGCGGGGCGCGGCGCGGGCGCCACGGCCGACGCGGCCCGCTGAGGCGCGGCGGCGGGGCGATACGGGGAGCCGGAGCGCGCCGCCGGGGCCGGGGCCGGCGCGGGAGAAGGCCGGGCGACGGGCCGAGGGGGCGCGGGCGACGTCGACGGCGTCTTCACCCCGGACTGCGACGGCGGCTTCGTCGGGGCGCTGCCCGGCGACGCGGCCGGACGCGCGCCGCCCGCCGAGCCGACCTGCCAGTTCTTCCGCGAGCCCGACGATGGCGGCGCCGCGAACGTCGGCGCCGCGAAGGACGAGCCGGCGTCGGCGGTCGTCTGGCCCAGCGCCGCCGGGCTCAGCCGCGGCATCTCGTCCTCGGGCGGCGGGCCGATCGGCGTTCCCGTCCACGGCTCCAGCACGCTCGCCACCTCCGCCGGCGTCTGGTAGCGCTGCGCGGGATCCTTGGCCATCATCTTGTCGAGAATGGCGACGAGGCCCTCGGGCACCTCGGGGCGCAGCTGGCGAATCGGCTTGGGCTGGCGCGTCTGGTGCCAGATGAGCTTCTGGGCGATCGTCCCGTCGGTGAACGGCGTCCGCCCCGTCAGGCAGAAATAAAACGTCGCCCCGAGGCTGTAGATGTCGGCGCGAATGTCGACGCCGTGGCTGTCGAGCGCCTGCTCCGGGGCGAGGTAGTCGGCGGTGCCGAGGACGTTCTCGTCGTACTTCTTCGTGAGGATGTCTTCCTCGTCGTGGAAGAAGCGGGCCAGGCCCATGTCGAGGATCTTCACCGCGCCGGTGCGGTCGATGAGGATGTTGCCCGGCTTGACGTCGCGGTGGACCAGCCCCGCCGTCTCGTGGGCGTGCTGGAGGCCGAAGGCCGAATGGCGCATGTAGTGGGCGGCCCGGAGGACGTCCATCGGCCCGGCCTTCTTGATGATCTCCTGCAAGCTGGCGCCGTCGACGTACTCCATGACGAGGAAGTGCAGCCGGTCGTCCTGGTCGATGTCGTAGGCGCGGACGATGTTCGGGTGGTCGAGGGCGGCGACGGCGCGCGCCTCGCGGTAAAAGCGCTCCAGCGACGACGGGTCGTCGGCCTTGGCGGTGGGCAGCACCTTGACGGCGACGCGGCGGCGCATCAACTTGTGCTCGCACAGGTAGACGCTGCCCATGCCGCCGGAGCCGAGGCGCTCGAGCACCTTGTACTTGCCGATGGTGAAGCGGCGCCACTTCCCTTGCAGGATCTGTTCGGCCTGGAAGTGAGTGAGGATGGCGTCGCGGACCATGAGGCCCGCCGTTTTCTGCGGCTCGGGGAGGGCGGGGGCGGCGGCGCGCAGCTTGTCGAGGAAGGCGCCGACGCGCTTGTCGTCGACGACGCCGCTCTTGCGCACGAGATCCAGGAATTCCTCGGTCGTCGATGGTGCCGGCATCGGCCTGCCTTTCGCGGACGGCTCGGGGCACCGCGCCGTCGGGGTGCCAACAAGTCACCTTAGCATTCAGACGGCGTGCCCGGAAGTGAGTGCGTCCCTTCCCTTCTCAGTATACCGAGTCGCCGCGCCGCGTCAGGGCGAGTGTGTTCGGGAAAACCGATAAAGTGTGACAGGTGAACCGCGCGCTTGCAAGAGGCGGGGAAATTTTTCGCGCGCCGTTGATCCGGGGGTGCGCGCGCAGGCGCCCCGGCGTCGTCGTACCGGGGGTGCGCGAGTCGTACCGGGGGTGCGCTGCGCGACCCCCGGTACGACTCGCGCACCCCCGGTACGACGACGCCGGGGCGCCTGCGCGCGCACCCCCGGATCAACGGCGCGCGAAAAATTTCCCCGCCTCTTGCAAGCGCGCGGTTCACCTGTCACACTTTA
>JBBROG010000311.1:0-8956 GCA_038229635.1 Gemmatales bacterium
GGTCCGACGCAGGCGGGCAGCGTCATGGGGACGCCGGCGTACATGGCGCCGGAGCAGGCGCGCGGCGAGGTCGGGCGCGTGGACGAGCGCGCCGACGTGTTCGGCCTCGGCGCCATCCTGTGCGAGATCCTCACGGGCCAGCCGCCCTTCGTCGGCCCGTCAAGTGCGGTCCTGCGCCAGGCGCGGCAAGGCGACCTCGCCGACGCCTTTTCTCGGCTGGACGGCTGCGGCGCCGACGCAGACCTGATCGGCCTGGCGAAGCACTGCCTGGCGGCGGAGCCGGAGGAGAGGCCAGGCCACGCCGGCGCGGTGGCGGCGGCGGTGATGGCGTACCAGCATTCGGTGGCGGAGCGGCTGCGTCAGGCGGAGATCGGGCGTGCCGAGGCGCAGGTGAAGGCGGCGGAGGAGCGTAAGCGGCGTCGGCTGGCGCTGGCCTTGACGGGGTCGGTGCTGCTGACGGTCGTGCTGGGCAGCGGCGGCTGGGTCTGGGTCGCCGGGCAGAGGGCGGAGCAGGAGCGGCAGCAGGCGGCGCGGGACCTAGCCGAGGCGGCGAAGCAGGCGCAGCGCCGTCAGGAGATCGCCGAGATCCTTGGAGAGGCAGCGGCTCTACGCGGAAGAGGAGACGCGAACACAGCGGCGCAGGCACGCGGCCAGGTCGAGCGGGCGCTGGCCCTGCTGGAGAATGCGCCCGAGGAAACCCTCAAGGCACGGGCCACGATGCTGCTGGCCGAACTGGAGGACGAGGAGAAGGACAGGCGCTTGCTCCGACGCTTGGACGAGGCACGCCTGGCCGGTGCGGAGTTGGATGACCACAAGAGTCGTTTAGCGCAGGAACGGGCGGTGCCGGGGTATCGTGAGGCGTTCCGGGAGCGCGGCTGGTCAGTGGGCCAGGACGACGTGACGGCGCTGGCGAAGCAACTGGCCCGGAGATCCCCCGCCGTCCGGGCGGCCGTGGTCGCGGCGCTAGACGACTGGATTCTCCGCGGCCCGTGGGTGAATGAGCCCCACCAGGAGTGGCTGACACGTCTGGTGGATGAGGTGGACCCGTCGGGTTGGGCGAGCCAGGTGCGCCGCGCGGCAGCCCTCGGTAGGCCCGAACGTCGGGCGGCGCTGGAGAACATGGCCAAGCAGGCCGACGTCGCGGTGCTTCCGCCGGCAGCGCTGATAATGTTGGCTCGTCGATTGAACGATGAGCAATCGGGGGTGAGTGCGCTGGGTCTTCTGCGCCGCGCCCGGCAGGAATATCCTGGGGACTTCTGGATTAACCTGATCCTGGGGACGGTGTTATCGAAGGACGAAGGGGAGGAGGGCCTACGCTACCTCACGGCGGCGGCAGCCCTGCGACCCGACAGCCCTGGGGCTCACAATAACCTCGGCGTTGCCCTTATGGACAAGGGAAAGCTGGACGGGGCTATGGCTAGCCACCAGAAGGCCATCGCCCTCCACCCTGGGTTTGCCTTTGCTCACACCAACCTCGGCAATGCCTTGGCGAACAAGGGGAAGTGGGACGAGGCCATCGCCTCCTACCAGAAAGCCCTCGCCCTCGACCCCAAACTTGCCGCGGTCCACTATTGCCTCGGCATTGCTCTTCAGAACAAAGGGAAGTTGGACGAGGCGGTCGCTTACTACGAGAAAGCTCTGGCCCTCGACCCCAAGTATGCCAAGGCCCACAACAACCTCGGCGCTGTCTTGGCGAACAAGGGTGAGTGGGACGAGGCCATCGCTCGCTTCCAGAAGGCTCTCGCCCTCGACCCTAAGAATGCCGTGGCCCACAACAACCTCGGCACTGCCTTGGCGAGCAAGGGGAAATGGGACGAGGCCGTCGCTAGCTGGCAAAAAGCCATCGCCATCGACCCCAAGAATGCCGCAGCCCACTACAACCTTGGCAATGACCATAAGAGCAAAGGGAAGTGGGATGAGGCCATTGCTTGCTACCAGAAGGCCCTCGCTCTCAACCCCAAGTTTGCCGCAGCCCACACTAACCTGGGCATCGCCCTATTAGCCAAGGGGAAGGTGGGCGAGGCCATCGCTAGCTTACAGAAGGCCCTCGACCTTCTGCCGCCTGGACACTCCCTGCGCCCGACCGTGTCCCAGCTACTCCAGCAGAGCCAGAGTGGGGAGCAACTCGAGAAGAAGCTGCCCGACGTCCTCTCCGGCAAGCTGCCGGCCAACCCTGCCCAGCGACTCGAATACGCCGTACTCTGCACCAATACCCAGCGATACTCGGCTGGCGCCCGCCTGTACGCCGAGGCGTTCCAGGCCGACGCCCAGCTGGCCGACGACCTCAAGTCCGGCCATCGCTACAACGCCGCTTGTGCCGCCGCCCTGGCGAGCCGTGGCGAGGGCCGCGACGCGGACAAGCTTGACGACAAGGAACGCCTGCGCCTGCGCCGGCAAGCCGTGGAATGGCTGCGCGCCGACCTGGCTGCGTGGGGCAAGCACGCCGACCGGGCTCAGGTGCTGCGGACGATGGCGCACTGGCAGAGCGACACGGACCTGAGCGGCCTCCGCGACAAAGACGCCGTCGCCAAATTGTCCCCGGAGGAGCGCGAAATGTGCGAAAAGCTCTGGGCCGACGTCGCGGCGTTGCTGCGACAGGCTCAAGGCAAGAACGGGCCGTGAAGGGTTGTTCGGTCAGGGAGCCGGCGGGAGGCCGAGGAGCGAACGCGCCTCCTGCCGCACGCGCTCGGCCCAGCGGAGGGCGGCTTCCGCCTGGCGCTTGCGGGCGCTGTTCCCGGGATACCGCGTGTCCACGGCGAAGTCGGTGAGGAAGATGAGCCCTCGTCGCAGACGGCGGAGCGACGGGTGGTGGGGCAACAAGATCATCGAGAGTCGGTCCAGGTCATGCGTCTTCGGCACCGCCAGCCCGAGTTCCTCGAGGTGCCCTTTAAGATACTTCTCGGAGCATTGTTGGCAGTGGAAGCAGACGGCGTCATGCAGAGGGGGCACGCTTCGATGGGTCTTTTCCGCAGCGAGGCGGTCGGCTTCGGCCTTCCTCACCCACTCCGCCGTCGACCTTTTCATAGAGGATTTTCCCCTTCGTCAGGATCTCGGTGTGGAAGGATTCACCCTCCTCCAGTCGCCATTTCAGGTTCTTCGGCGTGCGGACGATGAGGTCCATCGCGAAGGGGGCCGGGATTTCCCAGCGAATGCGGACCGCCTGATCGTGCTGGTTCCGCGCCGGCATGATGACGAGGAGGTCGACGTCGCTCTCTTCATTCGGCGTGCCGTAGGCGTGGGAGCCGAACAGGATAATCTTATCGGGGTGGAACAACTCCGCAATGCGGCGGGCGTAGCGGCGGATCACGCGCATCGGGATGTCGGCCCCGAGGTAGACGCGGCGCGGCAATTCCGGGTCGGGAGTCGTGCGCTTCTTGGCCATGTGGTCATTCTACCGCGTCCGCGAGGACGATGTCGCACTGGCAACAAGACACGGACCTGAGCGGCCTCCGCGACAAAGGCGCCGTCGCCAAACTGCCGGCCGAGGAGCAGCAGGCGTGCCGCCAACTCTGGGCCGAGGTCGAGGCGCTGCTGGGGCAGGTCGGTGAAAAGTCGAAGTAGCGACCGACCACCGGCCACCGACCACCGGCCACTATTCCCGGCTCGTGCGAACCGTGACGCTCAGGGCGTGCCCGGTCAGGCCCTCCTTGCGGGCGAGGAGGCAGACGTCGTCGGCGAGGCGAGAGAGGCCGGCGCGCGTGAAGGTGAGGACGCTGGAGCGGCGCAGGAAGTCGTTCGCCGACAGGCCGCTGGCGAAGCGCGCCGTGCCGCCGGTCGGCAGGACGTGCGACGGGCCGGCGGCGTAGTCGCCCAGCGCCACCGGCGTGTACGGCCCCACGAAGATCGCCCCGGCGTTGAGGCAGCGCTCCGCCAGCGCCGCCGCGTCGCGCGCCATGACGTGCAAGTGTTCCGGCGCCATCTCGTTGGCGCAGGCGACCGCGTCGTTCGGTCCCTCGGCCAGGATGAAGGCGCCGAAGCTGTTGAGACTTTCGCGCGCCAGCCGGCCGCGCGGCAGCCCGGCGAGCTGCTTTTCCAGGGCGGTCGCGACGGCGTCGATCAGCGGCTCGTGCCAGGTGACGAGGATGCTGGCGCCCGGCGAGTGCTCTGCCTGGGCGATCAGGTCTGCGGCGACGAACTCGGGCTTGGCGGTGTCGTCGGCGAGGACGATCACCTCGCTCGGGCCGGCGATGCTGTCGATGGCGACCTGGCCGAAGACGTACCGCTTGGCCAGGGCGACGAACATATTTCCCGGACCGACGATCATGTCGACGGGGCGGATGCCCTCGACGCCGTAAGCCAGCGCGGCGACGGCCTGGGCACCGCCCACGCGGTAGACCTCGCTGACGCCCAATTCGTGACAGACGGCCAGTTGATCGAGGTTGTAGGCGCCCGTCGGCGTCGGCGGCATGACGACGGCCAACTCGCGCACGCCGGCCGCCTGCGCCGGACAGACCGTCATCAGCAGCGTCGATGGGTACGCGGCGGCGCCGCCGGGGATCATGACGCCGACGCGGCGCAGCGGGCGGTAGCGCAGGCGCAGCTCGTGACTGTCGGCGACGCTCAGCACGGCGTCGCCGTGGAGCAGGCCGAGCTGAAACGACATCACGTTCTGCCGCACGCGGCGCACCGTCTCCAGGAAGTCGGCGTCGGCGCGCGCCCAGGCGTCGGCCAGCTCGCTCGGGGGAACGCGCACCGTCTCCGGGGTGAGCTTCACGCGGTCGAACTGCTCGGTGTAGTGCAGCACGGCGGGCAGGCCGCGCGCGCGGACGTCGTTGCAGACGCGCTCGACGACGCGCGCCGGCGGCAGCGCCTCGCCGAAGACCTTCTCGGTGAGTTCGCGGCCGCGCGCCGAGACGACGTTCCCCCCGGCGCCGAGCTGGTCGCGGAGGGCGGCGAGCTGACCGGCGGCGCCGGCGTCGGCGAGGCGAATGCGCCGGGGAGAGAGCATGTCCATGAGATCCATCCCGAACGTCTGGGAATCGGCGCTCGTCGCGGCCCGGCGCGGGGCATCGCCGGGGCCGGGGGCCGTCTACGCTCGCACTATAGACGCCGGCTCGGGCGATTGCAAGAAAGTGGGAAGGCCGTCCGACGTCCTTCCCGGACCTTCTAACGCTCAGTGCGCCGTCGCCGGCATCTCCCCGTCCGCCTCCTTCTTCGCGGGCGGGTGGAAGAACAGGACCAACAGGATCGCGGCTGCCAGAGCCGTTCCTGCGGGCACGAGGAAGAGTTGCCGGTAGTCGATGCCGTTCTCCGTCTTGAAGACTTCTTCGAGCTGAGGCCAGACGTAGTTACCCACGAACGGGCCGGCACCGAGGATCAGGAAGTTGAACAAGCCCTGGGCACTCGTCCGCACGTCCTTCGGGAAGAACTCGTCCACGAAGATGTAGACGGTCGCGAAGAAGAAGGCGTAGCAGATGCCGTGGAGGACGTTGATGAGGATAGCCGGCAAGGGTTCGGGGAAGAAGGCGAAGACGGCGAACCGCGCCGTGTGGCCGAGGATGCCGAGGATCATCGTCGTCCGCCAGCCCAGGCGCTTCAAGACGTAGCCCAGAATGGCCATCGTGCCGACCTCCGCGACCTGACCGATGCTCATGACCGGCGTGATCCACTGGGTGGGGATGCCGACTTGATTCTTGAGATAGGAGAAGGTCAGGACGAAGTAGCCCTGGTGTACGGCGGCGTCGATGAAAGTCGCGACGAACAGCACGAGGAGGTACGGCTTGCCGAGTAGCCTCATCGACTCCAGCCAGGCGAAGCGGTCCCGCTCGCCCCGCGCCGGCTTCGGCGGCGTGTGGGGCAACGTCAGGCTGAAGGCGGCCAGCACAAGAGAGGCGACGCCGGCCACCACGAAGGTGAGGCTGATGCCGTTCATGTACGCCTCGCCGGTCTTGGCGTTCTCCTTGCTGAAGACCGCGCCGAGCCAGCCGACGAACCCGGCCTCGCCCATGCCGGGGATCTTGTTCCAGTCGGCCAGGATGAAGATGAACGGCCAACTCGCGGCAATCCAGCCGATCGTGCCCCAAAGCCGGACGGGGCCGAAGTCCTTCTGCGCGTCCTTCAGGTTCGCGAAGGCAATGGAGTTGGTAATGGAGATCGTAGGCACGTAGAAGAGGGAATGGACGAGCAGCAGGAGGAAGAAGGGCCAGAACGTCGTCGCCCAGCCGAGGGCGAAAATGCTGAGGCCGCCCACGAGGTGGCTGAAGGCGAGGAATCGTTCCGCCGCGAAGTTGCGGTCGGCGAACTGATTGCTGAAGAACAAGGCCGTGATGGATGCCAAAGCCCAGGCGTTGAGCGTCCAGGACTTTTGAGACGCCGTGAACCCCAGCGTGGTCAGGTAGTCGGAAACGGTCAATAACCAGGCTCCCCAGATGAAGAACTGGAGGAACATCATCACGGAGAGCTTGAAGCGAGTGGAGTTCATTCGGCCTCCCGGCGGCTAGACGCAGTGGGGTCGTGCAGAGAGGAATGTAAGGGAGGCGGGCGCGGGCCGCAACCGAAAACGCCCGATTTTCCGGCGCCGCCCTCGTCGGCCCGCCGGCCGGGGGGGAAACCCTCTGTCGCCGGGCCGGGCGGCTCGCTACGATGGGGGGATTGTTTGCCGTCGCCGGGAGAGCGGGCATGCGCGTCGAACTATACGGTCTGGCGTTCGAGACGCCGCGGGTGAGCTTTTACCTGTGGTCGCCGTGGCGCTGCTCCGCGCTGGAACACCGCCTCTTCGAGGCCGTGCGCCAGGTGCCGCGCGCCGAGTTCGAGCAGGCGCCCGACGAGTGGCGGCTGCACGTCGCCGACCCCAAGGGCTTCCGCGCCTCCGTGCAGGCGGTCGCCCGCGTCCTGAAGGGCTGGCAGGAAGAGGCCGACCCCGGCAGCGAGCGGCGCACCTGGCGCTGGCTCCTTGAAGGCGACACCGACGCGCACGGCTACGACCACGCCGGCGAGCCGACCAGCGTCTGGGCCTTGGTCCGCGTGAGCCTCGAACGCGGCGGCGTCGGCGAGCCGGAAAAGGGCGACGACCTCGACCTCGAAGGCTTCAGCCTGCAAATCCTCGGGAACGCACAGACGTAAGAGCGCCGAAAAGAACTCACCACAGAGAACACAGAGAACACAGAGGAAAGACAAAGGGGAAGAGGGACAACCGCGGGATCGGCCCTTACTTCCCTTTGCCTTTCCTCTGTGTTCTCTGTGGTGAGTTCTTTTTGGCACTCTTAGTAGCGGAACTCCATCCCCACGTTCAGGCCCTGCGCCCAGAAGTCGGTCCGCTTGATGATCGCGGCCGGCAGGGCCGGGCCGGCGATGTTGGCCCCGAACGCCAGGTTCGACGGCACCACCGTCGGGTTGATGACCAGGCTCGGCTGGTTGCCCGGCCGGACCACGTCGCTCCAGTACATGTAGTTGTAGCCGACGAACACGTTGAAGTGGCAGTTGATGTACGCGCCCACCTTGACGTTGAACTCGGGGATGAGCGTGAATTCGTCGCGGCTGTGGATGCGGCTGTTGGTCGACACCGCCAAGAGGCCGCCCGGCACGGCGACGTTCCCCGCCGGACCCGCCAGCGTCGAGCCGCCGTCGATCATCACCACCTCGTGGTTGTTGCCGATGCTCAGCTTGCCCAGCGCGTTCACGAAGAAGCGGCCCAGGCACGCCTCCGCCCGCAGACCCACCTCACCGCCGTAGAACTGGTTGCGCGTCTTGAAGTTGTCGACGATGCCCACCGTGTTGCCGGTGCCGAGGCGGTTGCCCAGGAACGCCGCCGTCCCGTTCCCGAGTACCGTGGCACTGCTACTGACGGTGAGGGCCTCTTCCAGGTCGAGGTAGCGCATGCCGACGATCAGGTCGGCCCACACGTGCTTGCCGCGCCACTCGCTGCCGATGAAGTCGACGTTGACGCCCCACAATTCGCTCGACGCACTGCTGCGGACCTGCCCCGTCAGGGCGCCGGGGAACGCCACCAGCTGCACGCCGTTCTGCTGCGTCACCGCGTCGAAGACGGGCCGGGCCAGGAGCGGCGCGCCGGTCGGGTCGGAACTGAGCGTGCGGCTGACCGTGTTCTGGTAGAGCATGAACCAGCTCGCCTCGACGCCCATATGGGCGTCCTCGTCGAGCCAGACGCCGGCGCTCAGGCGCGTGCCGTTGAGGTCGTCGTACTGGGTCTGCGAACCGCCGAGTACGGTCGCGACGCCGTTCTGGCCGCGGATGCCGAAGCTCGAGGCGGGGCCGGTCGTCGCCAGCGGCGGCGTCGCGACGCCCGGGTTGAAGTACCACAGCAGGTACTCGGCACGCGCCCAGGCGCGGTAGGCGATTTTCACCTCGTCCGGCGACGGGATGATCGCGGCGGCGGCGCCGCCCTTGCTGGCGCGCGGCAGCTCCTTCGCCTCGTTCGCGCCGAACAGCGCGTGCTGGAAGTGTTCCCAGCGGCTCGTCGCGCCGGCCTTGGCGTCGGCCGACGGCGCGGGCGGCTCGTCGTCCGTCGGCAGCGCCGCGAGCGGGACGCCAGCGGGGGCCACGGGGTAGCCGGGCGGAAACGCGCCCGTCGCCGCCGGCGGCGCCACCGCCGACGGCAGCAACTCCGGCCCCGGCGGGGCGGGGGATTGTCCTAACGCCAGGCCCGCCCCCGACACCAGGGCGGCGATCGATCCGAGAAATCCGTTTCTCACGGTCGGACTCCTATTCCGCGGCCACGCTTGTACGCCCGGCCGGGCTCGGGTAAGGGGCGCGCGTCCTGCCGCGCCCCCGAGCCAAATCACACACCCGGCCGTCCTTCGTCCGGGGTCAGACGCAACAAGGCGAAGAGTACACAAGCCAGTGAGGCTGGTAGTGATTTGATCGGCAAAACGGGAAGCCGGCTTCAGACGAAGAGCGCGGAGTTGGCGCCATTCCGGAAACATTCGGCGTCGACGGCACGCCTGGCAGGGTGGGTAAAACGAAACCGGCCCGCCGCTCGCGGCTTCGCAATTGCGAA
>JBBROG010000312.1:0-8882 GCA_038229635.1 Gemmatales bacterium
CCGCCTCGGCCACGGCGAGGCCCGACTGACAGTGGACGTTAGTTCACATGATCTGTTGCCGCAAAGCCTTTGATACCTTGGGTTTACAACCATGTTGGAAGCCCTGCCCCTTCGGGGTAAAATGCCCCCGGCCCTACCCCGAAGGGGTTGAATATCCCAGCCGGGGGTCGCGTACTCGCGCACCCCCGGAACTATACCAGACGCGCGGCCATCGTCCCAGGGTCGCGTACTCGCGCACTCCCGGAACGTAACGTCGGGCGGCGTGGGCGCGAAACGGCAAGCCGGCGCGACACGACCGCCCTACAATCCTCGGAACACGCTCTCGCGAGGGTTCCGTTCATGAAGACGATGCCGGCTCTGATCAAGAAGAAGGCCGAACCGGGGCTGTGGCTGGACGAGGCGCCGGTGCCGACGTTCGGCATCAACGACGTCCTCATCAAGGTGCTGCGAACCGGCATCTGCGGCACCGACCTGCACATCTACAAGTGGGACGCCTGGGCGCGGAAGACGATCCCGGTGCCGCTGGTCGTCGGCCACGAGTTCGTCGGCGTCGTGACCGAGGTCGGCTCGAACGTGACCGACTTCCACGCCGGCGAGATCGTCAGCGGCGAGGGCCACGTCGTCTGCGGCCGCTGCCGCAACTGCCTGGCGGGGCGGCGCCACCTGTGCAAGGACACGCAGGGCATCGGCGTCCACCGCGCCGGCGCCTTCGCCGCGTACATCGTCCTGCCGATGACGAACGTCTGGCACCACGACCCGCACATCGCCCGCGACGTCCAGGCGATCTTCGACCCGTTCGGCAACGCGGTCCACACCGCCCTGTCGTTCGACCTCCTCGGCGAGGACGTGCTGATCACCGGCGCCGGCCCCATCGGCCTGATGGCGGCGGCGGTGGCGCGGCACGCCGGGGCGCGCTACGTCGTCGTCAGCGACGTCAACCCGTACCGCCTGGAGCTGGCGAAGAAGATGGGCGCGACCCGCGCCGTCGACGTGAGCCGCCAGTCGCTGAAAGAGGCGCAGGCCGAATTGGGGATGAAGGAGGGCTTCGACGTCGGCCTGGAGATGTCGGGCAACGGCACCGCGTTCCGCGACCTGATCGCGAACATGTGCCACGGCGGCAAGATCGCCATCCTCGGCATCCCCGACCGGGAGCTGGCCATCGACTGGAACACCGTCATCTTCAACATGCTGACCCTTAAGGGGATTTACGGGCGGGAAATGTACGAGACGTGGTACAAGATGACGGTGATGCTCCAGTCGGGGCTCGACATCGGCCCGGTCGTCACGCACCGCTACCCCTACCGGGAGTTCCAGAAGGGGTTCGACGCGATGACGACGGGGAACTGCGGCAAGGTGGTGCTGACCTGGAGTGAGGGATGAGTCGCGGCGCCGCTTGATGCCGGCGCCGTCCCCCGTATACCAGCCTCGTGACGTCCTTGTTCTTTCGGAGGGTTTCCCGTGAGGACCTGCATCGCGTTCGTACTCGCGCTCGTCGTAACCGCTGCCGTCGTCGCCCAGGACCCGGACAAGAAAGGCGACCCGGCCAAGGACGCCCCCAAGGAGGCTCCGAAGACCGTCAAGGCACCGGAGGGGTGGCTGTTCCACAAGGCCAAGGACGGGAGCTACTCGGTCCTGTTCCCCAAGGAGCGGGACGGGATCGCCAACAGCGAGCGGTCGTTCAACCAGAACGGGTTCTCCGGCAAGTCGCAGGTGCTGCAGTGTACCTTGAAGGACGGCCGGGAGTTGGTGGTGATCGGCACCGCCCTCGGCGGCCCGGCGACGAAGGACATGAAGATCAACGACGTTTACGACCTGATGTACGACCTGGACAAGGCGCCGGGGACGAAGCTGAGCGAGCCGAAGGAGATCC
This sequence comes from Gemmatales bacterium, assembly GCA_038229635.1. Lineage (GTDB taxonomy): Bacteria > Planctomycetota > Planctomycetia > Gemmatales > Gemmataceae > DATFNV01. Next base: position 1,871 of record JBBROG010000312.1, read on the forward strand.
AGGTCGGGGTGCGCAAGGGCCGGGAACACTTCGTGACCAAGAAAGGCGAGGTGGAGCGGAACGTGGTGGTGGTGGTCCGCGGCCGGGTGTACCAGCTGGTGGTCATCGCCAAGAACCGCAAGGAGGTCGAGGACAAGGTCGCCGACACGTTCCTGACGTCGCTCCTGCTGCACGCCCCGGCGAAGCCGAAGGAGCCGGCGAAGCCGAAGGAGCCGGCCGACCCGAGAAAGAAGGATAAGGGCGGGCCGTGACGGCGCGGCCATGCAGGAATCCGGAAGGATGGACCAGCCCCGAGCGCCAGCGAAGGGGAGACGAAACCCCTCGCTGGCGCTCGGGGCTGGTCAAGAATGCATTCATTCTTTTTGTGCCCCATTTAGCAGCGCGGCTCCGCGCCGGTCAGCACGTCGCGCCAGAACTCCGGCATCCCATCCCAGGCCGCCTGGTAGGTCGTCTCCAACGGCACATTGACGTACACCTCCGGCGTCAAGAACAAGGGCATGGGCGGCAGCATGTCGCCGACCGCGGCGAAGTTCGCGAACGCCGCCGCCGCTGGCCCGCCGACGTAGGAGACGCACGTCAGCGGCTTGTCGGCGGGCAGATCGAAGTCCTCGCCGCAGTCGTCACCCCAGACCGCGCGGTGGATCCCCTGCGGGTCGCGCGGCCCCGGCGGGAAGAGGTCAACGAGCAGCAGATGCAGGCCCGCCGCCAGCGCCTCGTGGGCCTTCCGCACGAAGGCGTTCAGACCGTTCTGGTTGTTCTTGTTGCCCGGCGAGACGACCTCGATCAGCGCCACGACCTGGCGGCCGCTGACATGGCGCACCGCGACCGCCTTCGTCTTGGCCGCGTAGCGGTTGGCCTCGGCGCGCGTGTGCAACCGGACGCGGGGCGGTGCCACCGCGAGGGCGACGCCTCCGTTCGGGGAAGGCGCAGGCGTGTCTGCGGCTCCGGGCCGTCGCAAGGCGAGGACGTCCGGCCCGAGCCCGCTGGCGATCTGCTCCGGCAGGGCGTAGTAATCGGCCGGCAGGAGGCCGCGGTTCAGGGCGCGGGAGATCTCCGTGACCCAGTCGTGGTGAAAGGCGTGGAAGATGCCCGCGTCGACGCGGGTCCAGTCGTGAACCGGCATGGCGAAACCTCCGGGGCGTTCGACGCCATTGTACCACGGCGGCTACGCGAATCGCGATACAGCGGGCGTGTCTCTAGCCCTGGGACGCGGTCCATGCGATCCGCGACCTCCTTCAGCCACTTCTCGGCGCCGCCAACTTTTTTTAGCGCGGCCGCGATATTTTCCTTGACAGTCCGTCGCGCGTCGTTGTACACTCACCCCGTCAAACGATAGCCGTAAGGTGGGTAGTTGGCTTCAAGGATTCTCGTACCGTCCCTTCTCGTTCGGGGAGCCGTCCACGAACGTCGTCGACGCCTTCTGTGGCTTGCTCGCGTATGTCGTCGGCCTCCTCGTAAAGATAAATCTCCGGTTCGCCGCGCCGACGAGTTCACGCGCCTCGCCCATCCGGCTGGCCCTTGAAGCCCTGGAGCCACGGTGCGTGCCCGCCACGGTCACTTGGCAGGGAGTTCTCGGCGGAGCCGGACAGCCGCCCACCTGGGAGAACCCCTTATGCTGGGACGTCGGACACGTTCCGAACGTCGATGATACGGTCTTCATCAACGGAGGCCAAATCTGCCCTCCCATCGTCAACGCGAATCACACGATTCGCGATCTCTTTATGATGCCTAACTGTGGAGGGATCTGGGGTCCCGGCGACTTGACCGTCTCGAATGACTTCCAGTGGCACGACGGTTCGCTGAACGGCACGGGGCGCATGACGCTCTTGGGGACGGCAACAATTTCTCTGCTGGCCGGACAGGCCCCGAGCGAGAAACACCTGAACCGAAATCTTGACAATGCCGGCACGTTCAGTTGGCTGGACGGAAACATTATTATGTCTGGTGTGACGATAAAAAATATGTCCGGTGCAACATTTTATATGAATTCAGCGGACGGCACCCTGAGCCCCGACGTGGGGACCGAGCGATTTCGCAACGAGGGCACAGTCACGAAGTCGAACGGAACCACGACCGTCGATTGCCTGTTTGATAATTATGGGACAGTCAACGGCACCAACGGTATCCTGCGGCTGCAAAACGACGGACAATATGCCGGCGTGTTTTCTACTGCTTCCGGCGCCGTCATCCTTTTCGCGGGCACGGGACTTACTGTTCACACCGCTTACACCGGAACGTTCTTTGAAGGCCAAGGGTGGGAAAGGATGACGTCCGGCGAGAAGCTGACGATACCGCCGGGAAATAGAGTCATAAATCACGGCAACTTTGAGATGCGATCCACTCGTTGTGTGATGGAAGGAAGTGTGACGGGCCTCTTCTGGAACCAACAGCCGGGCTTGTTCCTTTGGACGGGGGGAACAATCCAGAACTGTACGGTGACTAATGGTGCCACAATGCGCGTTGACGACCCAAATGATTCTTATACAAGGCAAATGAAGGATAGCCTGCTCAACAACGGAAGGGACGCGACATTTGAATGGACCAACGGCGACTTCTCTCTGTTCGCCACTCCGGGGTCGGCCACCAGACGCTGTGACATCGATAATCTTGGAACATTCGAGGCCAAGGCCGATAATACGATGTTTGCCAACGACCCGGCGCAATGCGCGTTCGTCAATGGCATTCTAATCAGTGCTAATGTTCAAGGGCTCTTCAAGAAGACGGGGAGCGCCGGCGGCGCTACCACGATTCAGGCCCTATTCGACAACTCCGGGATCATTGATCGTATGGGCTTTGCGGTCAATTTCATTGGAGGACTTGCGCGCCATCCCGGTGACGTTCTTCGATGAACTGGAGAACCGCCCGGCTGCCCAACGGCACGAACGGATGACACGGTCTTCGGCTAGGCGGGCAGGGTCGGATCTCCTTTATCAGTCGCCTTCGGAAACACTACTGCCAATCATAGCGGCGGGGACTAATCATGAAAATATACAATTTTTCAATAGTGTTGGTCGCACTTCCTCTTCTGCTCGCGGCCGACGACCGCAAGCCCTCTCCTCAAGGCGACAAGGAGGCCATCCAGGGGGTCTGGGTCAGCGTCTCCGTGCAGGTCTCCGGGGACGACACGATATTCGGACCACCACCGCACAAAGTGAAAGTGACCGTGGACAAGGACACGGTGGTTTTTCAGCGGAAAGATGAGGTCCGCTTCAGTTACAAGATTGATCCCAAGGCAGACCCGAAGCAGATCGACCTCACTTGTCTCGAGAAAAAGTTCGAGGGGCGCATTTGCTTGGCGATTTATTCGCTCAAGGGCGACGAACTGACACTTTGTATCGACGAGCGCGCGCAGAAGTCGCGCCCCGGAGCCTTCAAGACGTCGCTCAAGGACGGCTATAGCCTCTACAAGCTGAAACGGGAGAAGTAAGGAGTAGGTCGAAGGAGGCTCCACGCCTTCTCTCGCACCGTTCCGCTCGTCCGTCCTCCTGCCGGTTTCGTGCCCGCGCCGAAGGCGGCGCGGGCGCGAAACCGCAAGCGTGTCACTTCGCCCCCAGCCCCAGCACGCGATCCATGCGGTCCGCGACCTCCTTCAACCACTTCTCGTCGCCGCTGCCGACCTCCGCCGTCGCCCAGCCGTCGTAGCCGATCTCGCCCAGCGCCTTGACGATCTCCGGCCAGTCCTCGTCCCCCTCGCCGATCGCCACCCATTGCTTCGCCTTGCTGTAGCCCTTGAAGTCGAACTTCAAGAGCCGCTTCCCCAGGCGGCGCACCCACGCCGACGACGGCACGCCGTACTTCACCATGTTCGAGCAGTCGAAGTAGGCGCCGACGAACGGACTCTTGAAATCGTCCACATACTGAATCAACTGCTCGACCTTGGTGATGAAGTCGTTCCAGACGACCTCGATGGCGATGCGCACGCCGAGCTTTTCCGCCAGCGGCAGCGCCTTGCGCACCTCGGCCTGCGAGCGCTCGTAGCACTGCTCGTAGCTGACGCCGCCGCGGGCCACGCCGGGGACGAGCAGGGCGGTGTCGGCGCCGAACAGCGCCGCGTCGTGCAGCGCCACCTTCAGCGCCGCCAGGCCGCGCGCCCGCACCGCCGCGTCGGGGCTCGACAGCGGGTCGTTCCAGTGGACCGAGTCGATGACGCCGTGGATCTTGATGCCGGTTTCCGCCTGGGCCGTCTGCGCCTCGACGCGGTTGACGCCGCTGGGGCTGTCGACCTCAACGCCCTCGAAGCCGAGCTTCTTGATGATCTCGAACTTCTCGCGCATCGTCTTGCCGGCGCCGATCATGCCGTACTTGACGGCCTTGCGCAGCTTCGGCTTGCGCCTCTCGGCGGCGGCCGGGGCGGCGCTGCCGGCGAGCAGGGCGGCGCCGGCGAGCGCCCCCTGGACGAAGTCGCGGCGGTCGATTTTCGTGGACATCGGCTCCTCCTTCGGGAATGATCGAATGACCCTGTTGGCCCGATTGTATTCGCTCCGGAGCGCTGGTGCCATGCGCCTGACCGTTGCCTTCGTCTGTCTTTTCGCCCTCACGTCCTCGCTACGCGCCGACGCGCCCTACGGCCTCGACCGGCGCGTCCCCTGGACGACGTCGCGCGTCGTCGGCTTCCCCAGTCCGCCACCGCCCTACCGCGCCGTCCGCGCCTTCCCCAACCTGAAGGTCGTCTGCCCCATCGCCGTCGCCCACCAACCCGGCAGTGACTGCTTACTCCTCCTCCACCAGATGTTTCCCTGGGGCGGGCACGGCAAGATCCTGCGCGTCAAGGACGTCCCCGACGTCGCCGAGGCCGAAGAGGTCCTTAACCTCGACGGCATCGCTTACGGCGTCGCGTTTCACCCGGACTTCCTCAAGAACGGCTACCTCTACGTCGGCGACAACGGGCCGATGAGCGGCAAGAAACGGACGCGCGTCACGCGCTACGCGATGGACCCGAAACCGCCGTACAAGCTCGACCCGAAATCGGCGAAGATCGTCCTCGCCTGGGACTCCGACGGGCACAACGGCGGCGACCTGGCGTTCGGACCGGACGGCCTGCTGTACGTCTCCTCCGGCGACGGCACCTCCGACTCCGACACGAACCTCACCGGCCAGGACCTGAGCAAGCTCCTCGCCAAGGTGCTGCGGATCGACGTCGACCGCCCCGGCGACGGCAAGGAGTATTCGGTGCCGAAGGATAACCCCTTCGTCGGCCTGAAGGGGGCGCGGCCGGAGACGTGGGCCTACGGCTTCCGCAACCCGTGGCGGCTGCACGTCGACAAGCCGACCGGCGACGTCTGGGTCGGCAACAACGGCCAGGATCTGTGGGAGCAGATTTACCTCGTCCGCAAAGGGGCGAATTACGGCTGGAGCGCCTACGAGGGGAGCCACCCGTTTTACGCGGGTCGTCTCGGCGGGCCGTCGCCGCTGGCGGCGCCGGTCGCCGAACACCACCACTCCGACGCGCGCTCGATGACTGGCGGCGTCGTCTACCGCGGCAAGAAGCTGCCCGAACTGCACGGCGCCTACGTCTACGGCGACTGGTCGACGGGCAAGGTCTGGGGCATCCGCCACGACAAGGGGCGCGTCACCTGGCACAAGGAGCTGGCCGTCACGCCGATGCAGATCACCGGCTTCGGCCTCGACTCGCGCGGCGAGTTGCTGATCGCCGACCACGGCGGCGGCACCTACCGCCTGGAGCCGGCGCCGAAAGAGGAGCGTCAATTCCCTTTTCCGACGCGGCTGAGCGAAACCGGACTGTTCGCGTCGGTGAAAGAGCACCGGCCGCAGCCGGAGCTGATCCCGTACTCGGTCAACGCGCCGCTCTGGTCCGACGGCGCCGACAAGGAACGCTACCTCGCCTTGCCGGGGACGGAGCCAGTCGACTTCACGCCGAAGAACGGTTGGAACTTCCCCGAGGGGACGGTCCTCGTCAAGACGTTCGCGCTGGGCCGGCGCCGCGTCGAGACGCGCCTGCTGACGCGCCAGGTCGGGCAATGGTACGGCTACTCGTACCTGTGGAACGACGCCCAGACCGACGCCGACCTCGTCCCCGCCGAGGGCGCCGACCGGCCTTACGAGGTCCGCGGACTCCGGCAAACGTGGCACTACCCGAGCCGCACCGAGTGCATGGTGTGCCACTCGCGCGCCGCCAACTTCGTCCTCGGGCTGAGCGCGGCGCAGATGAACAAAGTCCACGACTACGGCGGCGTCAAGGACAACCAATTACGGACGCTCCAGCACCTCGGCGTCTTTCGCGTCGGCCGGGGCGAGTACGCCGACGAGATGCGCGGCCGCTGGGGGCGCGCCGGCGACGAGGCGCGCGGCCTGCTGCTGGCGCCGTTCGACGTCCTGTCGCGGCTGCGCCCCGACGTGACGCGGCCGGTGCGCCAGGCCGTCGCCGAGGTGGCGGCGCGACTGCCCGCGCCGCCGAAGGAGTTGGACCCGCTGGCATGGGCGGAGAAAACGTTTCGCGACGCGCCGGGACACCTGACGCTCCTGCCGAAGCCGCCGGCGGAGTACGAACGTCTCGTCGACCCGTCCGACCGCGGCGCCAACTTGGAGGCGCGGGTGCGGTCGTACCTGCACGCCAACTGCGCGATCTGTCACGTCCAGGCGGGCGGCGGCAACGCCCAGATCGAGCTGGAGTTCACGACGCCGCGCGACAAGATGAACCTCGTCGGCGTCAAGCCGCTGCACGACGCCTTCGGCATCACGGGGGCGAAGCTGGTCGTGCCCGGCGACCCGGAGCGGTCGATTCTGTACCAGCGCGTCAAGCGGCGCGGGCCGGGGCAGATGCCGCCCTTGGCGACCTCGGTTGTCGACGACGAGGCGACGGCACTGCTGTATGAGTGGATCAGGGCAATGAAATAAGGGCGAGCGGGGGCGACTCTGCCTAGCGCTTCGGACATGCTAGCGGACGGTGGCCAGGCAGTGTAGCAAGTGGAGTAGGATTTCTGGGGATGGCGGCGCTACGGTGGCGTCAGTTACCGCGCCGAAATAGCGTCCCCGCAACAGGGCCAGACGCAGC
>JBBROG010000313.1:0-8779 GCA_038229635.1 Gemmatales bacterium
ACCAAGGAGCATCTGGAGCAGCGTCTGGCGCTGGACATGCACCGCGAACAGCAGGCCCCCAGACGCCGGCATACCTTGACGACGCTGCATCAGGCGCGCTCCAAGCCTGAGTCACTGCACTAACTTTGCTAAAGTCTCCATGTTTACGATCATTATCAACATGGGAGCGAGGCCGCGAAGAACGGGAGCGCCCGCCGTGCCGTTCGTATCAAGTCGTCTTGCCGGGGGGACGATACCGGGGAGACGCGGTGGCACGAAAACCGCCGAAAGAGGAGCGTGTCATGGGTTCAAGGAGGAGGCGAGCCGCGTGGCTCCTGGGCGCCGTGCTGCCGGCGGCGTGGCTCGCGGCGGGGGTCGGGCGCGCGCAGGAGCCGCGTCCGGCGCCGACAATGGCCGACCTGGAGCAGCGCGTGCGCGAACTGGAAGAAATCGTTCGCCAGCTTCAGGCACAGGGTCAGAAGCCCGTCGCGCCGCCCGAAAAGCCCCAGACTCCTCCTAGCCCGCCGTCGCCGCCGGACTCCTCCAAGGAAGGCGGCGCGGAAAAGAAGAAGGACGACGCCCCCAAGGTCGCCGGCTGGGACAACGGCTTCTTCCTCCGCTCCGCCGACAAGGCGTACCAGCTGCGCATCACCGGCCAGATCCAGGGCGATTCGCGCAGCTACGTCAACACCGGCGACCGCGTCGATATCGACGCCTTTTCCGTTCGCCGCGCTCGCCTCGGTATTGAGGCGACCGTCTTCGACCACTACGAGTTTCGCTTCCTGCCCGATTTCGGCAACGGGCAGACGCGCGTTCAGGACGCTTACGGCAACGTCCACTACGTGGACTGGCTCCAGTTCGAGGCCGGCAAGTTCAAGCAGCCGTTCAGCTACGAACAGCTGGTCCAGGACCGCTTCGTGCCGACGATGGAGCGCTCCCTTATCGACCAGCTGGTGCCGGCGCGCGACGTCGGCGTGATGGTCCACGGGCAAAAGTTGTTCGGCGACCGCTTCGACTACGCCGTGTCGGTTTCCAACGGGGAGATCAACGGCGACGCCGACGTGAACGACAACAAGGACGTCGCCGCCCGCGTCGCCGTGCGGCCGTTCGCCTCGTCCGATCCGACGTTGTTGAGCGGCTTGCAGTTCGGCATGGCGGCGACGACCGGCGTGCAGCAGGAGTTGGTGTCGCCGGCGGTGCTGCGGACGCCCGGCGGCGTGCCGTGGTTCCAGTTCAACGCGACCGTGCGCGCGGATGGGGTGCGCAACCGCTACAGCCCGGAAGTGAGCTACTTCCTCGGCGGTCTCGGCCTGGCCGCGCAGTATTACCACCAGGACCAGCGGCTGCACCCGGCCCTCGTCGGCGCCGGCTCGCGCGTCCTGGTGGACCTACCGGCCGAAGGCTTCTACGTCCTGGCGACTTACTTGTTGACGGGCGAGGAGCGGACTACGTACAGCCAAGCCGTCGTGCCGAACGCGAGTTTCGACCCGGCGCACCCTCTGAGTTACCCCGGCGCCTGGGAGTTGGTGACGCGCGTGTCGCACCTGGAGTTGGGCAGCGAGGTGTTCGCGCCCGGCGTGCCGCGCCTCGCCGACCCGACCCGGTACACGCGCGCCGCGACCGAACTGACCCTCGGCTTCAACTGGTATCTGAACGCCTGGGTGCGGGCTCAGTTCAACTACGAGCACGCCTGGTTCGACAGCCCGGTGCGCCTCGGCCCGGCGCCGAACGCGCTGTTCCGGCACAGCGACGCCATCCTGGCGCGTATGCAAGTGATCTTCTAAAGTGCCTGACGGAACTCACCACAGAGAACACAGAGGACACAGAGGAAAGACAAAGCAGACGAGGGGCAACCGCGGGACCGGCCTTTCCTTTGTCTTTCCTCTGTGTCCTCTGTGTTCTCTGAGGTGAGTTCTTTTAGGCACTCTTAGTTGTTTTTTTTCCGCAGGGCGGCGTCGAAGCGCTCGGCCTCCTCGGCGCTGATGAGCCCGTCGCCGTCGGTGTCGATCTTGCGGAACTCCTCGCGGGTGCCGAGGAACTCGCGCAGCGACACGTCGCCGTCGCCGTTGCGGTCCATCTTGCGGAACCACAACGGGCCGCGCGTGGTGACCGCCGCCGTTTCGGCCGCCGGGTTGCCCGGCGCCGCCGTCCGCATCGCCAGCGGCGCCTGACCCAGGCCGAGCGTTATCTGGAACTGGCGCGGGATCTCGGCACGCGCCACGCGTCCGTCGCCGTCGCGGTCGTAAGGCGCCAGCCGGGTCCACGCCGTGCGCAGCTCGCGGAGGCCGAGGCTGCCGTCGCGGTTGGCGTCGAGGATGTCGAACAGGCTGCGGCCGTTCTCCGCCACCACCAGCGACACATAGCTCTCCGTCGCCTTCTCCAGCAGGTCGAACCAGGCGTTCAGCTCGTCCTCGGTCAGCTTGCCGTCGCCGTCGCGGTCGGCGAGGTCGAACAGCGCCTCGAAGCGACGGAACTGCGGCTTGCGCAGGTCCGCTTTCTCCACATAGCCTTTGTTCTTGGCGTCGGCCGATTTGATCTGCATGACGTAGCCCTGGCGCAGCTGGTCCGCCTGGGCCTTCAGCTGCGACTCGTCGCCGCCGGAGCCGACGGCGCGGCGCATGTCGATCTCGGCGTCGCCGAGCGTCAGCAGTAGGGTGCCGCTCGTCCCCTTGCGCACCGCCGCCGCCAGCGCGGCCGGCTTGCCGCCGCGCGCCACGAGGTCGGTCGGCTCCTCGTGAGAGCCGGTCTTGCCCAGGCGAATGATCGCCTCCACGTCGGGCGGCTGGCGCAGCAGCTTCATCAACTCGATCTGGTCGAGTTCGCCGTCGCCGTTGGTGTCGAGCGCCTTGAATACCTCGCGGTCCAGGCGAATCTCGCGCCGGTCGAGCGTGCCGTTGCCGTCCTTGTCGTAGCGGTTGATGACGCCCTGCGCCAGCGTCAGCCGCTGCGTCAGCCGGTTGGGCGAGTCGTCGGCCGTGAGGAAGAGGAACGACCCCGCGCGCGGGCCGGGCCGCTCCGGCTTCATCATCATCCCGGCGGCGGCGTAGGCCGGCGTCATGAGCGTCGCCGGCTGGATCTCCGACGCGCTCACCAGCTCGTTGTCGTCGGTGTCGAACGGGCGCAGGACCTTTTCCGCCTGGGCTAACTCTTCTTTCGACAGTTTGCCGTCGCGGTCGGCGTCGAGGAGGCGGAACAGCGTGTCGGTGAGGGCGTCGGCGGCGGTCGGCTGCGGCGGCGTGACGGTGATCTGCACGCCGGCGGCGCCGGTGCGGCGGTAGTAGGCCAGGAACTCGTCGTAGCTGACCTTGCCGTCCTCGTCGGCGTCCAGTTCGCCGAACGTGGCGTAGGTGGCGGCGCCGCCGATGCCGTAGGTGTAGCCCTGCTGGCGCATCATCTGGAACTGCTGCCCGCTCGGGGCGCGGCTCGCCTCGTCGCGCGACAGCGTGCCGTCGCCGTCGCGGTCGAGGAAGGCGAAGAGTTTTTTCGCGTAGCGGTCCCAGGCGGCGCCGTGCGGCTTGCCGTCGACGTGGACGTGCAGCCGGATCAACACCGGGCGGTCCTCGGCGAAGAAGATGACGTCCTGCACGCCGGCCTCGGTCCCCTGGGCTCCCCTCTCCCCAAAGAGGAGAGGGGGGAAAGGCCCGCGGAGAGGAGCGCGGCGCCGACGATCAGGAGCGGCAGCAACGCTCTCATGCGAGTACCTCCTTGATCGGCTTGGCGCCGGCGTCGGCGATGCGGATGGGCCGGCCGACGTTCGACTGATTCTGCTTCGTCGGGTCGATGCCGAGGGCCGAACAGACGGTAGCGATGAAGTCGGGCACGGTGACGGGGCGGTCCTCCACCGTCATGCCGTCGGCGCTCGTCTTGCCGACGACCTGACCGCCCTTGATGCCGCCGCCGGCGAGGACGGTGCTCCAGGCGTTGGGGAAGTGGTCGCGCCCCTTGTTGTTGTTGATCTTCGGGGTGCGGCCGAACTCGCCCATCCAGACCACGAGCGTCGTGTCGAGCAGCCCGCGCGTTTTGAGGTCGTCCAGGAGCGTCGCCCAGGCGGGGTCGAGGACTTCGCAGAGCTTCTGAATGTTATTGAAGTTGTCGGCGTGCGTGTCCCAGCCGAGGCCGCCGCCCTGGACGCCGGTCAGCGACACCTCGACGAACGGCACGCCGCGCTCGACCAGCCGCCGCGCCAGCAGGCACCCCTGGCCGAAGAGGTTGCGGCCATAGCGGTCGCGCAGCTCGGCCTTCTCTTCCTCCAGCGCGAACGCCTTCGACGCGGACGTGCGCATGAGGCGGACGGCGCGGTCGTAGGCGGCCAGGTGGCTCTGCGGCGACACGTCGGGGTGGTGGCGCAGGAACTCGGTCTCCATGTCCTTGAGCAGGTCGATGCGGGCGTCGGCGTGCGCCGGCGGCACCTCTTTCGGCGTTTCGAGGTCTCTGACCTTCAGCGCCTGGTCGTAGGCGCCCTGGCCCTGGCCCATCGCCTGGGCGAGCGTCGCCTCGCCGACCATGAGCGGGGCGTACTTCGGGCCGAGGAAGCCGGGGCCGTAGGCGCCGGGGCTGAAGGCCGAGTAGGAGGCGATGCTGACGGCCGGTGGCAGCGCCGAGTCGTCGTCGCCGAGTTCCTTGGCGACGAGCGAGCCGAGCGACGGGTACTGGATCGGCCCCTGCGGCAGGTAGCCGGTGCGCAGGTGGAAGGTGGCGCGGCTGTGGTCGCCCTCGCGCGTACTCATGGAGCGGACGACGGCCATGCGGTCGCCGAACTTGGCGAGTTTCGGGAAGTGCTCGCTGATCTTGACGCCGGGGGCCGAGGTGGCGATCTCCTTGAACGGCCCGCCGTTGGCGTGGCCGGGCTTCAGGTCGAACGTGTCCGTCTGGCTGGGGCCGCCGGGCATCCAGAGGAGGATCAGGGCGCGCTTGCGGCGCGGGTCGTCGGCGGCGCCGGCGGCGAGGGCGTCGAACCAGCCCGACAGCGAGGTGCCGACGACGCCGGCGGCGCTCAGACGCAGCCAGTCGCGGCGCGACAGAAGAGGGGTGCGTGCCATGTGCGGGACTCCCGACCCGCCGCCCGCGGCTTCGCACGGATTGCGAAGCCGCGAGCGGCGGTCAATGATTCAGGACAAATTCACTCGTATTGAGCAGCGCCCAGAAGACGTCGGCGAGCGCCTTCTTCGCGTCGCCGCTCGGCCCGCCGCGCTCGACGTACTTGACCAGCCGTTCCTTCTCGTCGGCCCGCGGCCGGCGGCCGAGCGCCGCCAGGTACAGCGCCTCGACGCGGCCGGCGCTGTCGAGGAACGGGGCATCGACGACCGCCGCCAGCGTCTCGCTGCGCTCCAGGCTGGTCGCGTCGGCGACGAAGCGGCCGTTCATCAGGGCGAGCGCCTGCAGGATCGACGTCTGGTACTCGGTGCGCTTGTCGCTCAGGTTGGCGAAGCGCGTCAGGAACTCAGCGCGCGGCCCGGCCGGCGCGAACGGCATGAAGCGCTGGTCGGGGGTCGGCGGCTCGCGGAAGCCGGTCGCCTGGGCGATGCTGTCGTAAAGCTGTTCGGGACTCAGTCCCTTCAGCGACATGCGCGCGAACAGGTGGGCGTCGAGAGGCGTCGTCTCGGAATTGCTGGAGAGTTGATAGGTGTTACTGTACGCGATGGCCTTCATGAGGTAGCGGAGGTCGAACGAGTGCAGCGCCAGTTGGCGGGACAGCTCGTCGAGGAGTTCGGGGTGCGACGGCTTGTTGTCGTCGCTCTCCTCGTCGATCGGCTCGACGAGGCCGAGGCCGAAGAAGTGCGCCCAGAGGCGGTTGGCGGCGGCGCGGGCGAAGTAAGGGTTCTCCGACGACGTGACCCAATCGGCGAGCGTTTCGCGGGCGCTATCGGCGGACTTCTTCTTCGGCTCGCTGCCGTCGAGGAAGCGGGCCTGCACCGTCTTCTCGGTGCCGGGGACGCGCGCCTCGCGCTCCGCCGTCGGCTGGAAGAAGGCGGCGTACTCCCAGAACTGCTGCTTGGTCCACTTGGCGAAGGGGTGGTTGTGACACTGGGCGCACTCCAGCTTCACGCCGAGGAAGAGCCGCGACGTCGCCGACGCGAGGTTTTCCGGCTTATTCTCGTTGGCCTGGTAGAAGACGGCCGGCGACGGCTCGCCCGCGCTCATCATCGCCTGGCGGCGAACGCTGACGGTGAGGACTTCGCGCACCAGGCGGTCGTAGGGGGCGTTCTCGCGGACGCGCTTCTTCAGCCAGGCTTCGAGCTGCGGGGCGAGCGGCGGGCCGAGGGCGTTGTTCGTCTGCGGCAGCATCAGGGCGCGCCAGACGTTGGTGAAGTGATTCACGTAGTAAGGCGATTCGAGAAGCTTATCGACGACCTTACGGCGTTTGTCGGACGAGGCGTCGTCGAGAAACTCGCGCACCTCCTGAACGCGCGGGATGCGCCCGCCGAGGTCGAGGAAGACGCGGCGGAGGAATTCGGCGTCGTCGGCGAGCGGCGTCGCCGTGACGCCGCGCTCGCGCCACGGCGCCGCGATCAACTCGTCGATGCGCTTCGCCAGTACCTCCGGCGTGACGGCGGGCAGCGGCTTGTTGTCGGCGCGGCCGAGGGGCGGCGCGACGGCGAGGCAGAGCAGGCCGGCGAGCGGAAGCCAGGGTCGATTCATGACGAAGTCTCCTCCGCCTGACGGGCGACGAGGCGCGTCGGCGGATGACGCCGCCGCACGGATCTCCCCCATCATAAACGGCCGAAGGGAAAAATGCTAACCGATTTTCAGACAATCCGTCTTGGGCTGCGGTGGTGGATGAGTCCGCGTGTTAAAGTGGGGAAACCGTCCGGCGAAAGTGATGACGCGCCCTGGAAAAAAGCCTTGCGAGCCCCGCCCGCATGATCTATAACAAGGTTGTGATTGGGAGGCCCCTTGTTCCCACTTGGGCTGACCTCCCTTCTTTCCCCGATAGCTCAATGGTAGAGCAACCGGCTGTTAACCGGTTTGTTGTAGGTTCGAGTCCTACTCGGGGAGCTTTCTGGACGGTTGTGCGAACCAAGCCACCCAGAGTTAACAACAGCGGAGCCGTTCACCCCCACGGGTACGGCTCCGCTTGTCGTTTCTGGTCCTGGAGTTGAGTCGTCCGGGCCGCTGTCGCCGCCGAAATCGAAGCCACGGTCGGGACGCACTTCCGGGAACAGCCGCATGGCGTAGGAACCCGTCCGGGTCTCCGGGTCGATCCGCCCGAGTTCGACGACCTCGATGTAGTGCTGGAGGATTTGCAGCCGCTCTTGCGGCGTCGCCGAGACGAGCAACTCGCCGATGTCCTGCCAGCTTTCCAGGAAGGACCGGGCGTCGTCGCTGACCCGTTCGACCGGGGCTTGCCGCTTGGCGATGTCCGTCAGGTTCCTCTTCAGTTGCCCCTCTTCCGCCTCCAGCCGTTCCAGTTCGGCCTGCACGCTGGCCAGTCCCCGCGTGCCGAGCGACTTCAGCACCTCGACCAGCCGGCCGATGTCGGCCCGCACTTGGGCCACGCGGCGGCGGGTCAGTTCCTCTTCGTCGCGGAGCCGGACCACTTCGCCGCCGAGGCAGGACAGGGCTTCCTGGACAATCCGGTCGCGGGCCTCGACCATCCGGCCTAAGTCCCGAATCCGGCCGATCAGAGCGTCTTCGAGAGCCACCGCCGGGATGCGGGACGACTGGCAGGAGTGCTTGCCGCTCGCGTGCTGCTGGCGGGTGCAGACGTAATAGTAGTTCACGTCCGTCCGGCCGTGGGCCGATGCGCCGACCATGTGTGCCCCGCACTGGCACCGCAGTAAGCCGGATAGCAGGTAGACCCGCCCCTTCGGCTTTCTTCAGGTTCATGCGCCGCGCCAGCGTCTTGCCGATCTGGAGTTGCACTCGGTCGAACTGCTGGCGGGGAATGAGCGGCTCGTGGCAGCCCTCCTTCACCGAGTCGCCCCAGTGAATGTCGCCGAGGTAGATCGGGTTGCGGAGGATGCCGATGACCTTCTGCTTGACGAACCGGTTGCCGCCGCGCTGCTTGTCCGCGCGGGTGCGGTAGGCCGGGTAGCGGATGCCGAGGTCGTTCAACCGCCGCGTGACCGCACCGGCCGACCCGAGTTCGTCGAAGGAGTCGAAGATGCGGCGGACGATCTCCGCCCCCGCCGGGTCGATTTCCAGCTTTCCAGGGTCGTCGGCCATCGAGTGGTAACCGAGGACGTGCCCGCCGTTCCACAGGCCGCGGTCGGCCCGGTCCCGCATGATCGAGGAGGTCCGCTCGGCGGTCATCTTCCGCTCAAGCTGGGCGAAGACCATGATGAGTTGCACCATCGCCTCGCCGGTGGGCATCGACGTGTCGAACTTCTCCCGCAGGCTGCTCACGTTGACATCGTGTTCGGCGAACAGCGCCCACAGGTCCACGAAGTCCTTCAGGCTTCGCGTGATCCGGTCGAGCTTGAAGCAGATGACAAGGTCGATCTTGCCGGCGGCAATGTCGCGCTTGAGCCGTTGGAGTTGCGGCCGGTTCTGGTCCTTCGCGCTCTTGCCGGCATCGACGTAGAATTCGAGCGACTCGACGGCGAGGTTCTCGCGGCGCTTGCGGAACTCGACCTCCTGCTCGATCTCGTGCTGCTGGACCACGAGGCTGTCGCCCTCGGTGGCCTGCCGCTGCGACGACACGCGGACGTACCCGGCGAGATGTGCCCGTAGAGGAACTTCTGCCCGGCCGGGCCAGGCGTCGGGTTGTGGTGAATGCCGGCGCCCTCGACGTGCGGGCCGTAGCGCTTGGTGGGGGTGTCGTCCAGGCCGAGCAGGATGCGCTCGCCCGGGGCAACGA
>JBBROG010000314.1:0-8768 GCA_038229635.1 Gemmatales bacterium
GGGGTGCGCGAGTACGCGACCCCCGGCGTTGGTATGCAACCCCTTCGGGGTAAAATGCCCCCCGCCCTACCCCGACGGGGTTGCCTACCCCAGCCGGGGGTCGCGTACCCGCGCACCCCCGGAACGACGACGCCCACCCCCGGAATCCTTTAACGACGGAACGGACCGCGAGCATCATGATCTATTTCGGCATGCCGGCGTACAACGAGGCGAGCAACCTGCCTTTCCTCCTCCAGGAGATCGTCACCGTCGCCGAGGAGTGGTTCCCGCACCGCGACGTGACCGTCGTCGTGGTGGACGACGGCTCGAAGGACGACACGGCGGAAGTGGTCGCGAACTTCGCCTCGGCCCTCGACCAAAAGCGCTTCCCGCGCCTGAGCGTGCGCCTGGTGCCGCACGAGGTCAACAAGGGCCTCGCCGAGGCGATGAAGACGCTGCTGACCCACGTCGCCGGGCACGGCCAGGCGGGCGACGTGCTGGTGACGATGGACGCCGACAACAGCCACCGGCCCGGCCTCGCCGTGAGCATGGTGCGCCTCGTCGCCGAGGGGCATGACGTGGTGATCGCGTCGCGCTACCGGCAGGGTGGCCGCGTCGTCGGCCTGTCGCTGTCGCGCTCGCTCCTGAGCCTCGGGGCGGCGTGGCTGTTCCGACTGATCTTCCCGATCGAGAACGTGCGCGACTACACCTGCGGCTTCCGGGCTTACCGCGTGCCGGTGCTGCAAGAGGCCCTGCGCGACGACCCGAACTTCATCAGCGAGCGCGGCTTCAGCTGCATGGTCGACATCCTCCTCAAGTTGCGCCTGACGCGGCCGCCGCTCATCATGAACGAGGTGCCGATGGTGCTGCGCTACGACAAGAAGGGCGGCGCCAGCAAGATGCGCGTGATGAAGACGGTGCGCGACACGCTGGCGCTGCTGCTGCGGCGGCGGTTGGGGAGACGGGACTGAGGACCTATCGCTCGCGGCTTCGCACCGCCGGCCACCCGCAAACGCGGCAGAACTCGCCGTCTTCGCCCTTCCGGCCCGCGGAAAAACGCCCTTTCACGCCGCTTTCCTTGTAGGATGGCGGTCCAGGGGGTAGCCTTTCCCGATCCGCCCGAGACGGCGGTATACCGAAGAGGAACCATCGATCATGAGAAGACTCGTGACGCTCGCTTTGGCGGCGCTGGCCCTCGCCTCGTTCGCGGGACGGGCGCCGGCCCAGGACGAGGACAAACCCCCTCCTTTCCGCGACCCGGTGCCGGAACTGGCGCGGCAGCTGAAGGACCCGAGCGTCGAGGTGCGCCGGGCGGCGGCCTTCGCGCTGAAATTCTTGCCCTCCGCGAATGACGTGGTCCCCAACATGGTCGATGCGCTGGGCGACAAGGACGAGATCGTGCGCAACAACGCCATCGACGCCATCGTCCTGACGCCGCCGCGCCGCTGCGTGTTGCCGCTCGCCGCCGCGCTCAAGTCCAAGGACGCCCTCGTGCGGCAGCTCGCCGCGGCGACGCTGGGCCGCGTCCGCCGCTACACCGAAGAGGCCATCCCCGACCTCACGCTGTTGCTCAAGGATCCGGTCGTTGACGTCCGCGAGGCGGCGGCCGAAGCGCTGAAGAAGATTCACGGCTCGCGCCGCGAGTATTGATTCAGCCGGCGAACGGCTCCCGCAGCGCCCCGGTGCGCAGCACCTCCACGATCCGCCCCGACGCCTTGCCGTCGCCGTAAGGGCTGACCACGGGCCGGCTCGCCCCCTCGCCGTCGAGGAGCGCGCCGGCCCGTTCGACGATTCGAGTCACGTCGGTGCCGACCAACTCCGCCGCCCCCGCGTCTACTCCTTCGGGCCGCTCCGTCGTCTCGCGCAGCACCAGCACGCGCTTCCCGAGCGCCGGCGCCTCCTCCTGCACGCCGCCCGAGTCGGACAGGATCAGGTCGGCGGCGCCGAGGGCGCGCACGAAGTCGGGGTACTCCAGCGGCGGCACGAGGTGGACGCGCGGCCGGCCGCGCAGCAGGCGGTCCGTCGTCTCGACCACGTTCGGATTCGGATGCACCGGGTAGAGCAAGTGCAGATCAGGGTGGCGCTCGAGAACCATCGCGAGGGCCTGGCAGATGCGCTCCAGGCCGGCGCCGAACGACTCGCGGCGGTGGGCCGTCACCAGCGCCAGCCGTTCGCCCGGCGCCAGCGCCACCGGCAGCGGCCGCGCCTCGCGGCGGACGAGGTCGGTCGCCAGCAGCAGGGCGTCGATGCCGGTGTTGCCGGTGACGAAGATGCGCCCGGCGGGGTAGCCCTCGGCGAGCAGATTGGCGCGCGAGGCTCCCGTCGGCGCCAGCAGGTAGGCGCTGAGGACGTCGGCGAGGCGGCGGTTGGCCTCCTCGGGGAACGGCCGCGCCAGGTCGCCGGAGCGCAGCCCCGCCTCGACGTGGGCCACGCGGACGTGGCGGTAGAACGCCGCCAGAGCCGCGGCGAACGCCGTCGTCGTGTCGCCCTGCACCGCGACGAGGTCGAACGGCTCGCGGGCGAGGATCTCGTCGAGGCCGGCGAGGACGCGGTTGGTCACCTGGGCGAGCGTCTGCCCCGGCGACATCACCTTCAAGTCGTAATCGGGCACGACGCCGAAGAAGGAGAGCATCGGCGTCAAAAGATCCGTATGCTGCGACGTGACGCAGGTGCGGACGCTGAAGTCCGGGGCGGCACGAAGCGCGTGGACGAGCGGGGCCAGCTTGATGGCCTCGGGCCGGGTGCCGATCACGACGAGGACGCGCATTGCCATCTCCCCCTCAGCGCCCCCCCGCGCGGCGCCGTTCGGCGGCGGCGAGGTGAGGCTGTCCGTTCTTCTCGTAGACGTCGGCCAGGCGCCGGTGGGCGTCGGCGTCGCCGGTCAGGTCGTAGACGTGGATCGCGTAGCCGAGGCGGGCGACCGGCTCACGCTCGCGCAGCCAGGCATAAGTGTCCTTGTCGTCGAAGTAGATCCCTTGCAGGCAAGTGACGCCGACGGCGAACAGTTCGCGGCCGACGTCCGGCGGGAGTTCCTGGACGGG
Source organism: Gemmatales bacterium (assembly GCA_038229635.1). Taxonomy (GTDB): domain Bacteria; phylum Planctomycetota; class Planctomycetia; order Gemmatales; family Gemmataceae; genus DATFNV01. The sequence continues at coordinate 3,021 of JBBROG010000314.1, forward strand.
CCGCGGCGGCCACTTCACGGCGCCGCACGCCGGCGCCTCCTGGTAGCGGACACCGTACCCCTCCGGCAGGGCGGTGCCGAAGTACGACAGGTAGACCATCGGCACGCCTTCGCGGTCCATGAACGCTTTCAATTCCTTTAGCCCCTGCCCCCAGTCGAGATTCGAGTCGCCCAGGTAGCGGTGTCCTTGCCCCGGCCCGCCGACCAGTTCGTTGAAGTAGGCGAGGTCGTTCGGCGTCGCGCGCAGCACCGACGCGGCCGTCAGCAACAGCGGCCCGCCGATCAGCACGCGGCCGAATCGGGGACGGCGATCGAGGAGCGTCGTCAGGCGCGCGGCAGCGACGAACAGGAAGGGATAGATCGGCACGAGGTAGCGCAAACCAATGTTGATTCGTCCGCGGATGACGATGAACAGGAAGACGGCGACGGGCACGAGCAGGAACAGGGCGTCGCGGCGAGTCAGCGGCGAGCCGGCGCGGAAAGCAAGCAGGCCGAGAGCGATCAGGAAGATGCTGCCGACCGGCGTCTTGATGAGGAAGGCGACGGGGAAGTAGGCTCGCCAGCCTTCCTGCGAGTGTTCGCCGAGGAAGAAGCCGGCGTGGCCGAGACCGCCCTTGGTGAGCTGCCAGCGCAAGCCGCTCACCCACGCCGACCAGCCCTGGAAGAAGTAGACCGGCAAGATGACCAATGTGGCGATCGCGAAGACGACGCCGCCGACCAGAAACGCCTGTTTCAAGCGTTTCCCCGTCGGGATCGCCGTCCCGCCCGGAAAGAGGGCGCCGCCGGGAAGGAGGACGTGCGCCAGCAGGATCAGCCCGCCCATGCCGACAAGAAGGATGCTGGAAAACTTCGACGCCAGCGCCAGGCCCATCGCCGCGCCGACGCCGGCGAGAAGCCACGGCGAGGGCGTGTTGCCGTATTCCCAGAGGAAATAGATCGTCAGCAGGATGAACAGGGCACTACCGACGTCGGTGGTGACAAGGCAAGAGTGGGCGACGAGGTTCGGCTCGAACGCCGCCAGCGCCGTCGCCACGACCGCCGCCTTCTCCCCCCAGAGGCGGTACGCCCACCACCCCGTCAGGCCGACGAGCAGCGCTCCCATCAGCAGGCCGGGGAGGCGCGCCAGCGTCAGCAGGTCGTCGGCGGGGACGCCCGATTGGTAGAGGAAATCGCGGCTGATGGCCCACTTCTCGGCGCTCTCCCACAGGTGCGGGGCGGGACGGAACGGCAGGCGATAGCGCAGGTAAACCGGCAAGGCGGCCAGCTCCTTGAGGAGCGGCGGGTGTTCGGGGTTGAGGCGGAAATCGTGCGTGGTCAGGTACGAGTAGCCGGCGGCGAGGTGGACCGCTTCGTCGTAGGTCTGCGAATTGGCGCGGACGAAGGCGAAGCCCTGGACGAGGAAGGCGACGACCAGGCCGAGGCACGCGAACAGAGCCCATCTCTTGCGACTCGGCGTTTCCATAGGGGGAGGATAAGTCGCTTCCGGGGAGGCGGCAAGCGCGGCGAGGCTTTTTGGCGTATGAACACGGTAGCCGACCTGTCGCCCCACGAACGAGGGGCCTCCCCGTGCGCGCGCGCCTGCTTCCGCCGCTGGTTCTGGCGGCGCTCACCCTGATTTTCTTCGCCGACCTCGTCCTGCGCCCCGGACAAGTCCTCTATTCCGACACGTCCGACCTGCTGGCGGAACACGTCCCCGCCAAGCGCTTCCTGGTGCGCTCCTGGCGCGAGACGGGCGAGCTGCCGCTGTGGTGCCCGTACACCTTCGCCGGCTCGCCGTTCGTCCACGACCCGCAGGTCGGCGCCTTCTACCCGCCGCACGCGCTGCTGTTCCTGCTGCCCGAGGAGCGCGTCGGCGCCGCGCTGAGTTGGCTCGTCGTCCTGCACCTCTTCCTCGGCGGCTGCGGCGCCTACGCCTACGCCCGCCGGCGCGGGCTGGCGACGCTGCCGGCGCTGGTCGCGGGGTGCGGCTTCCTGTTCGCGGGCAAGTGGCTGTTGCACCTGTTGGCGGCGGGACACACGATCACGGCCGGCCTCGCCTGGCTGCCGTGGCTGCTGCTCGCCCTCGAAAGCGCCCTGCGCCGCCGCAGCCTGACGCGCGCCACCGTCGCCGGCGTGCTCCTCGCGCTGATGATCCTCGGCACGCAGCCGCAGTGGACCTTCTACGCGGGCCTGTTCGTCGTCCTGTGGACGCTCCCTCTCGGCACGGATCGGAAGACCTGGACGCGCTGGATCGGTCATGGTGCCTGGGCGGCGGTCGTGGCGCTGGCGCTGGCGGCGGTGCAACTCCTGCCGACGCTGGAGGCGGCGGCGCAGTCGACGCGCGGCGGCGGCGTGCCGACCGACGACGTCCTCCCCGGCGGGCTGCGGACGTTGCTCTTCTTCGTCGGCCCGGCGCTGACGACGACGCCAACCTGCCTGACCTGGGAAGACCGCGGCGGCTTCGGCCTGCTCTGGGTCGTCGCCGCGGCGCTCGCCCCGCTGCTCCGCCGCGGCCGCGTCCGTTACGAGGCCGGCGTCTGTCTGGCGCTGGTGCTGTTCGCCCTCGGCGGCGCGATCCTGTTCCAGCGATTGCCGGGATTCAACCTGTTTCGCCAGCCGGCGCGGATGCTGCTCGTCGTCGCCTTTCCCGTCGCCTACTTCGCCGGCGTGACGACACAAACGCTGTTCGTGGACGCCTCGCCCGCCCCGGAGATGTGGGATCGCTGTCGGCGCGTGCTGACGCGACTGACGGCCGCCGTCGTTATTCTCTCCGGCGGCTTCGCGCTGCGGCTGGCGCTGACCGGCGAGACGCCGCGGCCGCACGCCTATTGGGCGAGCCTGGCGCTGACGGTGCCGGCGACGTTCTTTCTCCTCCGCGGCAGGGCGAGGCGCGGTGCCGCCGTCGCCTGGAGCCTCGTCCTGCTGACAGACCTGTGGGCGCTCGGCCTTCCCCTGGTCGGCGTCCGCCCCGAGGAGGAGGTTTATCCGCGCTCGGCCTGCGTCGCCGCCCTCGGCCGTCCGCGTCCCGGCGCGTTCCGCGTCCTCGACCGCGACGCCCCGGCGACGAGCGCCGGCACACCCCTCGGCGGCGGCGCCCCCGTCGCGCTGCTCGACGGCCTCGAAGCGGTGCGCGGCTACAACCCGCTCGACAACCGCCGCGTCAAGGAATATCTGCTGCTCATGGGCGGCGAGGACCGTGCCCTGCGCCCCTTCAAAGACCCTCTCGCGTTTCCGGTCATCGAGAACTTTCCCGTCGTTCACAAACCCTTGCTCGACCTCCTCGGCGTCCGCTACGTCCTCCAGCCGACGGAGCTGCCGCGCCTTCCCGGCGACGGCTGGCGTGCGGTCCACGAAGACCCGTCGCCCGCCGGCTACGACTTCATCGACGGCGGCGTCCGGCCTTTGCCGCCTTACACTCTCTGGGAAAACGCCGACGCCCTGCCGCGCGCCTTCGTCGTGCCGGAGGCGAGTCCTCTGCCGGACGGCCCGGCCCGCGCCGAGGCGCTGACGACGACCGACTTCCGGCGGCGCGTGCTGGTCGAAGACTGCTGCGGCGACGAGGTGACGACGGGCGACGACTTCCGCCCGGCGAAGGTGACTCGCTACACGCCGAACCGCGTCGTCGTCGCGGCGGACGGCCCCGGCTGGCTGGTGCTGGCCGACGTCTGGTATCCCGGCTGGCGCTGCGCGGTGGACGGCCGTTCGGCGCCGCTGTACCGCGCCGACTTTCTCTTCCGCGCGACGCCGCTGCCCGCCGGGGCGCACACGATCGCCTTCACCTTCGAGCCCGATTCGTACTACCGGGGACGGATCGTCAGTCTGGCGACGCTGGGCGCTCTCCTTTTCGGCCTGGCCGTCCGGGGGGTGTCACGGTTTAGGCGGTGGCCGTGACACCCCCTGACACCCCCCACGCGCGTAGGACACCTTGCCGGAAAGGCAGACCGTCCTCACGGGAGCCGCGTGCCGATCCGGGCGCGGGCGAGGTTCACGTCGGTGAGGGTCACGCTGCCGTCGCCGTCGATGTCGGCGAACGGGTTGTAAGGCTGACCGATCAGGTTGCGGATCAGCACGGCATCCGCGCTCGACACCACGCCATCGTCGTTGAAGTCGCCGGGCAGCACGTTGAGCTGCCGCGTGTAGCCGACGACGTTCGCGTTGCCGATCGTGACCGTCACCCGGTCCGCCGCGGCGATGGCCTTCGCCAGCGTGATGACGTAGGACGTGTTGGAGCCGCTCGCCGGGGAGATGGTCACCGGGCCGTAATTGCCCCCCGCGACTCCCGTGACCGTGACGTCCGAGGCCGTCAGCGCCCGCGCCGCGCTGAGGGTGACGGTGAGCTTATTGATGTTGAGCCAGGGCAGGTCGGTGGTCCGCCCGCTCGGCAGGAGCAAGCCGCCGGGGGCGTTCTGGAGCGCGGCGGTCTGCGTCCCCCAGCCGACGGAGACCTGGCTCACGGTCGCCTGGGTCGCGTTCACGGTGATCGAGACGGTGGCGACGTTGCTGTCGAGGGCGCCGTTGTTGACCCTGAACTGGAAGCTGTCGGGTCCGGAATAGCCGGCGTTGGGGGTGTAGGTGAGGTTCGGCGCCGTGCCGCTCAGCGTGCCGTGCGCCGGGTTCGTCGTGACGGTGTAGGTCAGCAACCGCGGCGGGCTGTTCGGGTCGGACCCGGTCAGCGTGACCGCCTTCGCCGTGTCCTGGTTGGTCGTCACCGACTGGTTGTTCGCCGTCGGCGCGTGATTGATCGTGATGCCGGTGCTGACCACGACGCCGTCGACGCTCGCCTGGGCGCTGCCCGCGCCGCCAGCCGCCCCGGCGGTGTAAGTCGCGGTCGCGACGCCGTCGACGAACTGCGTCGACGCCGCGGACAGGGTGCCCAACACGGCGTTGCCGAAGATCGTCGCGGCCGGCACCGGGAACGCCGGCAGGCCGACGAGGTTGCTCGCCGCCGTGGTCGTGTTGTCGCTGCGGAGGCGGATGTCGGCGGTCAGCGCCGACGTGCCGTTCGGGTTGATGACGGTGGGATTCGCGGTGAGTTCGAGCTTCAGGAAGGTGGCGGCCGTGCCGTCGGTGAGGGAGCCGGCGGGGTTGCCTTTGCGGAAGGCGTTCGTCGCGGGTCCGCTGTTGCTGGCCCACCAGTTGTCGTCGGCGTTGAGGGAGCCGGCGTTGAGCGTGTTCCAGAACAGGACGTTGCCGCGTGCCGCCACCGCGGCGCTGTTGCCGGAGAGGCGCGAGAAGTGAACGGTCGTCGTCCCCCCCTCGCTGGAGAGGGCGCCGCCGCGGGCCAGGCCGGTCCCCGCCACCGAGTTGGAGAGGAACGACGAGGTCGTCACCGCCAGGCCGCCCCTGGCGCTCACCCGGACCGCCCCGCCGGCGCCGTCCGCGGACCCCGCGAGCACCGAATTTCCCGAGAACAAGGAGCTACTGATGGTGTGCGTCGACGGGAAGTTGGCGTTCGTGTCGTTGAGGTCGATGGCGCCGCCGCCCTCGCCCCTGGCGGTGTTGTTGGTGAACGTCGTGCCGCTGACGGTCAGCTTGGGGCTGGCGACGATCACCGTGGGGATCAGTCTGCCGCCGGCGGCCCCGTCGTAGTAGACGGCGCCCCCGGCGCGGTTGCCGGAACAGTTGTTGCTGAAGGTGCAGTTGGTGATAGGCAGGTCGCCGCCCAGCACCAGGAGGGCGCCGCCGGGGGCGTTCGCCGCAGCCGTCAGGACGCGGTTGTCGTCGAACACGTCGTTGGTCAGCGTGACCTTGTTCGTCGGCCCGCCGGCGA
>JBBROG010000315.1:0-8755 GCA_038229635.1 Gemmatales bacterium
CCCACCCCCGGAGCGACGACGCCCACCCCCGGAGCGACGACGCCCACCCCCGGAGCGACGACGCCTACCCCCGGACTAACGACCGCGAGGCTCGTCATGAATGGTGCGACATCGGCGATCTCATCGCACGGCGACGGATTCGGGCGCCGGGGCGCCCTGGGCAGCGCGCTCGGCGGCGCCGTGGGCGGCGGCCTCGGCGGCGCTTTTGCCCGCTGCCTCGAAGAGATCACCCCGCCCGCCTGGGACACGGCCCTGGCGGGAGGTCTGACCGGCGCCGCGGTGTGGGGCGCGGCGGCGGCACTCGCGGGAATACTCGTCGGCCGACTGCTCGGCAGGCTTCGCGGGGCGCGTGCGGCCGGCGCTGGGGCGATCTTCGCCGGTTTCTGGTCGTCCGCGGCCGCCGCCATCGAGGCGGACCAGGCCGGGGCGGCGAGCGCGGCGCGGCTCTTCGCGCTGGGCGTGGTCGCGCTGACGGCTCTCTGGGCCGCGCTGCCCTGGCTCCGCCGAGTCGCGTGGCGCGCCCGCTGGTTCGTCGTCGCATGGCTCCTCGTCTGCCTCGCCGGGGAAATCCATAACCGGCTGTTTCCGAAGGTCTTCACGCCGCTCGACCCGCCGCCGGACGAGGCGGTCGTGCTGCTCCAGGCGGCTCCCCTGCCCGCGCCGCTGGGCGTCGTCGCCGCGCACCAGAGCTTCCTCACGTTCGACCCCGACGAAGGCCGCTGGCACCGCTGGGAATTGTGGCAGTTCCCCGACCGGGGCGGCACCAGCTGGGGCCACGTCCACCGCGACCTGCTGCGCCTCGAGTCCGGCGTCGGCGGCGGACCCGGCTGGCGCCGCAGCGAGTGGCGCGGCGACGAGGCCCGCGCCCTCCTCGCCGCCCTCCATAAGTCGAGCGAGTACCCCTACCGACACCGCTACTTCGCCTGGCCGGGGCCGAACAGCAATACCTACATCGCCTGGGTCTTTCGCGAGGCGGGCGTCGGCCACGACATCGACCCGCGCGGACTGGGGCAGGACTACCTGGGGCGCGTGGGCGCCGGCGTGACCACGACCGGCACGGGGGTACAGGTCGAGAGTCCGCTGCTGGGGCTGAAGGCGGGATGGAAGGACGGCGTCGAGGTCCACTTCGCCGGCTTCGTCTTCGGCGTCGACGTCTGGCCGCCGGCGCTGAAGACGCCGTTCGGCCGCTTCGGCTTCGCGGAGTAAAGGCCGCTTGCGGCTTCGCAACATCGCGAAGCCGCAAGCGGGGTTTCACGAAGCGACGACGCCGTGAAGCTCCAGGTCGCCGGGGGAGCGCGACCACGCCGTTTCCAGGGCGGCGGCGTCGCGCACCCGGTTCTCCAGGTCGAGGACGAGGCCGACCAGGACGCGGCAGTCGGGCCGAGCCTCGTAGTAGGCGACGTCCTCCCGCCACTGGACGTCCAGCGCCGCCTCTCCCAGGTCGGGCCCCGCCCGCTTGGCGGTCAGCGCGATCGCGCGGCCGGTGTGCGGCGACACGATCAGAAAGTCGGTCCGGGTGGCCTCGGCGTAGGACGGCGTGCGACTCTCCGGGCGGACGTCGTCGAAGTGCAGCGGCAGCAGGGCGCGCAGCAGGTCGGCGAGGTCGCGGTCGTCCTCGACGCGGAACGGCGGTCGGTCGGCGTGGCGGGTGCGTAACTGGCGGACCGCGCGCGGCAGGCGGCGCAACAGCGTTTCGAGCGTGGCCAGGGGCGTGACCGAGGAGGCGGTCGGGCGCCGGGTCCACGGGAACGCGGCCCCGCAAGCGGAGCAGTACGCCGGCGGCGCCGGCGGGCCAATCGGCACGAGGCCCGCCACGCTGACGGCGCCGGCCAGCGCCCGGCCGCAGGTGCCGCAGCGGTCGAGCGTCCCCGCGCCGCAGCGGCCGCAGTGGTTGGCGCCGGAGGCCGGGCTGGCGAGCAGCCGGTCGGTGACGACGTGGCCGTTGCGGCACACCTGCATTACGTCGCGGGAACAGCCGTCGCTGAGAGTAGGTGTCATGATTCCAGCGTAATGCGACGGCGGTCAAGACGCAAGCGCGGCGCCTCGTCGCGCCGGCCCGGACCGAATATGCTGAACAGTTGGAGCCGCCGCGCGGCCGGTCCCTCGCCGGCCGCGCGGCGGCATTGCCTTCGACGGCGGGGAACGGGCGCGGAACCATGAAAGTCGGCATCGCGGGCTTCTCGGGCTGTGGCAAAAGCACGGTGTTCCAGTGGCTGACGGGCAAGAAGCCCGACCCGGCCGCCGTGCAGCGCGGCGGGCAGGCCGTCGAGGCCGACGTCCCCGACGAGCGCCTCGACTGGCTGTCGGCGCACTTCAAACCGAAAAGCACCAAGCACGCCCGCATTACTCTGCTCGACCTGCCGGGCCTCGACCCGGCGGAGCGGCGCGACAACCCGCGCCGCCTCGGCATCCTGCGCGACGCCAACGGCCTCGTCATCGTGCTGAACGGCTTCGGCGGCGGCGACCTCGCCGGCGAGCTGCGCCGCTTCCGCGAAGAACTGCTCTTCGCCGACCTGGAGATCGTCAGCAACCGCGCCGACCGCCTGGTCAACCAACTCAAGAAGCCGCGGCCCGCGAAGGAGAAGGACATCGACCAGGCCGAACTGGACCTGCTCAAGCGGATCATCGCCACCCTGGAAGCCGGGCAGTACGCCGGCACGCTCGGGCTGAAGGAAGACGAGGAGAAGTCGATCCGCAGCCTGGCGCTGCTGACGCTCAAGCCCGAAGTGGTCCTCGTCAACGTCGGCGATGCGAGTCTCGGCCAACCGCTGCCCGCCGACCTGCTCGCGCTGGCGCTCGGCGCCCTCACGGCGCCGGCGAAGCTGGAACTCGAACTGGCCGAGTTGTCGGAGGAGGACCGGCAGGCGTTCATGCAGGATTTGGGGCTGAGCGGCTTTTCGGCCGGCAAGACGCTGCGCGACCTCTATTACGGGATGGGGCAAATCGTCTTCTTCACCGTCGGCGAGGACGAGTGTCGCTCGTGGAACATGCTCGGGGGGGGGACGGCAGTCGACGGGGCGGCGGAGATCCACACCGACCTCGCCAACCGCTTCGTGCGCGCGGAGGTGGTCGGCTACGAGGACTTCCGCCGCGTCGGCTCGATGAAGGAGGCGAAGGCGCACGGCGTCTACCGGCTGGAGGGGAAGACGTACCTCGTGAAGGACGGCGACATCATGCACATTTTGTAATGCCCGAAGGCAACTGCTGCTCCCGAACAAGCGCTAAGGCGGTGTCCGCGCTGCCGCTTCGGGCCGGTTTAGCGCCCCCTGCTTCACGACGCGGTCCATCGCCCGCAACCCCTCCAAAACCTCCGACATCGCCTTGACCTCCTCCAGGGAGTGCTTCGCCCGCCGCTGCCAGTTCGGCCGCTCGTGCCACGTCCCCGGCACGTTCTGCGGGTTTAGCTCCAGCCAGAAGTCCTCCAGGTTCGCCAGCGCCACGCGGCCCGGCCCGGTCGACAGGAACGTCAGGCACGCCCGCAGCACCGCCATGCGGTCCGAGGCGTCCTTCAGGAAGCCGTGCCGCCGCAAGGTGGCCTCCACCTCGCGGCACAGCGTCGCGCGGCGCACGCGCTCCGCCGCCGCCGTCGCCGCGTCGAGGATGCCCAGGTCGACGCGGTCGTCGATGTCCGCGCCCTCCCAGAAGGCGGCGAACGTCGGCATGTCGTGCGTGTTGATGCTCGCCACCGCGCCGGCGAAGACCGGCGTCAGCGACTCCGCTTGCGGCTGCGCCTGGTATTGCAGGACGTACATGCGGTGGATGTCGTGCCGCGCCATCATCGGCGGCACCTCCTCCGGCACCGTGCCCAGGTCCTCGCCGACCAGCACCGAGCCGTGGCGGTGCGCCTCCAGCGTGAAGACCGCGTACAACTCCTCGGCGCGGTAGCCGACGTAGACGCCGTCCTTCGCCTCCATGCCGTGCGGGATCCAGTAGAGACGATGCAGACCCATCATGTGGTCGATACGCAGGATGCCCGCCAGGCGCAGGTGGTGCCGCAGGTAGTCGCGGACGTAAGGGTAACCGCCTTCGCGGGACCGCTCGGGGTGCAGCGGCGGGAAGCCCCAGTTCTGGCCCTTGGCGAAGAACGGGTCGGGCGGCGCCCCGGCGGCGACGTCGGCCGCGAACGCCGCACGCTCGCGCCACACGTCGTAGCCGCTCGAATTGACGCCGAGCGGCAGGTCGAGGTACAGCCCCGGCCCCTTCGACCGCGTCTTCGCCGCCAACGCTTGGAGTTGCTCGTCGGCCAGCCACTGGACGTAAGAATGGTAGCGCAGCGCCTCGGCGTCGTAGTCGCCCTCGCTGATCTTCCCGTCGCGCAGCGGCGCCGGCCACGTCTGCCACGCCGCCTTGCGCTTGTCGCACACCGCCCGGAAGGCCGCGTAGTCCGCCAGGCGCGGGTTCGCCGCCTGGTACGCCATCAGCGCCCGCAAGCGCTCCTCGTCGTCGCGGACCGCGCGGGCGCACTCCTCCAGGACGCGCCGCTTCAGCGCCATCTGCGATTTGTAATCGACCAGCGGCTTCGCGCGGCAGGCGGCGATGCCGTCGCGGAACTCCTTCGAGCCGAGCAGTTCTTTCGCCTTTTGCGACCGCTGCAACTCCGGCACGCGCTCCACGTCGATGTAGAACTCGTTCCAGAAGAGGCGGCTCGCCGGCGAATACGGCGACGGCTCGAACGGCTCGTCGAGGAAGGCGGCGAGCAGGGGGAGCGTCGCCGCCAGGCCGCCGCCCTGGCCCTGCACCCACGTCACAAGGTCTTCGAGATCGCCGAAATCGCCGGCGCCCCAACTCTTTTTACTATGCAGGGCGTAGAGCGGGCAGAAAACGCCCCAGGTCTTGCCGTGCCGCGCCCCCTTCGGCTGCGCCGGCCGCGTCGGCGCCGCGATCAGCACGCTGTTCCAGGCGCTGCCGTCGCCCTCGACGGTGAGCGCGTGGTAGCCGAGCGGGTACGGGCCGATGAGATTCAAACGCCGGGCGCTGTAGCGAACGCCGTCGACGTCGGCCTCGTCGACCTGCGGCAGGTCGCTCAGCTTCATCGGCCAGGCGTAAGTCGGCCCGTTCTCGACGGCGAGCGTGAAGTGGCGCGGCCGGGCGACGTCGCGCGCCGGCAGGCGCAGGATCACCTCCGGAGGATTCCCGTCCCAGGCGACCAGCACCGGCTCGACGGCGCGCGTCCACAGCTCGCGCCGCCGCTGACGCAGCGCCTCGTCGACGTCCTCGAGCCGCGCGGCCGGGGCGCCCAGCGCTTGCAGGGCGCGCAGCAACCCGTCGGCCGTCGCGGTGACGAGTTTGCCTTTCACGTCCCAGTACGTCGTCTGGACGCCGTGCAGCCGGGCCAGCTCCTGGAGACGGGGGTCGAGGTCCGCCATGATCGTCAGTCCTCCGTTTGCAGGAGTTGGCGCAGGCCGCGCAGGGGCACTTTCGCCCGCTCCGGCCGCACGGTCAGCTCGTAGCGCAGCTCGTTGACGCACCGCTTGAGGAGGTAGAAGTCGAGCAGGAGCCCGACGTCGGCCCGGTCGCGGGGCAGGAACACCGCCGGCCCGGCCGCCTCCAGGTAGCTCCGCACGAACGCCGCCGACACCCACAGGTGCCACAGCCGCGCCCACGGCCTCAACCGCGCCGCGTCTTCCGGGCGCAGGCCGCCGTCGGCGAGGGCGCTCTGCGTGACGTAGTCGAACGAGCGTAACATACTGGCGACGTCCCGCAACGGCGAGCGCTTGCGGCGGCGGTCCGTCAGCGGCCGCGTCGACTCGCCCTCGAAGTCGATGACGACGAAGTCGCGGCCCGTGTACAGCAGCTGCCCCAGGTGGTAGTCGCCGTGGAAGCGCGTCCGCTGGGCGGCGATCCGCGAGCCGAGGACCTCCTTCGCCTTCTCCAGCGCGGCCCCCTCCAGGGCAAGCACTTTCTGCCCCAGGGCGCGCACGTCCGGCGGCAGTTCTTTCAGGCGCCCGCGCAGCAGCTCCAGCGCCTGCCGCGTCTGGCTGCGGCACGACTGGTAGAGCGAGCGCTGGAACATCGCCGTGAACGGCTCCGGCGCGAAGTCGGGGTCGTCCGCCACCGACGCCAGGGCCAGGTGCAGCTCCGCCGTGCGCCGGGCGAGGAGTTGCGCCGAGCCCAGGTAGGCCCCGATCAACTCCTGGGCCAAGGGCGGCACTTCCTCGGCGGCCAGATCGAGGAGCGGGCGGCGCGGCAGCGGCAATTCGGCGGCCGGGGTCGGCGACGTCAGAGCGCGCTCGAAGTACAGGCCGAGCGCGTCGCGCGTGTGGCCCCAGGCGTCGCCCTGGTGCGGCACCTGGCCGTGCAGCACCGCCAGGACGATCGTCGCGCCGCTGGGCCGGCGGAACTCCAGGGCGCCGGCCACCGGCGCCGCGTGGCGGAACGACGTCCGCTCCTGCAAGAACAGACCGACCTCCAGTTCGGGATTTATCCCCTCCTCGATACGCCGAAACACTTTCAACAGCAGCCGGTCGCCGAAGACCACCGAACTGTTGCTCTGCTCCGCGCGGAGAAGCGACGGCGTCGGGTCGGACGCAACGACCTCGCCGAGGCCCGCGAACGACGCCGCCGGCCTGCCGACCAGATCCCCCGTCACCCCCGGCAGGCGCGCGCCCGAGGCGACGGTGCGCAGCAGCAGCAGCGAGAAGTCGCGCTCGCCGAGCGGATCGTACAGGACGCCCTCTTCGACCGCGCCGTCCTTCGCGCCGCGCGGCCGCACATTCAGCCGGCCGACGACGGCGTGGTCCGACGCGCCGCCGCCGGGCGCCGGGCCGAAGCGCAGCGGCAGGACGTACACTTCCGGGTCGCCCTCGGTGTACTGCACACGCACCCCGACGAAGTGAGCCGCCGCTTCGGGCAGCGGCACCGGCAGCGTGCCGACCACCGTCACCGTTTCGATCTCGCGCCCCCGGCCGCGGAACCACGGGCAGGACGGCAGGTAGCCCGCCAGCACCTCCGCCAGTGCCTCGCGCGCCCGGCCGTGGAAGACGTTCTGCCAGTCGCCCTCGACGTCCAGGGGCGTCCCGTCCTCCTCCGCCGGCGCCGCCCCGGCGCGGCTCGGCTCCAGGCTGAACCAGTAGAAGGCGTGCGGTCCAAGTGTCAGCCGGACCGGCAGGCCGTCGACGACGCCGAACGGCGTCCGCCCCAGCATCTCCACCAGCGCCAGCCCCTCGTACCCCGTCAGGTCCAGTCCCACCGGCTGGGCGAAGCGCGACAGGTTGGCGACGACGAGGAGGCGCTCGTCCTCGTGCTCGCGCACGAAGGCGAGGACGCGGTGGTTGTCCGGGTCGAGGAAGCGCAGGCTGCCGCGGCCGAAGGCGCGGTGCCGCCGGCGCAGCGCGATCATCCGCTTCATCCACCACAAGAGCGAGTGCGGGTTGTTCTGCTGCGCCTCGACGTTGACCGCCTCATAGTGATAAGCGGGGTCGATAATGACGGGGAAGTAGAGCTTCTGCGGGTTGGCGGCGGAGAAGCCGGCGTTGCGGTCGGGGCTCCACTGCATCGGCGTTCTCACCCCGTTGCGGTCGCCGAGGTAGATATTGTCGCCCATGCCGATCTCGTCGCCGTAGTAGAGGACCGGCGTCCCCGGCAGCGAGAACAGCAGGGCGTTCATCAACTCGATCTTGCCGCGGTGGTTCTCCAGGAGCGGGGCGAGGCGGCGGCGGATGCCGAGGTTGATGCGCGCCTGCGGGTCCTGGGCGTAGACGCGGTACATGTAGTCGCGGTCCTCGTCCGTGACCATTTCGAGCGTCAATTCGTCGTGATTGCGCAGGAACATCGCCCACTGACACGTCTCGGGGATCGGCGGCGTCTGCTGCAAGATGTCGAGGACCGGCAGGCGGTCCTCCATGCGCAGGGCCATGAACAGGCGCGGCATCACCGGGAAGTGGAACGCCGTGTGGCACTCGTCGCCGTCGCCGAAGTAGGCGACCGAGTCCTCCGGCCACTGGTTGGCCTCGGCGAGCAGCATTCGGGCGGGGAACTTGTCGTCGACGTGGCGGCGCAGCTTCTTGAGGAAGGCGTGCGTCTCCGGCAAGTTCTCGCAACTCGTCCCTTCGCGCTCGTAAAGGTAGGGAATGGCGTCGAGGCGCAGGCCATCGATGCCCATGCCGAGCCAGAAGTCGAGGGCGGCGAGGACGGCGTCGTGGACGGCCGGATTGTCGTAATTGAGGTCCGGCTGGTGGGAAAAAAAGCGGTGCCAGTAGTAGGCGCGGGCGACGGGATCCCAGGACCAATTGGACTGTTCGTAGTCCTTGAAGATGACGCGCGCCTCGCGGTACTTGTCCGGCGTGTCGCTCCAGACGTAGAAGTCGCGGCACGGGTCGCCGGCGGGGGCGCGGCGGGCGGCCTGGAACCAGGGGTGCTGGTCGGACGTGTGGTTGACGACCAGCTCGGTGATGACGCGCAGGCCGCGGCGGTGCGCCTCGCCCAGGAAGAGCCGGAAGTCGGCGAGGTTGCCGTAGGCGGGGTGGACGCCGTTGTAGTCGGCGGTGTCGTAGCCGTCGTCGCGCAAGGGCGACGGGTAGAAGGGGAGCAGCCACAGCGCGGTGACGCCGAGGTCCTGCAAGTAGTCGAGCTTCTCGCCGAGGCCCTTGAAGTCGCCGACGCCGTCGGCGTTGCCGTCGCGGAAGGCGCGGACGTGCAGCTCGTAGATGACGGCGTCCTTGTACCAGAGCGGGTCGTCGTCCAGGGCGAGGGGCGAACCGTTCCTTCGGCGTCGGGTCACGGGGGAAAACCTCCTGGTGCCGCTCGCGGCTTCGCG
>JBBROG010000316.1:0-8699 GCA_038229635.1 Gemmatales bacterium
CCACCCTACACGCCCCAGGACGGCCTCCGATGATTCTACCGCCCCAAGCCGGGCCGCTGCTCGCCGCGCTCACCACGACGTTCACGCAACCGACCGCCCCGCAGGCCCGGCGTACCGGGGCGGTCGCGTGGCCGGGCAAGGCCGGCGTGACATTCTCCGATGCCCTGACCGCCGTCCGGCGGTGGGTTGGGGCCGAAAGCGTTTTCGCACAGGCCGATCCTCAGGCCGGTGTCGCGAAACTCCCGCCCGACCCGTGGGAACTGCTGCTCACCGCGTTAGCACCCGCGCCGTGACCGCTGCAAATCGGCATCAGTCGAACTAAGGCAGCCGGGGTTTTTCGCGTTCGTCGACCTGCCTGGAGGAGACGGAGACGGCGGTGCGCGTCCTCGTCGAACTGGCCCAGGTGTGGGCCGCGGCGTAACTGATCTTGCCGCCGGAAACCGGCCGGGCCACAATACGCACCCACACGTTTCTCGAAAGGAGTCGCGGATGGCCACCGTCCTCGCGCCCGAAATCACTTACCTGGGCGACTTGCTGAAGCAACTGGGCGACATCCCAGCCTCTCGAGTCCGTCTGAAGCCCACGCCAGGCACGGCGACGGAGCGTGACGTGATCGCGATTGAAGAGCGCGAAGGCCGGTTGTGCGAACTCGTCGACGGCACCCTCGTGGAGAAGGTCATGGGCGCGCCCGAGTCGTTCGTCGGCGGCGAAATCTTCGGCGAGTTGCGGACGTTCGTGAAACGCCACGACCTCGGACTCGTCTACCCGGCGGACGGCATGGCGCGCGTGATGCCGGCCCTTATTCGCATCCCTGACGTATCTTATTATTCTTGGCGCCAGTTCCCCCAGCGGAAGATCCCAACGGACGCCGTCACGGCCCTGTCGCCCGACCTGGCCGTCGAGGTCGTCAGCCGAGGGAACACGAGGAAGGAGATCCTTCGCAAACTCAAGGAATACTTCCTCGGGGGGACTCTTCTCGTCTGGGTCGTCCACTTCGCCCGGCGCACGGCGAGGATCCACACCGCGCCCGACGTGTCTCGCGACGTCGGCGAGGACGGCGCCCTCGACGGGGGCGACGTCGTCCCCGGCTTCCGGCTGCCGCTGCGCGACCTCTTCGCCCAGGTGCCGGAGGCGGCCGAAGCCAAGCCGTCTCCCCGAAAGCGGAAACCGGGCCGCGCGCGCTGAAGCGGCTCACGGCCCGCGCACGACGTTCGCCTTCGGCAGGGCCTTGCGCAACTCCTCCAGGCCGTCGTCGGTGGCCTCCGTGTCGCCGACGGTCAGCGTGCGCAACTCCGTCAAGCCGCGCAGGTGGGCCAGGCCCCGGTCCGTCACCTTGTTGGCGCTGACGTTCAACGACTCCAGCCCGGTACAGCGGCCGACGTAGGCCAGGGCGCCGTCGGTCAGCCGCGCCCGCTCCAGGATCAGCGTCCGCAGACCTTTCAAGTCTTTCAAAACGCCCAGCGCCTCCTCGTCGAGCGTGTTGTGACTCAGGTCGAGGACGCGCAGTTCCTTCAGGCCCTTCAGCCCCGCCAGGCCCGGCCCGGCGACGCGCGTGAAGGCGAGGTTGAGCTGGCGCAGCGCCGGCAACTCTCCCAGGTGGGCCAGGCCCGCGTCGCCGACGCGCGTCGCCCGCAGTTCCAGCGTGTGCAACTTCGTCAGCCCTTTCAGGTGAGCCAATCCGGAGTCGCCGACGCGCGTCGACAGCAGGTTGAGCGTCTCCAGCCCGCTCAGGACGCCGACGGAGCGCAAGCCCTCGTCGCTGACTTTGCTGTCGTAGAGCAGCAGCGACGTCAACTTCCCCAGCGCCTTGAGGCGGGCGAAGCCGGCGCCGGTCACGCCCGTGTGCGACAGGTTGAGATGCTGAAGCTCCGTCATACCGCCGAGGTGCGCCAGGCCGGCGTCGGTGACCGGCGTCAGGTCGAGGTTGAGCCACTCCAGCCGCTTCAACCCTTGCAGGTGCGCCAGCCCGTCGTCGCCGACGTCGTTCCAACTCAGGTCGAGACGGCGGAGGTCGCTCAAGTCTTTGAGATGGCGCAGTCCCGAGCCCTTGAGCGACAGGGTCGCCAGGCTCAGGGAGCGTAATGAGGTCAACTCCGCGAGCGGGGCGAGAGCGTCGTCCCCGACGCGGCTGCCGCCCAGCGCGAGCGTTTCCAGCCCCTTCATGCCGCGCAGGTGGGCCAGGCCGGAGCCCGTCACGTTCGGGGCGCCGAGGTTGAGCGAGCGCAGCTTCTTCAGCCCGGCGAGGCGGGCCAGGCCGGCGTCGGTCACGGCTGTGGCGCCGAGGTCGAGCGTCTCCAGGGCGGACAGACCTTCGAGGTGTGACAGCCCGGCGTCATCGACGCGCGTGCCGCCGAGGCGCAGCGCGGTGAGGGCGGTCAGCCCCTTCAGGCGAGCGAGTCCTTTGCCGGTGACGCGCGTGGTGCTGAGGTCGAGAGCCCGTAGGGCGGTCAGCCCCTCCAGCGCTTTCAGGTCGTCGTCGGTGACGGGCCTCCAGGCGAGCGAAACCGCCACGACCGGCTTGCCGGGCAGGGCGTCGTCGTGCGTGACGATCGCGCCGAGCTTCGCGAGAGCGGCTTCCTGCGCCGCCAGCGCCGGCGCGAGGAGTAGTAAGGCGGCGCAAGCAGGCAACAGCATCGGGGACGCGCGCATCGGTCGTTCCTTCCGCGGGGGACAATCAGCCGAGGGCGGGGCCGGCCCGCGTGACGCCCTCGGCGACGTGGCCCGAGTACTTCTCGAAATTCTTGCGGAACAGCCCCGCCAGCGCCAGGGCGGCGCGGTCGTAAGCGGCGGGGTCGGGCCAGGTGGCGCGCGGCCGCAGCACTTCCGCCGACACGCCGAGGCAGGCCCGCGGCACCTGGACGCGGAAAACCGGGTCCGCGTCGAACGGCACGTTGTCCAGCTCCCCGGCCAGCGCCGCCCGCACCATCGTCCGCGTGTCGCCGAGGCGGACGCGGCTCCCCTTGCCGTAAGGCCCGCCGGTCCAGCCGGTGTTCACCAGCCACACCCGCGACCCGTGTCGGCGCAATTTCTCCTCCAACAGGGCGGCGTAGCGCGACGGCGGCAGCGGCAGGAACGGCGCCGCGAAGCAGGTGCTGAACGTCGCCTCCGGCTCGGTCACGCCCGCCTCCGTCCCCGCCACCTTCGCCGTGTAGCCGGAGAGGAAATGGTACAGCGCCTGCTCCGGCGTCAGCCGCGCCAGGGGCGGCATCACGCCGAAGGCGTCGCAGGTCAGGAAGACGACGTTCGCCGGGTGCCCGCCGCGGCCCGACGGCTCGGCGTCGGCGATGAAGTCGATCGGGTAGGCGGCGCGCGTGTTCTCGGTCAGGCCGTCGTCGTCGTAGTCGGGGCGGCGCGTCGCCGGGTCGAAGGCGACGTTCTCCAGCACGCTGCCGAAGCGGACGGCGCCGTAAATCTGCGGCTCGCCCTCGGGCGACAGCCGGATCGTCTTGGCGTAGCAGCCGCCCTCGATGTTGAAGACGCCCTCGTCGGACCAGCCGTGCTCGTCGTCGCCGATCAGCCGCCGCCCCGGGTCGGCCGACAGCGTCGTCTTGCCGGTGCCCGACAGGCCGAAGAACAGGGCCGTGTCGCCCGCGGCGCCGACGTTGGCGGCGCAGTGCATCGGGAAGACGCTCTGCCGCGGCAGGAGATAATTGAGGACGGAGAAGACGGCTTTCTTGATTTCGCCGGCGTACTCCGTGCCGCCGACGAGGACGACGAGGCGCTCGAGGTCGAGGACGACGAAGACGCCGCCGCGGGTGCCGTCGCGGGCCGGGTCGGCGCGCAGCCCGGCGGCGGCGAGGACGGTGAGCCGGGGGACGAAGCCGGCCTCCTCGGCGGGGGCGAGCGGGCGCAGCAGGCAGCGGGAGAAAAGGGCGTGCCAGGCGAGGTCGGCGACGACGCGGACGCCGAGGCGGTGGCGCGGGTCGGCGCAGGCCCAGGCGTCGCAGACGAACAGGTCGCGGCCTTGCAGGTAGGCGCGGACCTGGTCGTGCAGCCGCGCGGCGACGGCCGGCTCGATCGGCTGATTGACCGCCCCCCAGGCGACCTCGTCCTTCACGGCGGGCGTGGCGACGAGGTAGCGGTCCTTCGGCGACCGGCCCGTGCGCTTGCCGGTCGAGACGACGAGCGCGCCCGTGTCGGTGAGGGCGCCTTCGCCGCGGGCGAGGGCGAGTTCGACGAGGCGCGGCGCCGCCAGGCGGGCGTGGACCGTGCCGGTGTTGAGGAGCCCGTGGGCGGCGAGGTCGAGCGGAGGGCCGGAGGACAGGGACATGCGCGTCAGTCCTTTCTTCGAGTCACGCCGACCAAGCGTATTCTACTTCCGCCCGCGCGGGAGGAACAGTCCCGCCGCCGTCGCCCGGCGGGCTAGAATGAGGTCATGAACATCGACCACGCTCTCGACCTCCTGGCCCGAGACCCCCGGGCGCCGCTGGACCTGGCGGAGGCCGCTCTGTGCCTGGCCCGCGACGAGTACCCCGCCCTCGACGTCGAAGCCTATCTGAGCGAACTGGCCGGCATGGGGCACGAGGCCCGCGCCTACGTCCGCGGCCCCCTCGGGGAGCGCGTCCACGGGCTGTGTCGCTACCTCTTCCACGACATGGGGTTCCGGGGGAACGTCCGCGAGTATTACGACCCGCGCAACAGCTACCTCAACGAGGTGCTCGACCGGCGCACGGGGCTGCCGATTACCCTGAGTCTTGCGGCCGTCGCCGTCGGGACGCGGGCCGGGCTCGACGTCGTCGGGGTCGGGCTGCCCGGCCACTTCGTCGTCAAGGTCATCGCCGGCGGCGAGGAGGCTCTGTTCGACCCGTTCCACGGCGGCCGGCGACTGACGCCCGAGCAGTGCGAGGTGCTGGTCGAGCAGGTGACGGGCGAGCCGTTCCGGGCGACGCCGGACGCCCTGGCGCCGGTGTCGCCGGCCGCCTTCCTGCTGCGAATGCTGACGAACCTGAAGGGGTCGTACCTGCGCGAGGGCGATTTCGTCCGGGCGGCGCGTGTCATCGAGCGATTGCGCCGGCTCGTTCCGGGAGACGCCTTGCAGCAGCGCGACCTCGGCGTGTCGCTGCTGCGGGCCGGACAACCGGGCCGGGCCATCGACCCGCTCGCGGCGTACCTCGGCGCGGCGCCGGAGGCCGACGACGCGGCGACGGTGCGTAAGATGCTCGACGAGGCGCGCGGCGAGGTGGCGCGCTGGAACTGACGACGTGCCGTTTCGCGAACGCTCCCGGGAGGCCGTACAACTCGCTGGTCTCACTGTCGGAGAATTCAACAGACTGCCGGATTCCCCGACACTCCTCTCCAGGATCGTTTCGAGTTACGGCGTCCGCCCTATTTATCTAAGCTCCTTTCTTGAAAAGACTTGCGGCAATACCGAACAATTCTTCTCGGCCGTGGCACCGTTCTTGCTCTACAGACGAGACAGCCGCCGCCGATCACTGAGACTGGTCGCCCGAGGTTGCCGGGGAGTCGCCTGAACCACACGCCCGTGGTCGCCCTCGCCCGCCCCTCGCCCACGCAACCCTCGCCCCGCGAGACTTCCGCATCCGCTCCCCTGTCGCCCTCGGCGGCGGCTTTTCCTCGACCAAGTAACCGGGGCTCCCGTCCCGGTTCGCACCCCTGCCTCGCCCAGGGTGTTTGTACGTCAGGCGGCTTCGCCCAAGCCGCCTGACGTGCCCGCCCCTGCGGAACGCGAAGAGGTCGTCCGTCGCGCCGGGGGCAGTCAGACCGGGGGCAAGAGTGCGGAAGGGATCGCCCTTCGCCCATCCCTTTTCCCTCTTACCCCCGGCCGTGCCCTGCCTCTCCCACCTCCCCCGTTCGTTGCCTTCCCCTGTCCCGCGACGTATCCTGCCAAAGACGCTCAGCCCGGAACTGGAGAGTCTTTGATGCCCGCTCACCCGTGGCACGACGTCCGCCTGCCGGACGACATCGTCCCCTGGTTCCCCGTCTACATCGAGATCCCGATGGGGTCGAAGGTCAAGTACGAACTGGACAAGCGGACCGGTCTGCTGCGCGTCGACCGCGTGCTGTACAGTTCGGTCCACTACCCGGCGAACTACGGCTTCATCCCGCGCACCTACTGCCCCGACGAGGACCCGCTCGACGTGTTGGTGTTCGGCGAGGAGGTGGCGGCGGGCGTGCTGCTGCGGGCGCGGGCCATCGGCGTCATGCGCATGCGCGACGACAAGGGGCAGGACGACAAGATCATCGCCGTCCACGTCGACGACCCGTCTTACGAGAGTTTCCGCAGCATCAAGGAACTGGCGTCGCACCGGCTGAAGGAGCTGCAGCGCTTCTTCATGGACTACAAGACGCTCGAAGGGAAACTTGTCGAGGTGGACGAACCGCTCGGGCCGGAAGAGGCGATGGCCATCGTCCGCGAGGGGATCACGCTGTACAACCGGGAACACAATCGGTTGCGATGACTCGCCCCGTGAGTCGTACAGCGCCCCCCGGCGGCTTCTTACCAATCCCCCCCGCCGATTTCTCCGCCCGCCGGGGTGACGGCCGCCCAGAACACCCGCTCCGACACCGACGGTCCAATGATGCGGACGCTGCCGTCGAAGAAGGCGACGGGCAGTCCGCCCGCGTGCGGCGTCTGGAGGAGACGGCCGTCCGCCTCGTCGGGCCGGGGACGCACCTGGAAGGTCTTGCCGCGGACGGACGCGACGCTCACGGGCGGATTGCCGCCGTTCGTCACCGGAAGCACGTCGTCCCAGCCGCGGTCCGCGAACGAGTTTCTCCGCTCGCCGGAATAATTCATGTGACCCAATAACGGTGATGCGGATCGTATGTCGATGTACGAGAACCGCGCAACTTGGAGTCCGCAGTAATAATACCGCTCCGCCAGAGCGAGGGTATTGCTCGTCCCGTCGGGGAAGGACGCGGGCAGACGGGGAGCCCCTTCGGACGCAACCATGTTATAAGAGTAACTTGACGGCTGCATCGCCGGCTCGGTGGTAATTCGCCCGTCGATGTGGGTCACGGTCACGGAAACCAAGGCGATGCTCGGGTCCGCGGGGCTGACAAACGTCTTGATGGTCGGGAATTCCTCGCTCGTCTCCATTCCCACGTGCCACTCGGGCAGGCGAATTTCAAGGTACGGGAGGAGGACTAAGAAGGGTTGCCGGTCCGCGTCGGGCGGCTCGCCGACGGCCCGCGTGAGACCGGGCAGCCGCCCTTCGTGGTCGGAAGCGTAGTTCTGGTAGGCGAGGGCGAGTTGGCGGAGGTTGTTCTGGCTTTCCAGCCGGATGGCCGCCGACCGCACCTGTTGAATCCCCGCCATGAGGAGTCCGAGTAGCACGGCGATGATCGCGATGACAACAAGCAACTCCACTAGAGTGAGTCCGCGACGCCTGGACATCCTTTGTCTCCATCCCCCACATCACCGTGCCCCGGTGCTTGCTCTTACCAATCCCCCCCGCCGATTTCCCCGCCCGCCGGCGTGACGGCCGCCCAGAACACCCGCTCCGACACCGACGGTCCAATGAGGCGGACACTGCCGTCGAAGAAGGCGACGGGCAAGCCGCCCGCGTGCGGCGTCTGGAGGAGACGGCCGTCTGCCTCCTCTGGCCGGGGACGCACTTGGAACGTGCGTCCGGGGTCCGAAGCCCTCGT
This sequence comes from Gemmatales bacterium, assembly GCA_038229635.1. Classification (GTDB taxonomy): domain Bacteria; phylum Planctomycetota; class Planctomycetia; order Gemmatales; family Gemmataceae; genus DATFNV01. The sequence goes on from JBBROG010000316.1 coordinate 7,612, forward strand.
CACGGGCGGGTTGCCGCTCGTCACCGGCAGCACGTCGTCCCAGCCGCGGTCCGCGAACGAATTCCGCCGCTCGCCGGAATAATTCCTGTGATTCGGGGGACCCGACGCCGGGTGATACGCGGAGTAATTAAATCGCGATCTTCTCTGTAGCCCGCACAGGTAGTACCGCTCCGCAAGGACGATGGTATTGCTGGTCCCGTCCGGGAAGGACGCCGGCAGGCGAATCGACCCCTCCAGCGCGACCATGTTGTAGGCATAGCTTGTCGGCTGCATCGGCGGCTCTTGAGTGACCGTCCTGTCGCGATGAATCAAGGTCACATGCGACAGCGAAATCGTCGGATCCGCGGGGCTGACGAACGTCTTGATGTTAGGGAAATCCTCTTCGGGGTAAGGGATTCCGAGGTAGGGGAAGAGGGCGACGAAGGGCTCTGGCGGCTGGCCCGAGTCCGGCACTTCGCCGACCACCGTCGTGAAGCCGGGCAGCCGCCCGTCGCGGGCGGAGGCGAAGTTCTGGAAGGCGAGGGCCAGTTGGCGAAGGTTGTTCTGACTCTCCAACCGCATGGCCGCCGACCGCACTTGCTGAATCCCGGAGAGCAGAAGTCCGAGCAGGACGGCGGTGATCCCGATCACGACGAGTAACTCGATCAGAGTGAGTCCGCGGCGCCTGGACATTTTTGCCTCCTCGGTCCGAGAGAATCACGGCGATCGTACGACAGTGCCAAGAACTGGCGTCATACGCGGCAGACCTGAGAATGACTGCTGAACTGACACAAACGGAACCCGCCCGAAGTATTTGACCCCGACCGGAGAAAGCTACTTTGAGCGGCGCGGCGTCAGCCCGCCGGGAAAGGCAAGACCAGCGGGTTGACGCCGCCTGGGCGTCGCATTCTTCGGGCCGGGCTCGGGAATCGTTCACGGAGTGATAGGCACATCGACGTATGCGGTATAACTGGGCTTTTGCAAAGTAGCAGCTTCTCTGGTCGATTGCGGTTACGTTTGTACACTGGCGGGGTCGGTTGATCGCCTTGCACCTTTGTGGAGGTTGGGCCATGGCCGGCATCGTCGCCTTTCCTCAGGTTGTCGAACGA
>JBBROG010000317.1:0-8693 GCA_038229635.1 Gemmatales bacterium
GCCCCCCTGCCCCCCCCCGTCCGGGGGGGTGGGGGGGGGGGGGGGGGGGGGGCCCCCCAAGTCACGGGAGGCTCAACCCCTCACCCCCGGCCCCTCTCCCCAAAGGGGAGAGGGGAGGAATGCGCCCCCTTCACTTCGGCGGTTTCTTGGCCCGCGCGCGGATTTCCTCCACGCGCTCGCGGATTTGCGGCACCAATTTGGGGTCGCTCGCCTGGGCCGCGTCGAGCGCCTTGGCCGCCGTCTCTTCCGCGTCGGCGGGGCGGCCGGCGTCGGCGTAGACGTCGGCGAGGGTCAGGAGAATATCCGGATTCCGAAAGTCGGTCAAGCGGGCGGCGTGGCGGGCGTAGCGCAGCGCCTCCGCCGTCTTGCCTTGCTGACGCAGCGCGTGGCCCAAGCCCTGTGAGCCGCCGGCGTGCTTCGGGTCGATGGCCAGCACTTGCCGGAAGTGTTCGCTGGCCTCCTCCCAGCGGCCGAGCTGCGCGAGCGCCAGGCCCCAATGGTAGTGCGTCTTGGCGTTGCGGGGCTCGATCTCGTCGGCGCGGCGGTAGTCCTCGACCGCGTCCGCCGCCCGGCCCTCCAGGTACGCCATCCAGCCGAGCATCATCAGGCCGTAGGAATCGTCGGGGTCGTGCCGGGCGACCTCGCGCAAGTGGCGGACGGCCAGGTCGCGCCGCCCGGCCAGCGCGTAGAGGGTTCCCAGCTTGCCGTGCGCCAGGGCCATGTCCGGCTTCGTCGCCAGGATCGCGTTGAACGTCTCGGTCGCTTCCGGGAAGCGGCGTTCGTCGAACTGATGGAGCGCCTCGACCAGGTCGGCGTCGAGCTTGCCCTGGACCGCGACGGCCTCCTTCAACTTCGCGCGGACCGCCGGCGCGGGGTCGAAGCTCAGGGCCTCGCGGACGGCGCCGATCGCGGCCAGGAAACGATAGTCGCGGCGATACGTCTCGGCCTCGGCCAGCCAGTGTTCGACCAGCGCCGCCGTCAGCCGCGCCGCTTCCTGCTTGCTGGCGGCGTCCGCTTGCTTGCGGTGCCACGCCAACAGCACTTCTTGCCGCGCCTCGGGGTAGACGGCGATCCGGTGCAGCGAGCGCCGGATGGGCGGAACGTATTCGTCGTCCTCGGTGTGGAAATGGACGTTCATCCAGACGCGCGGCGGCATGTGACAGCCGACGCAGTTGTCGCGCACCGCGGCCGGCAGGCGGTCCCGTTCGCGACAGTCGGCGGGCTTGTGGCACTCCTGACACGCCTGCCGCACCGCGGCGGTATCGGTCGGCCCGTGCGGCCGGTGCGGGTCGTGACAGGTCGTACACGTCAGCGTGTCGCTCTTCTGGAAGCACTTGCTTTGACGCAGATACTTCACCTGATTGGCGACGTGATCGTTCTCGGGGTGCTTGCTGACGGCGGTCCGGAAAAAGGCCTCCAGCGGCTCGCCCGGCCGGTAGCCGAACGCGGCGCCGCGCGGCTTGGTGGAGTTGCCGTGGCACTGGGTGCAGATCTCCAGCCGGCGCTCGCGCGGCAGACGGCCCGGATGTACCACGGCGTGGCCGGATTCGGCCTCGGGGTGCGCCTCGTGAAAGGCGACGTGCTCGCGGCCCGGCCCGTGGCAGCGCTCGCAAGTGACGCCGAGAATAAGGTCGTCGCGCTTGTACTCGTTAGGGGTGCCGGCGACGTGGCGCATCCAGGTGTTGTGGCACTCCAGGCAGCGCGGCGTCGCGTCGCGCGAGAAGTCGCCCGTACCGTAGCGATAATGGGAGGAATTTCCCCAGCGCTTCAGGGGGTGCAGCCAGACGATGGGCAGCTCGTAGAGCCGGTCGCCGCGCCAGGAGAAGAAGACCTCGTCGAGGGCGCCGGCGCCGTAGACCAGGTCGATGCGCGAAGACTTCCGATCTTCCCCTTTTGGCGTCGTGTGTATCGCCGTGTGTAGGAAGTCGTCGCCGGCGCGGGTCATCTCGAAGCGCAGGGCCGGGTCGCGCGTGGCGTGCGTCCCCTTGCCCGCAGCGAAGCCGGCGGGCATCTCGTCGGCGCGCGGCACGCGGCAGGCCCGGAAATGATTGGTCTGGCGGAACTCGGCCACGCGCTCGGCGTGACACGCCGCGCAGGCTTGCGACCCGACGTAGCCCGGAGAAAGAACCTCCGGCTCGACGAACTCGGTGTCCTCACGGGACGCGACGCCCGACGAGGCGGAGGACCGCCACCAGAAGGCGGCCGCCCCCCCGACGACGACGAGCAGGCCGGCGAGGGCGACGAGAACCCGGCGGCGTGAGCGCGACGAACCGTCGTGGGGCATGACGCGATACCTTCGGGCGTCCGAGTCGTCAATGGCTCGGTCAGTATATCGCGCGGCGTCGGATGGGAGGTCACGGCGCGGGCTGGCGCTCGCGGACGCCGGAGTTGCCCTTCGGGCGGCGCTCGGCCTGGGCAGCCGCGGCCCACACCATGATGCGGCGTGTCACCTCGGCGGCCTGGCGGCTGTAGGTCGGCGGCGGCGCCTCGCCGAGCGCCAACCCGAGGTCGACGCCGAGGCGGCGCTGCACGACGTCGGCCGTCGCCAGGGCGATCTCGCGGTTGGGCAGGCGCGCCAGGTGCTGCAGCACGGCCACGGCGTCGCGGTTCCCCGGCTCGGCCTCCAGTAGCGACTCGGCGGCGAGCAGGCGCAGTGGCGCCGGGTTGGTCGCCTCCAGCAACCCTTCCAGCAGCGGGCGGTCGAGCCAAGCCTGGCCGCCCTGCAACAGGCGGCCCAGTTCGATGCGCAGCGCCGCCGGCGCGTGCCGGTCGGCGAGTTGGCGGCGCATCTCCTGCACCAGGCTCGGCGAGGGCGACTCGCTCAGGGCACGCGCGTAGTGCGTCGCCAGCGTCAGCGCCGCGCGCTGGCCCACCAGCCCTTTCTGGGCCGACCACGCCGTCAGGTCGGCGACCGCCTCGGCCGTGAGGACCTGCCCCTCGTGGCGCAGCGCCCCGTCTTCGGCGCAGGTCGGGTCGCCGAGGCTGCGGCGCACGGCGTGGCGCAACCAGGCCCAGCGGTGTTCGCTGTCCCACAGGGTCGCCTCGGCGGCGGCGCGGCGCACTTCCCACGACGGGTCGCGCAGGAACTCGGCCACGGCCTCGATCAGAACCTGGTCGTCGACGTTGCCGAGGGCAGCGACGGCGGCGCAGCGGACGGCCGGCTCGCGCGCCCGCTGGGCGGTCAGCAGCACGACCTCGGCCTGGCGCGGCCGCCAGTCCTTGCGGAACTCCAGCGCCGCCAGCGCCGCCACCTGGACTTGCGGCTGCCCGTGGCTCAGCAGCGCCAGCGCCGGCGTGGCGTCGCGGTGGATGGCCTCGCGCAGCGCCTTGACTTCGGGCAGCGCGCGGCAGGCGGTCAGGTCGGCGGGCCAGTCCTTGCGCGCCGCCAGCCGGTCGGCCAGCAGCCGCGCCCGCCGCAGCGCCGGCGCCCCCGACTCGGTCAGCATTTGCAGGCTGAAGCACAGGAGCGGCACCACGAGCAGGACGGCCTTGGCCAGGTGCAAGAACCAGTCGTTGGCGTGTGGCGTCCCCAACCACAACCAGCCGAGGCCGATGACGTACAGGGTGACGACCGACGGCCCTAGCGGCTGCCGCCAGCCCTGGCGGCTGAAGGAATCGAGGAGGCAGACGAGGAGTTGAAATGTCGTGCCGAGCCAGAGCATCATGTTGCCCCCGCCGTCGGTGCGCAGGGCGGCGACGAAGAGGAGCGTGGCGGGCAGCAGCAGGGCGAAGGCGCGCGAGGCGCGGCTGACGGCCGACGGCTTCACGTTACCACCGGGAAAGGCGCGCTTTGACATGGGAGGGCTCCCTTTCGCCTGAGACAGGCCGGGCCGACCCTGAGAATGGTGACGGGACGGGCGGGCGGGAAAAAAAGATCCGGGCTCCCTTTCGGGAGCCCGGACCACCAAGCGTACTTACGGGGTCCCGTCCATCCCTTCGGTAGCCTGGTACCCTAAGCCGTCCCCCCTCGGACGGTTGAGAGCCCACAGCTCGCCTCCCCACCCCGCGGCGGGGAGCGCAGAGGAGGATTCGCGAGAACCTTCCTCTTCTCTGTCGTTCGAGTGACCGAAAGCGTCACTCGCTCTTCTCCTGAAACCTAGGTCGGATTTCCGGGGATGCAAACGGATTGACGCGAGATTCCGGCGGGCCGTCAGCCCATCGCCACGCCGACGACGACGTCGTACAGTGCGTGCGACCCGGCGGCGATGCCGAAGCCGCGCAGCCGATACAGGATCGCGAAGTAGAACCCGGCCACCGCCCGAAACAGGAAGACGTAGGGCGTGAACGGCTCGCCGTGCGGGCCGACGTGGTGCGCCGCCGCGAACAGCGCCGCCGAGCCGACCGCCGCGAAGACGACCGCGAAGAACGACGGGAAGTAAACCAGGCGCAGCACGGCGACGAGGGCCGTGAACAGCACCAGGCGGAACAAGACCTCCTCGTAAATGCCGGCGCCGAGGAACGTGACCGCCTGGCCGACGGCGTCGAGTGTGGCCGGGTGCCAGCGCAGCGGCACGCCGGCCGTGTGCATCAGCGGCGCCAGCCCGCGGCTCACGCCCCACAGGCCCAGGGCGAAGAACACCGTCTCGATCACCATGCCGAAGAGGACGCCGATCAGATCCTTCGGCCGGTCCTGCCGGCGCAGGTAGCTCCAAAAGAGGAAGAAGACCGCCAAGAGCGCCGGAGGCAGGGGGGCGAAGGGCAGGCCGACCGCTTCCAGTCCCCAGCGCATCCAGGCGTCGGCGCCGTTGCGCAGGGCGTCAGGCTGCGTGCCGCCCAGCCACAAGACGCCGCCCTCGTAGGCCGAGAGCAGCGGCAGCAGGAACAGCAGCGAGGGCCACGGGTGGCGCGTGTCGCGGAAGTAGGAGCTTTTCGCGGGCATGGGTCCTCTCGAAACCACCGCTTGCGGCTTCGCGCTCGCACCTCGGTGAGGCGCGGGCGCGAAGCCGCAAGCGAGCCTCACGCCCACTCGGGATACGCTCCGCCCAGCAGCGCCCGGCGCTCCTGCGGCGTCAGGCCGCGGACGACGCTCCGGCTGTCGCACGCCGCGAGGTCGAGGTGCCTCGGCGCCGGCAGCGGACGTCCCTGGGCGTCGGTCAGCAGCGCCAGCACGGGCCGCGCCGGGTTGCTCAACTCGCGCCGTCCCTGGTGCGTCGCCACCACCACGCCGGCCGACCCGTCCGCCAGCTCGACCGCCGTTCCCACCGGGTAGAAGGACAGTTGCAGCAGCCGTTCCGCGTGATGCCGGTCGAGCGCGCCGCCCTCGGCCAGACGCAGCGTGTCGGTCAGGGCCGTGCGCGTCGCGCGCGCCGGCCGGTGCGGGCGCGGGGAGCCGAGGGCGGCGTAAACGTCGCACACCGTCAGCAGCCGCGTCAGCGACGATACCTGGGCCTCGCGCAGCCCGCCGGGGTAGCCGGTGCCGTCGAGGCGTTCGTGGTGGCTCAGCGCCGCCTCCGCCAGCCACGGCGCGTCGGGCCGCAGGCGCTGCACCCACTCGGCGCCGACGCGGGTGTGCGACTCGATCAGGCGGCGCTGCCCGTCGTCCAGCGGGCCGACATGGGCGAGGAGGTCCGCCGGGACGTGCAACATGCCGACGTCGTGGACGAGCGCCGCCAGCACCGGCTCGGCGGGACGGCCGCGCAGGTCGGGGTCGAGCCGCGCCAGCCGCGCCATCACCCGCGCGACGGTCAAACTGTGGCAGGCGACGAAGCGCGCCGGTCGGTCCGGGGAAGCCGAGCGAAAGGGCAGCGGAGCCGCCTCGTGAGCCTCGGCGACGAGCGCTTCCGCGACGGCGGCGAACGCCGTGATGTCGGGCCGCTGGCCGGCGGCGAGGGCGACGAGCAGGTCGGCGAGGGTGCCGATCAACCCGTCCTCCCGGCGGCGCTCTTCGACCGCGCCGCCCAGGAGCGCCACGCGCCGGGCGACGACGCCGAGGATGACTTGCAGCCCCTCGCACAGGTGCAGCTGCGCACTCGGCGCGTCGGGGAAGGTCTGCACCATGCGCAGCGTCGCGTCGGTCATGGCGGCGGTGTCGCGGTAGAGGCGGGCGAGCGGGTCGGCGTCGTCGGGCAGACTCTCGGCGAACGTCCGCAGCCGCGCCAGCAGGTCCCGGCCCTGCTCCAGGATGCGGCGGGCGCGGGCCGTCAGCCGCGTCGGCAAGACGCGGCCCTCCGCCGGGGCCACCTCGCCGAGTTGCCGCAGCGTGGCGTCGACTTCGGCACCCAACGCGGCGCCCGCGTCGGTTTTGCGCTGAAGGACGTCGAGCCGCGCGCCGTCGTCGCCGACGAGCGAAGCGGCCGCCGAGGTCGCCTCGCTCGCCAACCCCTGCGCCTGCTCCAGGCGCTGGCGCAGCGCGGCGATCTTGCCCAGCAACGCGCGGGTGTCGGTCATGGTTTCCTCGTCCCTTCTTGCCCAGCCTGCCCGCCCTTGTGGGTGTCACGGAAAAGGCGGTGGCCGTGACACCCCCGTGACACCCCCTGACACCCCCACACGCGCCTGTTACACCCGACGACGGGCGACTCGCACGGAGCCACGTCTCCCCCATCGGAACGCCAGGCGGGACGACTTTAGCGCGGCGCTTCCCTTCGCGTCGCCGATCACTGAGCTAGGCCGTCCCGCGCCGCGCGAGTAAAATACCCGTGGATTCCGCGCGAACGTGGACGTGCCTGAACAGGAACACATTGATGAAGCCGCCGTCATCTGCCGCCGGGGGGAAGGCGACGACCCTCCCCGCCGTCGTGGAGGTTCCCCGCGTGACCGCCGGCGAGGCCGGCGGCGACCCCCTGCGCGTGCTGGTCATCGACGACGAGCGCTTCCACGCGGAGGCCGTCGCCGAGAGCCTGGAGCGCGTCGGCTATCGCTGCACGATTGCCACCAGCGGCACCGCCGGGGCGCGCAAGATCGACGGCGAGGAGTTCGACGTCATCCTCACCGACCTGCGCATGAACGACCTCGACGGCCTCGCCATCGTCCGCAAGGCCAAGCAGGAGCAGCCCGACGCCGAGGTACTCGTCATCACCGGCCACGGCGACATCAAGACCGCCGTCGAGGCCATCAAGCTCGGCGCCGCCCACTACCTCCTCAAGCCCGTCGACATGGCCGAGCTGCGCGCCATCGTCGACAAGTCCGCCGAGCGGCTGCGGCTGGCGCGGACCAACCGCGAACTGAAGCGACAACTCGACGAGAAGTTCGGCTTCGAGGGCGTCGTCGGCAACAGCCAGAAGATGCAGGAACTCATCAACAAGCTGCGCACCATCGCCCCGACGCACGCCAGCGTCCTCATCAGCGGCGAGACGGGGACCGGCAAGGACATCGTCGCCCGCGCCATCCACCACAACAGCCCGCGCAAGAACAAGCCGTTCGTCGCCCTCAATTGTACGGCTCTCAACGAAAACCTCCTCGACGACGAACTATTCGGCCATGAGGCGGGCGCCTACACCGGCGCCGAGCGCATGCGCAAAGGCAAGTTCGAGTTCGCCACCGGCGGCACGCTGTTCCTCGACGAGGTCGGCGACATGCCCCTGACGCTCCAGGCGAAGTTGCTGCGCGTCCTGGAGAACGGCGAGGTGACGCGCATCGGCAGCAACGAGCCGATCCGCGTCAACGTCCGCGTCCTGTCGGCGACGCATCAGGACCTTGAGGCGGCGGTCGCGTCGGGCAAGTTCCGGCAGGACCTTTATTTCCGCCTGAAGGTCGTCACGGTGCGCCTGCCCGCCCTGCGCGACCGGCGCGAGGACATCCCGCTCCTGACGGCGCACTTCCTGAAGGAGTCGTCGGCGCGGCACGGCAAGCCGGTGCCGGGCGGGCTGTCGGAGTCGGTGCGGCGGGCGATGGCGGCCTACGACTGGCCGGGCAACGTGCGCGAGCTGCGCAACGTGATTGAAAGCATGGTCGTGCAGGACACCGACGGCACGCTCGACATGGACGACATCCAGGAGGGCGAATCGCTGCGGCGGATGCACACGTCCGAGGCGCCGGCGGACGGGGCGGGCGGCCTGTTAGGGCGCCCGCTCGTCGAGGTGGAGCGCTACTACACCGAGCGGGCGCTGGAGATGACGCAGGGCAACCGCGAGGAGGCGGCGAAGATGCTCGGCATCGGCGAGCGGACGCTGTACCGCAACATCCAGGACTGGAAGCTGCAAGACCGGATCAAGGAGGCGCTGGCCGAGTCGGGCGGCGACGTCGCGGCGGCGGCGGGGAAGCTCGGGATGAAGGCGGAGGCGCTGGAGAAGAAGCTCAAAAAGCTGGGCGTCCGCGACGAAGACTAGGCATTGTCTGGCGAACCCTCGGTAGCCCGCGGAGCGGGCGGCGGATCGTAGCCCCGGGTGGAGCGTACTCGCGAAACCCAGGGAACCCGCAACCCGGGGAATGCGACCGGGGACATCGTCATCGTCCTGTTTTGAACCCCCGGAGGGGGTGACGGATCGTAGCCCCGGGTGGAGCGTACTCGCGCAACCCGGGGAACCCGCAACCCGGGGAACACGCAACCCGGGGAACACGCAACCCGGGGAACACGCAACCCGGGGAACACGCAACCCGGGGAATGCGACCGGGGACGTATGAATTGTTTTGAACCCGCGGAGCGGGTGACGGAGTCGTGACCGTCCGCGCTTCCGTCACCCCCTACGCGGTTTCAAATTCCCAGGACGCCGCCGTGCGGGGCCCCGGGTTGCGTGTTCCCCGGGTTGCGCGAGTAC
>JBBROG010000318.1:0-8629 GCA_038229635.1 Gemmatales bacterium
CCGCGAGTACGCTCCGTGCGCGGCTCGGACGAACAACACGGTCTTTTACTCTCTGCAATTATCCACTTCCTCACGGCCGCACCCGCTGCCGCCGCACCACGTCCCACAGGCGGAAGCCGACGTCCTTCCCCTTCCCGACATCCAGCCGTTCGTCGATGTCACCGCCGTCGTCGCTGCCGTCCGGACCCACGGAGTAAATGACGAGCCCGTCGTCGAGGCGACGGAAGCGCAGCGGCGCGGCGGTGAACGGGTCGAGCGGCACCTTCGCCAGGTAATCCGGCACTAACTCGTCGAGCGACTCGGGCCAGCGCCCCCTGGCGTGGCGGAAGCGTTCCGCCGCCAGCGCGGCGATGGCGCAGCGCAACTCCGCCTTGCCGGCTCGGTAGCGGTCGGGGAACCGGAACTGGTCCCCGAGCGCGAGTTCTTGCGCGAGCGCCGGCAGCGCCTTGCGCTCCTCCGCCAGGCGCGCGAACGCCGTTGCCTGCTCCTCGACCGGCAGCGCGGCGGCGGCGACGAGGCGGTTGTTATAGTCCAACAGCGACGCCCGGTTTTCCTTCTCCGCGCCCGGCGTCAGCGAGAAGCGGACCCACTCCAGGGCCGTCGGCCCCCCGGACTCGTTCGGCCCGCGGAGGAACTGCCGGTAGTATTTCATCGACAGCTCGCCCGACTGAATCAGCTCCAGGAAGCCGTCCATGCCCGCCCGCTCGCCGCGCGCCCCGATCAAGAGGCCGGGGTGCGGCTCCTCCTCCTCCAGCCAGCGCTGCGCCGCCGCCAATTCCGCCCCGGACGGCTCCCCCTGGGCGAGGACGCGCTCCACGCCTCGGGCGGCGTCGCGCGTCCAGTGGAGGCGGAGGTTCTGGGTGATGAGGAACGGCTCGTCGCCCAACGAGCGGGCCAGGTTGCCGAGGCGGCGGCAGTCGGCCATCGCCCCGTCGCTGTCGCCCGCCTCGACGCGCAGCATCATCTGAAAGCGAAGGAGCGAATGGACGCCCGAGGACTGGTCCACATAGGGCAGGAGTGTCATGACGAAGCCGCGCGCGTAAGTGGTCGGCCGGTGCCCGGCCGGCAAGTCGAGCAACTTATCCACGTCGGGCAGCGCGTCCTCGACCTCCTCCAGGTCGTCCGTCATGAGTGCGACCTGCTCGCGCGTCAGGCGCTGTTCCGGGCGGAGTTCGTCGATCCGCAATTCGTCCCAGTGATGGGGCCAGCCCCACCCCCCCATCGCGGCCCGAGCGGCCGTCACCATCGGGACGGCGTTCTTGTCGGCGGGGACGAGGGTACGGCGAGCTTCAATGTCCGGCAAGCGCCAGTGCGGGTCGAGCCGGTCCGTTTCCGCCAGGGCCTCGCGCAGGTGGCGGTCCGCCGTCAGCGCGAAGTACGCATAGCCCGCCGTCAGACCGAGGACGAGGACCGCGATTCCGGCGACGACGACACGCCGCCGGCGCGAGCGCCTCGGCCGGGGCAATTCCGTGTCCGGGGGAGCGGGAACGAAGGCGGCGCGGTTGCTGAGGACGCGGAAGCGCCGCAGCGCGGACGTCCACACCACCAGCCCCGCGCCGCCCCACACGACGAGGCCCGTGAGAACGTGGCCGAGGATGCGGAGCGGGTCGTCGTGGTCGGCGCCGAACAGCGACCGCACGTCGTTGCCGCGGAAGGAGAACCACGCCAGCGCCAGCGGCGGCGTCAGCGCGTACTTCTCGAAGTTCAGCCACGCCTCGAAGACGTCGCCGCGCAGGCCCAGCGGCAAGCACAGGACGATCCACAGATACCAGTGCCCGCCGCCCAGGCCGGCGGCGGCGATCAGCGTCCACACCGTCGCCCGCAGTGTCGTGCGGCAGACGATCGAGAACCACAGGCCGAGGGCCGCCAGGAAGCCGGCGTAGACGAACCAGGCGAGCATGATCCACGGCACCGTCGCCGGGTAGAGCCCGCCCGTCATGATGCCCAGGACCCACACCAGCGCCAGCCACGCCCAGGCGCGGCGGACGCTCAGGACGCTGCCGAGCCACTTGGCCCCGAGGAATGCGCCCGCGTCGCGCGGCACGGTGAGAAGACTGTCGAGCGTCTGCCGGTCGCGCTCGCCGCCGACGGCACTGGCCGCGCGCACCGCCACGCCGAGGAGCGTCAGGCAGGCGACGAGCGTGCCGACGACGCGCACCCACAGGTTGAATTCCTCGCTGATCTTCGTCCACCAAAGGAGCGAGCCGATCTCGCCCAGGGACTCGCCCCTGAGCCGAAACAGGTCGAACAGGAAGCGCCCGCCGAGCCAGGCGGCGGGGAGGAAGCTGACGAGGACGATGAGGACGACGATGGCCTTGCCGAACCAGTTGAACGACAGGCCGCGCTCGGCGAAGACCTCCTTCCAGACGAGCGGCCGCCGTCCGGGGCGCGGCCGCCAGCGGCGCTCCTTGACCCGTGCCTTCGGCGTCTGCTTGACGTGCATGTCCCCCAACGCGAGGGCGCGCACGCGCAGGACCGACCAGCCGAGGCAAACGACGATAATGAGGCCGTGGACGAGGGCGTAACTCTTGAACCGCGCCGTCAGGGCCGCTTGCAGCGACGTCCCGGTCACGAGGTCCTGGCGGAGGTTAAGGACCGCGAGCGCCGGGTTGCCGGCGGTGATCGGCTCGACGAGGTCTTGCACCGTGAGCGGTTCCAAACCTCCGGTGAGGGCGTAGTCGGCCGTCGTGGGCACGCTGACGACGAGCTGTAAGACGGCGGTCAGCCCGAGGTAGCCGGCGATGGCGAGGTAGGCGAGGACGATGGCCTCGCGCGCGTTGCGGGCGTGGACCGAGGCGAGCAGGCTCAGGCCGGCGAGGCTGAGGGCCGTCAGGCCGGTGGCGGCGAAGAAGGCGGCCAGGACGCCGAGGTCGACGCCGCCCCACAACTGCGTCAGGCTGAGGATCGGCAAGCCGGTGAGGACGAGCAGGCCGAGGCTGAGGAGGCGGGCGGCGAGCTTGCCGAAGACGATCTCGCGGTTGCGGACCTCGGTGGCGAGGAGGAATTCGAGCGTCTTGCGGTCCTTTTCCTCGGCGACGGCGCCGGCGACGTAGGCGGGCGTGAGGGCGGCGACGGCGAGGAACTGGGCCGAGAGGAAGGTGTAGCAGAACGTCTCGGCGAAGCGGGCCATGCCGCCGGCGCCCAGGTAAGCGAGGCCGGTCAGCTCGGTGTAGTTGCGGTGCAGGGCGAGGAGGAAGAGGAACAGGCCGACGGCGTAGGCGACGCGCAGGGCGGCGTGGCGGCCGCGCCGCGAGGCGCGCACGAACTCGGCGACGAAGACCGGGCCGAGCAGCGGCAGCCAACCGACCGAGGCCGCGGCGCTCAGCGCCAGGAGCAGAGTGACGGCGAGGACGGCCGAGGCCGCCAGCGGCAGGCGGTCGGAAAACCACGCCAGCGCGGCGGCGGCGGCGAGGAAGGCGACGCCGAGGAGGAACTCGGCTCGGGACGTGTGGCCGGAGGAAAAGTGCTGGCGGATCCGGGTGACGAGGCTCGGGCGGTCCGGGGACTTGAAAGCGTGCCGCTGCATGAAGCGCTCCTGACGTGCGCGGGCCGGAGACGATTGTACCACAGGTCCCGCCGCAGCGTGGGACACTTCGGGCTGGCCAGAACGGCGCCGCCCTAGGACAATTACCTTGACGCCGCACTCCCCTCGCACCCCTGCTTGCCCGAGGTACACCGTGTTCCTGACCCAGCCCGATCCGTCGCCCTACGACCTGCGCTTCCGCCTCCTCGGCATTCCTGTGCGGGTCCACCCGCACTTCTGGCTGATGGCCGTGATCTTCGGCTTCCCGAGCGAGCGCGGGCCGATGTTGTTCGCGATACTTTTTATCTGGATCGCCGCCGTCTTCGTCTCCGTCCTGGTCCACGAGATGGGGCACGTGCTGATGGGCCGGCTGTTCGGGTCGGACGGCGCCATCGTCCTCTACGGCCTCGGCGGCCTGGCGAGCGGCCTTTCGGGCGTGTCGCGGCGCTGGCAGCGCGTCCTCGTCCTGTTGGGCGGCGTGTTCGCCCAGTGGGTCCTTCTGGCGGCGGTCGTCCTGGTGCTGTTCGCGACGCCGTCCCGCGAACTGCCAGAAGGATTGGACGCGCTCCTGGAGAGGGACAGGAGCCTCATTGACCGGGTGACGTTCCGGCTCGCCCTGGCTCCCTACTCGCCGCTGCTGAAACGCCTCGTCTTTGACCTGCTGGCCATCAACTTCTTTTGGCCTCTCTTCAACCTGTTGCCGGTCTGGCCGCTCGACGGGGGGCAGATCTCGCGGGAGTTGTTCGAGGGCGCGATGGGCGCGCGCGGGGTCCGGGTCGCGCTGGGGATCTCGATGCTGACCGCCGCACTCGTAGCGATCAACGCGGCCTTGGTCGCGACGGAACACCAGCCGCTCCTCCCGGTCGTCGGCGGCTGGTTCGCCTGCGGCTGGTTCACCGTCTTGCTCTTCGGCCTGCTCGCCGCGCAGAGCTGGCAGACGTTACAGGCCTTCGACGCGCAAAGGCGCTGGAGCGACGACCACTGGGATCGGTGGGAGAGGTAAAACCGCCGGCGGCGTCATTCGCCGCCCTCAATGAGGCGGCTGAGCCGCTCGCTCAACTCCTCCTCGGCGGCGGCGCTCCAGGCGTAGTCGTGTGGTGGCTTGAACCCGCCTTCACTCGTGAACCCGGCCGTCGGCGCCGGGCACAGCGACAGCGTCCCGAGCGACTGTCCCTTCAGCCACAACTCGAAGGCGGCGATCTGTCCGAGGTCGTTCACGTCAAGCGTCCCCGGGGCGAACGTGGTCGGCCCGTCCGTGATCAGCGCTTCCTGTTCCATCAGCAGCGGCGGCTGCACCGCGCCGGGCACCTGGGCGCGCACCTGCAACGGGCACAGTCCCGCCATGCCCGGCTCGCGGCTCGACACCAGGTAGCACGGGCCGACGCGCGCCGGCTTCTCCGTCGGCGGCACCTGCCGCGCCAGCGTCACCTCGCCCTTCGGCCAGCGCAGCACGAAGCGCGAGTCGGTGACGCGCAGCGAGCGCTGAAAGGTGCGCGTCGAGATGGCGCGGGCGCGGTGACTGGCAAGCGGCTGCCCACACACCGACCACGTCACCACCCACGACCCGATGCGGCGCGGGAAGCGGCGCGGCACCACCGTCACCAGCGCCGTCCGCCCCGCGAGCTGCGAACTCGACAGCCGCGCGGGCACCACTTGCACGGGACCGCCGCGCTCGTTGCGGAACTCCACCTGCAAGTCCATGTCGAGCAGCGCCACCAGGCTGGTCGGGCTGGTCAGCACGGCGGTGGCGATCAGCCCCTTGCACTGGCTGGCGACGAACGTCTGACAGGCGACGGTGTCCTCGGCGAGGCGGGCGAATAGCGTCGGCATCTGCAGGCGCACGCCCTGGAGAAAATCGTCCCGGCCGAGGTACGGCAGCGTGAGCGTCCCGAGGACTCGGCCGCGGTACAGCACCTCGGCCGTCGCGGTGACGCCGGGCGGGTCGGCGCGGAAGGTGATGCGGTGATTGTTGTCGGAGTCGAGGCGGCGCATGTCCTCGGCGGGGACGGGGTCGCGGCCGGCGAGGCGCAGGGTGAAGTCGGCCTTGCGCCGGCCGGCGGAGGCGGGCAGGCGCAGGCGCGCCTCGACCAGCACGGCCTCCGCGCTCCAGGGCACGGGTTGGTCGTGGATGGTCAGCCCGGCCTTCTCGTAACTGTAGTGAAGCGCCTGCGGCTGAGGACTGATGCGGAAGAAAGGCCAGAGGTCATTCATCGCCCAGTCGCGCCAGCGCTTGATCCAGGGCCACATCGAGGTCCTCCGCTGAGGATGGCGACGGCCGCGCCTGGCAGATCAAGCAGTCCGCCGCGCGCGCGACACGAAACCGGTAAGGCCGGAAGGCCTCCTCGAACACGTCCGGCACCCGTTGCAGGGTGAGCAGCAGCGTCGTGAACCCCGGGTCGTAGCCGGCCGGGTCCGCCAGCAGGCCGAGCGTCGCCAGGGCGTGCAGCGAGGCGATGGCCTCGATCGACGCCTTGCTCGCCGGGATTCTCACCTCATGGACCGCCCCGCCGGGCTGGGCGTAGTCCGGCGTTGGTGCCTTGTCCACCTCTACGGAGCGCTGAAGGTGGCTGGCGACGCAGCCGTAGCAGGCTCCTCCGGGCCAAAACAGATGGACGAAGCCGCCGATGCCGCCGGAGAGAACCTCGCCGAGCGTCCACGGCTTGGCGTGGCGGCGCATCAGGGCGTCGAAGCCGTACTTGGCCGGCTCGTTGTCCGCGGCACACACGCCGACGTCGGCCACGGCCGCCGTCGCCTCGATTTCGTCCTTGTGGGCGGGGTCGAGGAGGTCGCCGACGATCAAGGACACGTCGAGGTCGGCTCGGCGCTCCTTCAGCCACTCGCGCGCCAGCACCGCCTTGGGCTGGCCGACCGCCCCCAAGGGGAAGAGGTGGCGCTCGACGTTGTGCGGCTTGTAGACGTCGGGCTCGACGAGGGTGACGCGCGTCAGGCGCGCGTCGCGGGCGACCATGTCGAGCACCGGCATCCCGCCGCTGCCCGCGCCGACCTGGAGTAGGTGAGCCACGGGGTTCCTCCGCAGTCCGACTCGCCGCTTGCGGCTTCGCACGAACGCCAAGCCGCAAGCGGCTATTTCGCCTCCGGCAACGGCCATTCCCCGGTCTCGTGCCAGATTTCGTAGCACGCCAGCCAGCGCCACGCGGCCTGGATGGCGAAGACGCTGGTGAACCGCGCCGGGTCCCAGCGACTCGTCGTGCGCGTGCTGCCCTGGCGCCACAGGCACAGCGTCTGTCCTTCGAGGAGGTGAGGGCAGTGTTTCAGCGGTGTCAGCACGCGCGACTCCGGCGGCACCGTGGGGTAACTGGAGACCAGGCGCGTCTCGAGTTGATACACGTTGTGCGCCGGCTTGAGGCAGTAGCGCAGCACAAGTGTGCTGCCCATGCGCGTCAACTTGATCTTGAACGGCGGCTCCCGGCCCTCGTTGTAGCGCTCGATGACCGGGATTTCCACGCTCAAGAGCCGCCGTTTCCCGGCTTCGCTGTCGAGAAGGCCCATAAGCAGTTGCTAGTTGCTAGTTGCAAGTTGCTTGAGCCCTCTAGGAACTAGCAACTTGCAACTTGCAACTACTCTCTTAGTAGTGGCACGGAACCGACTTGATGGCGAAGATGACCTCTTCGTCGGTCACGTCGTCGCTGGTGCCGGCGAAGCTGGTGTCGCGGCGGTCCATGAGGATGGCCCGGTCACTCTCGGCGTTGCCGCGCAGGGCGCCGATCAGCTGACGCCGTTCCGTGTCGTTCAGAGGACGGAAGTCCATGGAAGTGCTCCTTCCCGTGAAAGGGACAAACAGAGAAACGGATTGCCAAGGCGGTTCCGCGCGGGGCGGCACGTTTTTGGAATTATCCGCTCCGCGAAGAAGCCTCCTACTCTTGCGACGCCAGTTCCGCGAGCAGCCGGTACACGCCCCGGTCCACGCGCTCGTCGCGGTGGTCGACGGCCAACTCCTGGCCGCCGCGGAAGACCGTGTACCGCACCTCCTTTTCCGTCACGAAGACGCGGATCGCGGAGCCCGACTCGGCGAGGGGCACGGTGACTTCCAGCCCCCGGCCTCGGTCGTCCTCGGCTGCCGCGAACGTCACGCCCGCTTGCTGACGGTAAAGGCGTTCGAGCCGCTCGGCATGAGCCTCGATCGTCGTCCAGACGCAGTGCAACGGCCGTGCCAGATCGGGTCCGATCGTCAAGGACACCGGCACGGGGCGATAGTTCGTGTCGCCGTCCCGCAGGGCGTACCACGAGAAGCACAGTTCGCCGAAAGCCTGCACATGGGGCCTCGGCTGGTCGGAGAACATCTGACCGTTCTTGCAGCCGTCGGCGGTGCCGATGCCGAACACGCCTTCGCCGCCGCGCAGCGCTCGTACCCACTGGCTGTCGCCCTGGTAGTCGCCGTCGCTGGGATGGCGCAGGCTCCCCGGGTGGGTGTGGACCACGCCGAGGATGGTCAGCCGCCGGTCCGCCTGGCGGACGATGCGGCTGCCCAGCGCCTGGGCCATGCTGTTAAAGCGGACGTGCGACACGCTCGCGTCGCGCCGCGCCCCGGCCGGCAGCGTGGCCAGGACGACGGCCTGACTCGCCTCGCGCAGCCCGAGCAGAACCCAGCCGGTTTCCTCGTCCCCGCGCGCCTCGACACGGTGCGCGGCATATTCCTCGAACAGGGTGTGGCCGACGCCGTCCGTGAGTCGGACACACTCCAGGGGGTGGTAGTTCACGGCCGCGGCAGCAGGGGCCGGCCGCGGCGGGAGCGCCGCCGGGCCGCGCGGGCGGAGCAGGGTTCGGTTCAGTTCGCCGAACCACCTCCTCGCCGTGCCGACCGCGGAGTGCCACATGGTCCCGCCTCTTCCGTGCTGTCCCGAACGACCCGGCCTCGGGGACCGCTCCCCCTCTCCTCTATTTCCCATCATACCCCTTACGGCCGAGGTAAAACAAGCGTCTCTTGCCGCGCGGCCGCGATTCTCTCCCCTCTCCCCTTTGGGGAGAGGGGTCGGGGGTGAGGGGCGAACCCGCTGAAGGCTCAAGCCCCCCCCCCCAACCCCCCCACCCCCAGGTGGGGGGTGGGGCCACACCCCCGCCGCCCTATTGTTGTCGTGGGGGGCGGCC
>JBBROG010000319.1:0-8597 GCA_038229635.1 Gemmatales bacterium
GGGCGGCCGAGCGGATCACGTCGTCGAAGGGCTTGGTGTCCATGGTGCATGACCTCGCGGGCGATGAGAGGACACACTACGATTCGGCGGGCCGCTGGAAAGCCCGTCCACGGGTAATTCTCAACTCGCCCCTCGCCTAAGAGATCGTGCCATGTCCCGAGCCGAGATCGACGACACCTACGCCGAAGCCTTTCGCAGCCTCTTCGCCGAGGTGCTGATTACGGCGCGCGACCGCGCCTGGCTCGACCACGCCGTCCGCGCCGCCACCGGCAACGCCTCCAGCACCATCCTGTGCGACTGCGAAGCCGGCCTCGACCGCACCGTCGGCCCCGGCGAAGGCACGCCGGACGGCCGCCCCGGCGCCGTCGTGCAGTTCCACGTCCCGCGCTTCCGCAAGGACCGCGTCGCGGCGCTGGAACGCTCGCTCCTGGTCCGCCTCAGCCAGAACGTCCTCACCTGTCCGACGGCGTCGGTCTTCAATGTCCTCGACGAACCGACCTACTTCAAGCTGGGGCGCAAGATCGCCTTCTTCGGCGACGGCTATCAGAGTCGCGACGTGCGCCACGGCCGCAAGGTGTGGGTGATCCCGATCCTCGGCGGCGAGTTCGTCCTCGACCGCCGCTTCGGCTACCGCGACGGGCTGATGGGCGGCAACCTGTGGTACTTCGGCCGCGACCTCGACGCCGCCCTGCTCGCCGCCGAGCGCGGCGCCGAGGCGGCGCGCGGCGTCCCCGGCGTCATCCTGCCGTTCCCCGGCGGCGTCGCGGCGAGCGGGTCGAAGGCCGGCAGTCGTTACAAGTTCAGCGTCGCCAGCACCTACGAGGCGTATTGCCCGACGCTCCGCGCCAGGCTCGGCGACAAGTCGCGCCTGCCGGAAGGCGTCGGCTCGGTGATGGAGATCATCATCAACGGCCGCGACCTGGAGACGATCGCCAAGGCGATGCAGGCGGCCATCGCCGCGTCGGCCGACACGCCGGGGCTGCTGCGGATCTCGGCGGGCAACTACGGCGGACGCCTCGGCAAGAGCTTCATCTACTTGCGGCCGGAATTACATCCCGTTTAGAAACGATCCCTTCACGGGGACGCCGCCCCCGCCGGCTTGCCGGCGAGCATGCCGCAGCCGGCGCGGATGTCCTGGCCGCCGCTGTAGCGGCGCACCACCGGCATCCCCAATTCCGCCGTCAGGGCGTCGTGGAAGGCGTTGCGCTCCTCGTCGGAGGGCGGCAGGAACTCGCCGGAGGCGTCGTTGACGTCGATCAGATCCATCTGCACCGGCAGCCCGGCCGTCAACTCGGCGATGCGGCGGGCGTCCTCCGGCCGGGCGTTCGCGCCGCGGATCAGCGTCCACGCCAGCGTGATCCGCCGGCCGGTCGCGCGGTGGTATTCGCGCAGCGCCTCCATCAACTCGGGCAGAGGATGCGTGGCTTCCACCGGGAGCAATTCGCGGCGGCGCGCCGGGTCGGCGGAGGTGAGGGAGACGATCAGGCGGTAAGGGCGGCGCTCGCGGGTGAAGCGGCGGATCATGGGCACGATGCCGACGGTCGAGATGGTGATGGCCTTGGCCTCGATGGCCGGGCCGCAGGGCTCGGACAGCACCTCGGCCGCCCGCAGGACGCGGTCGTAATTCAGGAACGGTTCGCCCATCCCCATCAGGACCACGCCACGCACCGGGTGCGGCGAGTCGTCGCGCACCTGAATCACCTGGTCGACGATCTCCCACGTCTCCAGGTTGCGGCGGAAGCCCATGCGGCCGGTGGCGCAGAAGACGCAGCCCATCGCGCAGCCGACCTGCGACGACACGCAGACGACGTACTTCTCGTCGCCGGGCCGGTGCAGCAGCGGGATGCGCACCGCTTCGAACGGCTCGGGGCCGTCGCCCTTGAAGAGGTACTTGGCGAAGCCGTCGGCCCGCGACACGGCCTTCTCGACGAGGGTGAGGCGCGGCACGCGCGTGGCGGCGCGGACGTCTTCGAGGACGCGGCGCGGCACCTCGGGCAGGGCGACGGGCACTTCGGCGGCGCCGGGCCGGAGGACGGCCGCCTGGAGCCGGCGGGCGAGGCGCGGCGTCACCCCGAGCGGCGCGAGGCGCTCGTGGAGGCCCGCGGACGTCAGGTCTTTGAAGAGAATCGGTCCGGCGTCGGTCGTGTCTGGCATGGCGGCTCCCTCCTGGTCGTTATAGCGAGAGCGTGGGGCGGCGAAGCGACTCGGCAAATTGGTTAAGCCGGGGAAAATCGTTGCAATCGTAACCGAATGCGTTAATCTCGTTCTCAGACTCGCGCGCCTTCATCCAAGCAGCGCTGTCGATGGCTTCCTCAATCCCATACCACAGATCGCCTCCGTCCGTCGTGCGCGCGTCGCGCCCGGCGCGGCCGGGGTTCTGCTCTTCAGAGGGTCTTGTTATGTCGTTCGCTTCTTCTCGTCTCGCCAAGAGCCAGGCTCCCCGTCCGTCCGGCCGCCGCTCCTGCCTGTCGGCGTGGCGCCCGCTCCTCGAACAGATGGAGGACCGCGTCGTCCTCACCGCCGCTGTCAACCAGCAGACCGTCATCCAGCTGTACCAGGATCTCTTGCACCGCCTGCCCGACGCCGGCGGGCTCTCCTACTGGGTCGCCCAGCTCGACGCCGGCGCCGACACGAAGGCCGTCGCCACCGCTCTCGCTCACAGCAACGAGTTTCACCGCGGTGAGGTGGACGGCGTCTACCAGCGCCTCCTCGGCCGAGCCGCGGACGCCGGCGGCATGACGTTCTTCGCCAGCGCCCTCGACGCCGGACAGGCCGTCCCGCAAGTCGAGGCGGCCATCGCCTCCTCGCCGGAGTATGCGCAGGCGCACGGCGCTAGCGGCTTCCTCGACGCCCTGTTCAACGGGTCCGACCATCTGAAGACCTTGGTGAGCGGCGCCTACCAGCAGGTACTTCACCGCGCCGGCGACGCCGCCGGACTCGCCTACTGGGCCGGGCGCCTGGCCGCGGGGGAATCGCTCGACGACGTGACGGCGTCTCTCGCCTCGTCGGCGGAGAGGGCGGCGATGCCCGCGCCCACCTCGGCCGTGCTGGGGACGTTCGGCGATGCCTCGGCCCTGCCTATAGGCACGGTCGGCTCCTGGGAGACGTCCCAAGGCGGCTCGGTCAACGCCGCCCTGGGTGCTAGTGCGCGTGGTTCGGGGACGGGGGCGGCGCCGTTGGGGGTCGGTACGCAGGCGGTGACGCTGAAGAACGGTCTGCCGGCAGTCTTCCAGGCGTTCGGGCCGGAGCGCCTCGTCGACACCCGCAACGCCACCGCGGGCCAGTACGGCGGGCCGGCCTTCACCGCCGGCGGGACGCGCACCATCAACGTGGCGCCCTATAACCTGGCCGACCCGTCGATCCCGAACGCGGCGACCGGCGACCAGGCGCCGACGTCGAACCTGCCGGCCAAGGTCGTGGCGGTGTCGGTCATCCTCTTTATCGTCAACGCGCCGCAGCCGGAGTACGTCACGGGCTACGCGACGGGGACGTCGCCGGCGCCCATCGGCACGGCGTCGGTGTTCGCGGACCACGCGGGGCAGATCATCGCGGCGAGCGCCATCGTGCCGGTCAATGCCTCGGGCAACATCGACATCTACTCGTCGGGCGGGGGCGACCTGATTGTCGACGTCAACGGCTACTTCCTCGACGCGCTGGACGGCACGGACAACCTGCCGATCAGCGGCAGCGTGCCGAGCAACGGCGTCGTCGTCGGCACGAATGCCAGCTCGAGCGCGGGTGCCAACGGCGTCACGGGAGTCATCTCCTCGACCACGCCGGGTTCCGGCGCGACGGGCGTCTTCGGGTTCAGCCCGGCGACGGGGACAGTCGGCATCGGCGTCTTCGGCCAGCAGAACGGCGCCGGCTGGGGCGTCCACGGCAAGGTCCTGGGCAGCGGCATCGGCGGCAACTTTCTCGCCGGCACCGGCGGCACTGGCGTGAAGGGGGCCGCCTCCGGCGTAGGCAGCATCGGCGGCAATTTCTCCGGCGAGACCGGCGTCAACGTCGCCGCCGGCACCACGACGGGCATCTTTGTGGGGAACGCCACCACCTACGGAGTGCAGGCGAGCGGGACCACTTCCGGCGGCTTCTTCACCGGCGGCTCGGGCGGCATTGGCGTTCAAGGTACCGCCTTCGGAGGGGGCAGCATCGGCGTTTTGGGCCGCAACGCCCCAGGCGGCTATGGCGTCTTCGCCACCGGCGACCTCGGCGCCAGCGGCGCGAAGAACTTCGTGGACCCGTCGCCGTCGGACCCGTCGAAGCAGATCGCCTACGTCTCCTTGGAGGGCCGCGAGGCGGGCACCTACTTCCGCGGCACCGGCCACTTCGTCAACGGCACCGCTACCCTCGACGTCCCCCAGGACTTCCGCGACGTCACCGACCCCAACGGCCTCAGCGTCCAGGTCACGCCCGTCGGGCCGACGTTCACCAGCGTCACCGTCAAGAGCATCGACCTCAGCCATGTCGTCGTCATGGGCTCGCAGGACGTCGACTTCTTCTACACGGTGAACGGCGTCCGCAAGGGCTACCAGGGCTACAACCCGATCCAGTCCAACTTCATCTACGTGCCGCACTCGGCGACCGACACACTGCCGACCTGGCTGTCCGAGACGCAGAAGCAGACGCTCATCGCCAACGGCACCTACCACGCCGACGGCACCGTCAACCTCGCCACCGCCCACAACCTCGGCTGGGACCAACTCTGGACGACGACCGCAGGCGCGAGTACGTCCGCGGCCTGATCGAAGGATCGGTCCGGCGTCGGTAAATTGGTTAAGCCGGGGAAAATCGTTGCAATCGTAACCGGATGCGTTAAGCTCATCCGTCAGACTCGCGCGCCTTCATCCAAGCAGCGCTGTCGATGGCTTCCTCCATCCCACACCGCGGATCGCCTCCGTCCGTCGTGCGCGCGTCGCGCCCGGCGCGGCCGGGGCTCTGCTCTTCAGAGGGTCTTATTATGTCGTTCGCTTCTCCTCGTCTCGCCAAGAGCCAGGCTCCCCGCCCGTCCGACCGCCGCTCCTGCCTGTCGGCGTGGCGCCCGCTCCTCGAACAGATGGAGGACCGCGTCGTCCTCACCGCCGCCGTCAACCAGCAGACCGTCATCCAGTTGTATCAGGATCTGCTACACCGCCTGCCCGACGCCGGCGGACTCGCCTACTGGGCCGCCCAACTCGACGCCGGCGCCGACACGAAGGCCGTCGCCACCGCCCTCGCGCACAGCAACGAGTTTCACCGCGGTGAGGTGGACGGCGTCTACCAGCGCCTCCTCGGCCGAGCCGCGGACGCCGGCGGCATGACGTTCTTCGCCAGCGCCCTCGACGCCGGACAAGCCGTCCAACAAGTCGAGGCGGCCGTCGCCTCCTCGCCGGAGTACGCGCAGGCGCACGGGGGCGGCTTCCTCGATGCCCTCTTCAACGGCACCGATCATCTCAAGTCCCTGGTGAGCGGGGCCTATCAGCAGGTGCTGCACCGCGCCGGTGATGCCGCCGGCCTCGCCTACTGGGCCGGGCGCATGGCCGACGGCGTGTCGCTCGACGACGTGACGGCGAACTTGGCCGTCTCCCCGGAGAAGGCGGTGATGCCGGCGGCGACGTCGGCCGTGCTGGGCACCTTCAGCGACGCTTCGGCCCTGCCCGTCGGCGCCGTCGGCGGTCTGGAGACGGTTCTCGCCGGGTCGGTCCACGCCGCTCTCGGCGCCAGCGCCAGCGGGTCGGGGACCGGGGCGGCGCCTCTTGGCGTCGGGACGCAGGGGGTGACGTTGAAGAACGGCCCGCCGGCGGTGTTCCAGGCGTTCGGCCCCGAACGATTGGTCGACACGCGCAACACCGTCAGCGGTCAGTACGGCGGGCCGGCGTTCGCGGCGGGCGGCACGCGCACCATCAACGTGGCTCCTTACAACCTGGCCGACCCGTCGATCCCATCCTCAGCCATCGGCGACCAGGCGCCGACCTCGAATCTGCCCAATAAGGTCGTGGCGGTGTCGGTGATTCTGTTCATCGTGGGGGCGCCGACGGCCGAGTACTTCACCGCCTACGCCACCGGGACGGCGCCGGCGCCGACCGGCACGGCGTCGGTATTCGCCGACCACGCCGGCCAGATCATCGCCGCCAGCGCCATCGTCCCCGTGAATGCGAGTGGCAATATCGACATCTACAGCTCGGGCGGCGGCAACCTGATCGTCGACGTCAACGGCTACTTCCTCAACACGCTCGACGGCAGCGACTACCTCCCCATCACCGGCAACGTTTCGGGGAACGCCGCGGGCGCCGGCGTCGTCGTCGGCACCAACACCAGCACGACCACCACGGCCAGCGGCATCGCGGGGGTCATCTCGTCGACGTCGGCGGGCGTCCTCTCCTCGGGAGTGTTCGGCCTCAACAACGGCACCGACGTCACGAACGCCGGCGTCTGGGGCCGCGGGAAGGTCGGCGTCCTGGGTGACAATTTC
Source organism: Gemmatales bacterium (assembly GCA_038229635.1). Taxonomy (GTDB): domain Bacteria; phylum Planctomycetota; class Planctomycetia; order Gemmatales; family Gemmataceae; genus DATFNV01. Next base: position 6,449 of record JBBROG010000319.1, read on the forward strand.
GCGAACGGGGCGGTCACGACCGGAATCGGGGTGGAGGGCCTCGCCAACGCCGCCGGCTACATCACCGCCGGCCCGGCCGGCATCGGCGTGGCGGGCGCGGCCAACACCGGCGGCACGGGCGTCTTCGGGACTAGCCTCGGCGTCGGCAGCCTCGGCGGCGACTTCTCGGGCGATACCGGCGTCCGCGCCTCCGGGACCAGGACCGGCGTCACGGCGTCCGCGACCGGAACGGGGACGGCCTACGGCGTCCTCGGTCAAGTGACGAGCGCCTCGGCCGGCAATGGCTCCGCCGGCGTTCGCGGCGTCAACGGCTCCGGGTTCCTCAACGGCGTCCAAACCGGCTACGGCGTCCTCGGCGAGATCACGTCGACCGATCCGGGGCAGAACGCCGCCGCCGTCCGCGGCATCAACCACGGCACGAACGGCAACGGCTACGGAGTTTACGGCTCGTCCGACGGCAACAGCATCGGCGTGGAAGGCAGCGCGAACGCCGACGGCATCGGCGTCCTTGGTATCGCCGACGGCCCGTCCGGCGGCCCGTCTGGCGTCGGCGTCTATGGCAGCAGCAAAGGCACTGGCGTCGTGGGGAACGCCGCCGGATCGGGCAGTATCGGAGGGAATTTTTTCGGGGAGATTGGCGTCCAAGCCACCGGGACGACTTACGGGGTTCTTACGTCTGTGACAGGCACGGGTAACGTCGCCGCGGTCAGCGGCAACGTGATGAGCACCACGGCCGCCTCCGGCTCCACCGCCCTTAGTGGAACGAACTTATCCACGTCGGCCAACGTCTACGGCGTCGTGGGCTCGATCACTTCGACGACGCCGGGCGCCAACGCGACGGCCGTGCGCGGCTTCAACAGCGGCACCGGGGCCAACGGCGTCGGCGTCTGGGGCTCGCAGAACGGCACGGGGTGGGGCGTCAACGGCACCGTCACTGGCGCCGGCATCGGCGTGCGCGGCGTGGCGGGCACCGGCGGCACCGGCGTTCAGGGCACCGCCGCCGGCACGGGCAGCTTCGCGGTCCAGGCGAACGGCAACCTCGGCACAACGGGCGTGAAGAACTTCGTCGACCCCAACCCGCTCGACCCGTCGAAGCAGATCGCCTACGTCTCCCTCGAAGGCCCGGAGGCGGGGACCTACTTCCGCGGCACCGGACACTTCACCGGCGGCGTCGCCACCATCGATGTGCCGGAAACGTTCCGCCTCGTCACCGACGCGGCCGGCCTCACCGTCCAGATCACGCCCCTCGGCAGCCCGGCCGGCGTCGCCGTCACGAGCAAGGATCTCAACCACATCACCCTCGTGTCGACGCAGGACGTCGACTTCGACTATCTGGTGAACGGGGTGCGCAAGGGCTACGCGGGCTACGACCCGCTCCAGCCGAACCGCATCTACGTCCCGCACTCGGCGACCGACACACTGCCGACCTGGCTGACGGATACGCAGAGGCAGACCCTGATTTCCAACGGGACGTACAACACCGACGGCACCGTCAACCTCACCATCGCCCACAACCTCGGCTGGGACCGCCTCTGGACGTCGGACAGCACCGCGGGCACGACACCGACCGGCACGGCGGCCGCGAAGTGAGGACGAGGGAGACGTGACGCCGCGCCCGCCGGTCGCGCCTGACCGGCGGGCGAGAGGCGGCCGCGGACATGAGATTGTTATTGAACCCGCGTAGCGGGTGACGGATCGTAGCCCCGGGTGGAGCGCAACCCGCGCAGCGGGTGCAGCGCAACCCGGGGACAACCACGCGGACGCGCGTTTATTGGATTGCTGGTTTTGAACCCGCGTAGCGGGTGACGGATCGTAGCCCCGGGTGGAGCGCAACCCGCGCAGCGGGTGGAGCGCAACCCGGGGACAACGACCGGGGACGTCATCATGTATGGAACCCGCGTAGCGGGTGACGGATCGTAGCCCCGGGTGGAGCGTACTCGCGAAACCCGGGGAACCCGACCGGGGATGTCGGCGGGCGTGCGCGTTTGTTGGATTGATGGTTTGGAACCCGCGGAGCGGGTGACGGAGCCGTGACTGTCCGCGCTTCCGTCACCCCCTACGGGGGTTCAACAAACGATCATGGCCCCGATCGCATTCCCCGGGTTGCGCTGCACCCGCTGCGCGGGTTGCGCTCCACCCGGGGCTACGA
>JBBROG010000320.1:0-8579 GCA_038229635.1 Gemmatales bacterium
CCATGCGCAATCTGCCTTTTATTCAATGCCGCTTGGGGCTTGGCGCCCAGCCGCTTGCGGCTTGGGGCAAAGCCGCAAGCGGCTTGATGCAAAGCCGCAAGCGGCTCCCTCACGGTCGCGGCTCGACCAGCCGGCGAAACTCGGGCAACTGCTTGACGGCGTCGAGGTCGGCGTCGTCGGCCGCGCGGTCCTTCCCGTAGCCCCGCGCGAACGCCTTCTCCAGCAGCGCCAGCGCCTGGCCCGCCGCGTCGGGGTTCCCGCGGGAAGACAGGGCGCAGACGCAGGCGGCGGCGTAGAGCGTCATGCCGGCGCCGGGCTGTTTCGCCAGGCAGATATTGATGTCCTTGCCGGCCTCCTCACTCTTCCCCTGTCGCGCCAGCAAGACGGCGCGGAAGCGCCGGGCCTCCGGGAAGTCGGGGCGCAGGTCCAGGGCTCGGTCGAAGCTCGCCAGCGCCTTGGCCGGCTCCCGCGCTTCGGCCCGCAGCGCGCCCAGGCCGTACAGCGCGGTGGCGTCGTCGGGGTCGGCGGCGAGCACGTCGGCGAACGCCTTCTCGGCGCGCCCCGGCCGGCGGCGCGACACGGCGATGCCGTAGCGGCACAGGACGAGATGGCGCACCTCCACGGCCGCCGCGCGGGCGCGGTCGAGGGCTTGGGCGAAGGCGGCGTCGGCCTCGTCGCCGCGGCCCAGGCCCTCCAGCGCGACGCCCTCGTGCAGGTGGGCCAGTGTCTCGTCGCGGCGCGGCTCCGCGCGGAAATCTTCGAGGGCGTCGGCCAGGCGTCCCAGCTCGAGCAGGGCGACGCCGCGGTTCCAGCGCGCCGCCGTCAGGTTCGGGTCGAGGGCCAGGGCGGCGCCGCAGTCGCGCGCCGATTCGGCCAGTTCGCCCAGCTGGTAGAGCGAGTACGCGCGATTGAGGTGGACCACGGCCTCGGGCGAGCGGCCGAGGCAGACGCTGAAATCGGCGACGGCGAGGGCGTGCTGTCCCAGGGTCTGGTGGCACAGCCCGCGCAGCCACCACGACCAGTAGTGGCGCCCGTCCGCGCCCAGGCCGCGGTCGAGGACGGCGAGCGCCTCGGCGTGGGCGTTGGCGCGGGCGTGGCCGAGGGCGAGCAGGTAGTGGTCGCGGGCGCTGGCCGGGGGCGTCTGTTGCGCCGCCGCGCGTGCCTCAGCCGCCGCCCCCGCCTCGCCCAACCGCTCCAGGTAGCTGGCGCGGTCGAGCGCCAGCGCCTGCGACGGCGGCACGCCCCGGACCGCCGCTGCCCGGCCGAGCCAGCCGAGGGCGTCGCGCAGCGCTTCGGGGTCGGGCTGGTCCGCGCGCGTGTGCGCCCAGGCCAACAGCAGGAGCAACTCGCGGACGTCCTCCGCGGCGCGGCGCCGGTCGGCCTCGCCGAGGCGCCGCCACGCGGGGCGGTCTTGCCAGTCCTCATTCTCTAGCACGCCGTACACCGCCAGCGCCTCGCACAGCACCTCTTCCTTCTCCGGCGCGGGCCGCGCCGCCCCTTCGCCAACGTTCACCAGACGGAGGGCGCGCTGGGCCAGCGTGTCGTGCTCGCGCAGGGATTCTTGAGCCTGCAATTCCTCGCGCGCCACGGCGAGATGGCCGCGGGCGCCGAGGAAGGCGCCGGCCGTGGCGATCAGCAGCACGGCGGCGAAGGTGCCGACCGAGCCCGACGAGGCGAGGCGCGGGTGGCGGCGCAGCCACTTGCGGGCGCGCTCGGCGCGGCTCAACTCCGGGGCGTGCTTCAGCGGTAAGTCGTCCAGGAAGCGGCGCAGGTCCTCGGCCAACTCCTCGGCCTGTTGGTACCGCGCCGCCGGGTCGGGGGCGAGGCACTTGCGGGCGATGCTTTCCAGGCTCCACGGCGCGTCGGGCCGGCGGCGCCGCAGCGACGGCGCCGCCTTGCCGCGCTCGACCGCCATCGCCTTGATGAGCGCCGGCATCGGCGTGTAGCTGGCGCTCTGCTCGAACGGGGCCTTGCCCGCAAGCATCTCATACAGCAGCATGCCGAGGGCGTACAGGTCGGAGCGCCGGTCGACCTGGCGGGCGAGGGCCGGGTCGCGGGCGGCGAGGGCACGCAGGTGCTCCGGGGCCATGTAGGCGACGGTGCCGCCCACGCCGGCGCGGCCGACGTCTTCTTTCAGGTCCTGGGCGAGGTTGAAATCGAGGAGCAGCGGTTGGCCGTCGCTCGCCAGCAGGACGTTCGACGGCTTGATGTCGCGGTGAAGCACGCCGCGGTCGTGCGCGTGCTGAAGCGCCTCGGCGAGACGGCCCACGACCCACGCCGAGGCGTGCAGGTAGCTCCAGGAAGCGAAGGGCGGTTCCGACACGCCTCCCCTCTCCCCTCCGGGGAGAGAAAATGTTTCGCGCCGCGAGTCGACCTCGGCGAGCGCGTCGGCCAGCTCCCGGCCGCGCGTCGGCACCTCGACTCGTTCGCGCAGGCGCAGCAACACCTGCGACAGGCTGGCGCCGCCGAAGTAGGGCATGCACACGGCGCGCAGGCCGGCGGCGGCGTCTTCGTGGACCGAGTAGATCGGCACGATGTTCGTGTGCTGGAGCTGCGCCAGCGTCCGCGCCTCGTCGCCGGTCGCCTCCGACACTTTGAGGACGACGGGCCGGTCGGCCAGGTCCCCCTGTTCGGCGAGGTAGACGCGCGCGAAGGCGCCGCGCCCCAGCTCGCCGCGCAGGCGGAAGCCGAACAGCTCGGCGCCGACGTCCGGCAGGCGCAGCGGTTGCGGGATGCTCCCGCTGACCGCGCCCATCGAGCGCAAGACGTCCTGTCGGCGGAGCAGGTCGCCGAGCGAACCGCTGTGCTGCGGGAAGCGCTGCTGGTATTCGTGGAGGCTGGTGTCCTCGCCGCGGCCGCGGCGCTGAAGAAAGTCCTGGAACAGAACGCTGGCGGCGTCGGCGTCCTTGGCCGGGTCGGCCGGCCAGCGCGCCAGCACCTCCTCGGCGCTGACCGCGTCGCCCTCGCCGGACGACTTGCTCAACTCGGCGAGGAGTTCGCGCTTGCGCCGGCGCTCGTCGAGCAAGTCGAGTCGTTGGGTGACGTCGTGCGGCGCCGGGGCGGGAGCGGCGGAGTTATTCTGCGGGCTGTCGGTCATGGCATCCTTAGAGACTGTCCCGTAAGCCCCTCGCCCCTGTACTCAGGGGAGAGGGGTTGGGGGTGAGGGGTCTGTTTGTCGCCAGGAAATCCCCCTCACCCCCGGCCCCTCTCCCCCGAGTACGGGGGCGAGGGGAGCAGAGGGGACAGACTCTTAGTCACGGCACCGGCCAGGAAGGAATCCCCGTCACGTCGCCGGCGCGGCGGCGCCGGCGTTCGGGCTGGGAAGCGGTCCAGCCGGGCCGGGCGAGCAGACCGCACAGCGCGCCGGCGGCGATCCACGCACCGGCCGGGCCGTCCGGTTCGTCTTCAGGGAGTGGCGGACTATAGGTTTCGCTATTTTCGCCGCCCTCCCCGTCGAGGGGGATCAGCGCCTCCTGCCCGGACGGCGCCGGCATCTGCCCAAACAGGTTCCAGAGCCCGAAAAACAGGTCGAGGGCGCGGCCGGCGTCGGCCGCCGGCGGCGACTGGCCTCCTCCCGGCGCCGCCCCGTCGGGAGCCTCGTTCGGCCCGCCGTCGCCCCGCGCGAAGGTGACGATCACGGTCTGAACGAGCGCCTCGCCCAGGGCAGGGGGCGAACCGCGGAGGGCGACGCGCTCGGGACCGGGGGCGGCAACCTCGGCCCCCGGCACGGCCAACCCCTGAATGGGACTGACGTTCCTCACGGACAGGCTGTCGCTCGGCAGCGCCGCCGGGCCGGAGACGGTCGCCGTGCGCCTCTCCGTCGCCGGCGCGACCGGCGACGGCGTGCCGAGTCGTGCGCCGGGAGACGCCGCGGCCGCCGCGCCGGACTCCGACGGCGCCGCCGCGGACGTCCTCGTCGGCGAGAGGGCGGACGGCACGAGAACGACTTCCGACGGCGTCGTCGTCGTCGTGTTCGTCACCAGGCGGAGGCGCATCAGGGGGCTGTTGCCGACGACCAACGGGACCGGGTTCTGCGGGCTCCCCGCCAACTCGACGTGGATGCGGTACGCGCCGCCGTCGGGAGACAACCCCGTGACGCGCAGGCGCTGTGTCCCCGGCGCGAGCGAAACGGCCTGGTCAAAGACGGTGATGGTGCCTTCCTCGGAGCCGTCCGGGCCGAGAATGGTGAGTTGCGCGTCGGGCGGCAGGTCGGCCCCTTCGAGACGGAAGAAGTAGAGCCGCTGCTGAGCCACGTCGATCAGGTAGGTATCTTCCCCGTCGGGATTGGCGCTGGCGTCGCGGGCGATCGAGACGCCGGGGGCAACCAGTTCGTTCGGGTAGAGGAGGCCGAGGGCCAGCGGGGCGTCGGCCGTCGTCTCGCCCGCCGACCAGGCGCGCGGGTCGCCGGGCGAGCCGCGCGGGGCGGCGGTGAGGGTGAAGTGCGAGAGGTATTCGCCGGAAGGATCGTTCCCCGCCAGCGGCGTGCCGGCGAAGTCGCGGAGCCCGCCGCCGTGGGACAGCCGTAAGGTGTACTTACCGGAGGGCAGCGCGTCGAACAGCGTCAGCGTGGCCCGGTCGGTCGCCAGGTCGTAGGCGCTCAGGCGCGGGTAGTAGACGGTGCCGTCGTCCCGTTGCAGGAGGACCGCGTCGACCGCGCCGGAAGCGGCCGCGCCGCGCGCCGCCTCGAAGGCGAGGCGGCGCAGGTCGACGTGGGCGTCGAACTGGATTTCGAGCGTGGCCGGCCGTTCGGCGAGGGCGGCGCCGTCGGGCGGCGTGACGGCGACGACGTGCGGCGCGGCGCCGGCCGGCGTGACGCGCACGTTGAGGACATAGGGGCCGGTGTTGAAGCCGTTCGTGCCGCTGTGCGCGACTTCGGGGTCGAAGACGCCGTTGGTCCCCGGCAGGGTGGGGACGGGCGAGAGCAGGTCCGGGACGTTCCCCTGACCCGAGACGGCGAGGTAGTAGTCGCCGGCCGGCAGCGCCCGCAGCAGCGCCGGGTCGGAGTAGAGCGGCAGGCTGCGGCCGAGGCTGTCGAGCGCGGCGTTTAGACTGTCGGCGTTGCTGGCGAGCGGGATCAAGTGGCCGTCGGGGCCGGCGCGGAACAGCGTCAGGCTGGCGTCGAGCGGGGAACTGATGCGGCCGGCGAAGACCTCCGCCGTGAAGGCGTGCGTCCCCGGCCCGGTGACGCGGAAGTGATACAGGTCGACGTCCGCGACGTTGAACGGGACCGGGTCGGTCGGGTCGTCGCCGACGGCTCCCTCGGCCCGGACGATTCCTCCCCCGCTGACGTCGCCGAGGTCGTGTGCCCCGGCCGGCGTGTCGTCGGCGACGCCCTTCGTCGAGCCCTCCGCGCCGCTGACACGGAAGGTGAGCGCGTAATCGGCGCCCGCGCCGTGAGTCGCGTCACTCCCAAGGGGGGTGCCGTCCGGCCCCAGGAGGGCCTGACCGGCGGCGGCATCGCCCCTCAGCAGAACGCGATAGATCCCCCGGTCCAGCGGGGCGGCCGGCGTCAGTTGCAGCTCGTTGACGGCGCCGGCGAAACGGAAGCCCCCGAGCGGGAGTTGCCGCGCCGCGCCGTCCGAGAAATCCCCGGTCGGGCTGTACAGGAGGCGGACGTTGTCGTCGAGGGCGACGGAGCTGGGGTCGAGCGGGGCGCTGAGGTCGAGCCGCAGGGTGAACGGCGAGCGGTCGAGGGCGGCGCCGGGCTCCGGGTCGGTCCTCAGGACGTGCGGGCCGTCGGCCGGTGGCCGGCCGGCGTCTTCGGCGGACAGGGCCAGGGTGTAGCCGCCGGTCGCGCCGGCCGTGCCGCTGTCGGCGAGGAACGGGTGGAAGTCGTGATTGCCGCTGCCGCTGACGGCGACGTGGTAAGTGCCAGCGCCGAGCGTGACGTCGAGGCCGGCGGCGCCTCCTTCGTGGGCCGCCCCGTCGTCGCGGGCGAGGAGGCGGTGGAAGGTCGGGTTGTAGGCGTCCGCGAAATCGAAGGGGTCGCTGTTGTACAGGCTGAGGGCGCCCGTGAGCGGGACGTCGCCGGGCCGGCCGTGCAACACGACGCGGACATGAGCCGGGGCGGCCAGCTCAAACTGATACCAATCGACGTCGGCGGCGCCGGCGGGGCTGTCGCCGACCGCACCGACGGCTTCGGCGCGGCCGCCGTCGAGCGTGCCGAGGTCGTGAGCCTGGTCGAGGGTGTCGTCGACGGGGCGCTCCGGGGCCGGCGGGGCGGTCCCTGGCCAGGCGACGGCCGACGGCAGGAAGCGGGTTTCCAGCCCTTCGCACCGGAGATCGGCTCCGGAGCGCGGGCGGCGTCGGTTGCGGCTGCACAGGGTTCGTCGCACGATAATCGGCCCTCCCCATGAAGCGGCGCACTCGGCCGAAGTCCGTCCTGGACACCCCCACGACGGCGTGGGTCGGTGAGTTTAAGCCGTTCCATCTGTGTCAACACGGAAGAATTCCCCCGGGGAGATGGGGGGTGGGCGAACGCGGCCTTATTCCCGGGCCTCGTCGAGGCCGGGGACAGGTCTCCCGCCCCTTCGCGAGGCGAGGCGCGTACGCACGGTTGATTCCGGTTGAACTGTAGCATCTGTTTTGACGCGGGTAGGGATTTTTCGGAGATTCTTGACGATCCGGGAGAAACAGGCTTTGCAGGCGCGGCGGGATTCCGGGGGACGTCATGGGTTGGTCTGCTCCCCAAAAACTGGTCCAGGTGGTATGAGAGTCTCTGAGGCCCTTCGGGGCCAGGAGACAAGCCATGAAGCGACACACGGCCGAAGAAGTCATCCTCAAGCTACGCCAGGCCGAGGCCGACCTGGCCCAGGGCCTGAGCGTGGCCCAGGTCTGCCAGAAGATGGCTGTCAGCGAGCAGACGCTGCACCGCTGGCGGAACCAGTACGGCGGCCTCAAGCAAGACGAAGCCAAGAGGCTCAAGGAGTTGGAGGCCGAGAACGCTCGCCTGCGACGCCTCGTCGCCGAACTCGCCCTCGACAAGCAGATGCTCCAGGAGGTTGCCCAAAAAAAGTGGTGACCGCCGAGCAGCGGCGGCAGGCCGTGCGCCTGCTCCAGGATCAGTTCGGCGTCTCCGAGCGTCGGGCCTGCCGCGTCCTGGGCCAGCACCGCTCGGCCCAACGGCAGGCGCCGAAGAAGGCCCAGGAAGGGGAGGAGCGGTTGGTGACGCGAATGCTGGAGTTGGTGAAGCAGCACCCTCGCTACGGCTACCGGCGGATCTGGGCGTTGCTCCGGCGTGAGGGCTGGCGGGTCAACCGCAAGCGGGTCCATCGGCTCTGAAGGCAACAGGGGCTGAAAGTGCCGCGAAAGCAGCGGAAAAAGCGGCGGTTGGGGTCGAGCGCCAACAGCTGCGTGCGTCGGCCGGCGGAGCACAAGGGCCACGTCTGGGCGTGGGACTTCCTGCACGACCGGACGAGCGATGGCCGGTCCTTGAAGTGGTTCACGCTGGTGGAGGAGTACACGCGGGAGTGCCTGGCCCTGGAAGTGGGACGAGGGATGACAGCCCAGGCGGTGATCGCGGTGCTGACGTCCGTTGTGCGGGAGCGCGGGGCGCCGGCGCACATCCGTAGCGACAACGGCCCGGAGTTCATCGCCAAGGGGATCCGGGCGTGGATGTCCGGAGCGGGCCTGGAGACGCTGTACATCGAGCCGGGGGCGCCGTGGGAGAACGGGTACGCGGAGTCGTTCAACAGCAAGGTGCGGGACGAACTGCTGAACGCGGAGGAGTTCGGGAGCCTGCTGGAGGCGCGGGTGTTGGCCAAGGAGTGGAAGCGGGACTACAACCATGTCCGACCTCACAGCTCGCTGGGGTATCGGACGCCGGCGGAGTACGGGGAGATGGTTCCTCGGGCCGACTCCGCTGCGCTACGCCGGCCCGAGGAACCATCTGTAACGGTTGATCCGACTCTCACAGCGCCTCAGGGCAATCGCATCTAATTCTCGACAAAAAGGCCGAGAATCGCTTCCCGCGCCTGGTCGTTCCAGGCCGCTTGCAGGCGTTTCTTCTCGATGCTTCCACTGACAGACTCGTCGCGCCGCAACAGCGACACGACCCAGCGACGCAACAAGGCCAGGTTGGCTGCGGCATTCCCTGTTCGCGCCCGGTTGCGGTCCTCGGCAAAGTACAGGTCCAAGATCCAATGCAGACCGTTCTCAATACCCCAATGACCGCGGATCGCTTGGACCAGTTTCTTGACCGACGGTTGCAGGCTGCTGATGAAGTAACGCACTTCCGATTTGTCAACGCCCCCTTCGCGGTACAGGCGCGTACAGCGCCCGATACGGTGCAGGTCCTTCCACCCCTCTTGATTCCGCAACGAGGCCGGCACGGCCATCGCTTGCGTCTGTCGTGTCTCCACGCGGCCATGCCCCCTGTCGTGCTTGGTATGCGTCCGTACCTTCGCAGAACTCAGGCCCTCGTCCGCCGCCGCGAACGCCTCGACAATGTCCTCTTCCAGATGATCCTGATTCCCCTTCACCGTCAGGACGTAGTCCGCTCCCTTCTCCCGAATCTTGGCCGCGATCTGCTTCTGACAGCCCATGGCGTCGATGGTTACAACGGCCCCCGCCAACTCAAG
>JBBROG010000321.1:0-8551 GCA_038229635.1 Gemmatales bacterium
CAAGCGGCGGTCAGGCGCCAACGAACCCCTTCTCCCGTCGGTTCTATACCTTGGGGATCGTTCCCTTGACAGCGCGGTCGCGCGGGTGCTAGTCTCAACGAATGCCGCTCTCCTTTCCCGGCGGACCGCGCCGCTCCGTCGCACTCCCGAGGTTTCTTCTCATGCGCCACCGCCGTTCGCGGCTCTCGTTGGCCTGGGTCTGCTTCGCGGTCCTCGGCCTCGGCCTCCTCGCCGACGACTCCCCGGCTCAGCAGCCGCGCCCCAAGAACGTCATCCTCCCGACCGAAGGCACCAACGCCCTCCGCGACCGCTACAAGGACCGCAACGTCTCCCAGCGCCTCAAGGTGCTGCGCGAAGGCTCCGAGACGGCGAGCGCGGCCAAGCCCGAGGACGTGCAGGCGATCGACGTCCTCGCCCAGTGGCTCGCCTACCGCATCACCTGGCCCGAGACGCAGGACCAGAAGGAAGCCATGTCCCGCGCGGCGGCCGAACTCGACCGCGAGCTGGAGCTGCTCAACCGCTACAAGCCGCAGAACCAGGCGTTCGCCGACCTGCTCACGAAGCAACTCGTCGTCCGCCTCAAGGAAGTCCTGCAAAACGAAAAGCCCATCGCCTCGGTGAACGGCGCTCGTATGCTCACCTCCCTCGCGCGCTTCGGCGTCGAGGACGCCGCCGAGGCCCTGGCGGAAGCCTTGAAGGACGCTCAACTCAACGACGGCGCCAAGTACTACGCCTTACAAGGACTCGGCCGGCAGTTCGCCCGCTGGTACGACGCCGGCGCCGAAGGCCAGCCCGTCGCCAAGGACCGCAAGGAAAAAGAGCCGCGTTACGCCCAGGCCGTCATCGACGCCCTCGAGCGCAAGCCGCCGTTCAACCTGCGCTACGCCGCCCAGAAGGAGGAGCGCGACGGCCTGCGCGAGGGGCTCCGCTTCTTCCGACGCGAGGCGGTGAAGGCGCTGAGCCAGATCCGCGCCCCCGGCCTGGCCGACGCGAGCGGCGCCGTCAAGGTCCGTCCGGCCCAGACGCTCCTGAAGGTCGTCAACAACGAGAACCTGTCGCCGAGCGTGCGCCTGGACGAACAGGTCGAGGCGAGCCTGGGCGTCGCCTTCCTGCGCTCGCGCCTGACCGAAACGTACCAGCCCGACTACGCGGCCCAGCAGCTCGGCGCCTTCGTCGCGGAGTTCGCCCGCCGCTCCGGCGACGTCGCCGGAGCCGACGCCAAGACCAAGGCGTTCCCGTGGAAGTACCACGCGGCGCGCCTCGGCGACGCCCTGGAAGCGATGCGCGCCGACGTCAAGACCCTCAAGGACCCGAAGGCTGTCGCCCACGTCGGCCAGGTGGTCAACCTGGCGCTGCGCGTCCTCAAGGACATCGAGGTGCGCGGCAGCAGCACGAACGTCGGCGACCTCAAGATCTGGCTCGACAACAATCCGCCGCCCAACAGCACCCTTTACCGCGGCGTCGCCGACTCGACCGTGAAGCCGATCGCCCTGCCGGAGGACGACGAGAGCGGCGACAAGTATCAGCCGGAGAAGAAGCCCGACCCGACGAAGAAGCCGGAGGCGCCGAAGAAACCCGACGCGCCGAAGAAACCGGACGATAAGAAGGATCCGTTTAAGAAGAAGTAACGTGCCGCTTGCGGCGCGGAGGGCTTCTCGATGGTGGACGCCGTCGTCATCGGCGCCGGGCCGAACGGGCTGACGGCGGCGGCGACCCTCGCCCGGCACGGCTGGACGGTCCTCGTCCTGGAGGCGAAGGGCCGTCCCGGCGGCGCCGTCTACTCCGAGGAACTGACGCGCCCCGGCTACTTGCACGACGTCGGCGCCGCCTTCTTTCCCTTCGCGGACCACAGCCCCGCCTTTCGCTCCCTCGACCTGACCGGCGCCGGCCTTACCTGGGTCAACGCCCGCCGCGAGAGCGCCCACCCCGCCCCGGACGGCAGCTGCGTCAGCATCGCCCGCGACCCGGACCTTTCAGCGACCGCCTTTGGATCCGACGGCCCCGCGTGGCGCCGCCTCGCCGCGTGGGCCTCGGCGATGGGGCCGCGCCTCGCCGAAGCCCTCCTCGCGCCGCTGCCGGCTCTCGGCCCGGCGCTGCGCCTGGGCGTGCGTCACCTCGTCAAACTCGGCTTCGCGGGCCTGTCAACGACGGCTGGCTTCGCGCGGCGCCACTTCGTCACGGAAGCGGCTCGGCGCGTGGTGCCGGCGCTGGCGCTGCACGTCGACCTCGGCCCCGAGGACTTCGCGGGCACGGGGCTGGGCCTGGTGCTGGCGCTGCTGGCGTCCGGCAGCGGCTTCCGCGTCCCCGTCGGCGGCGCCCGCGCCATCACGGAGGCGCTGCTGCGCCGCCTGACCGAGGCCGGCGGCACCGTCCGCCTGAACTGTCACGTCGAGGAAATTCTCGTGCGCCGCGGCCGGGCCGTGGCGGTGCGCACCGCCGACGGCGAGGAGATCGGCGTGCGGCGCGCGGTGCTGGCGGACGTGACGGCGCCGAGCCTGTACCTGCGCCTGCTGCGCCGCCGCGACGTGCCGGGCCTGGTACGCCGCTCCGTTGAGCGCTTCCGCTTCGGATGGGGGACATTCAAGGTCGATTGGGCGCTGAGCGGCCCGGTGCCGTGGACGTCGGAGCAGGCGCGCGAGGCGGCGGTGGTCCACACCGGCGACAGCGTGGACGACCTGATCCGCTTCACGCGCCAGGTGCGCCGCGGCGAATTGCCGGCGAACCCGTACCTGGTGATCGGCCAGCAGTCGCTCGTTGACCCGTCGCGGGCGCCGCCGGGCGGGGCGACGCTGTGGACCTACTCGCGCGTGCCGCCGACGATGCCGGGCGGTTGGGCACGCTACGGCGAGGCGTTCGCGGACCGGATCGAGGCGCGTGTCGAGGGGCTGGCGCCGGGGTTCCGGGCGCGCGTCCTGGCGCGGGCGCTTCACACGCCGCCCGACCTGGAGGCGATGGACGAGAACCTGGTGGGAGGAGATTTGGGGGGCGGGAGTGCCTGTTTCGGGCAACAGCTCTTTTTCCGCCCGGTGTTCCCGTACTTCCGTTACGCGACGCCGGTGTGCGGCCTGTACCTGGCGTCGGCGTCGGCCCATCCGGGGGCGGGGGTGCATGGGGCGTGTGGATTCAACGCGGCCCGTAGGGCGCTCTCGGACGGGCGTTTCGCGCCTGCGTGACGACACGCGGGCGCGAAACCGCAAGCCGAAATCACTTCTTCTCGGCGGCGCCGAGGTCGCCGACGATGGCGGCGGCCTTGTTGGCGTCGACGGTGGTGTCGAACGAGGCGTAGCCGACGAAGTGATCGCCGAGGACCGCCATCGTCAGCCCCTGGAAGCTGATGCCGGCGATGGCCCACTGCTGCGTGACGCGGTGCGCCAGGCCCGCCTGGTTGGAGCCCTCGATGCGCAGCACGACCGGGTCGTGGACTTCGGACAGGCCCGCCGCCCGCGCCGCCTTGACCTGCGACGGCCCCGTCACCGGGGCGACGTACAGGAGGCCCGCGCCGGGCTTGCTGGGCAGGCGCTGCGTATAGACGAACTCGAGGTTCGCGTCCGCCTCGGCCAGCACTTTCAGTTTCGCCGCCGTGCCCCCGGCGCGGTCGACGACTTCGCCCGCCCAAACGTGAACGCGATCCAGCTTGAAGCCCATGATTGGCGCCCTCGCAAACGAATGGTGTGTCCGCAGGGATTATATAGAGTGGACCGGGACCGCGGTACGGCAGCGCGCGGGAACGTCCGCCCCAGCGGATCGGGGCGGGCGCGGCGCGAAATGTGGTTGCGAGAACGGGCGCGGTCCTTCACAATAGACGGAGCCGTTTTCATGACACCTCGCGCGTCGTGCGCCCCTCTACCTGGAGGTCGTGGGCTGATGAGACGTTACTTCCTGGCTCTGACGGCCCTGCTCGCCGGCGCCGCCGGCCTGGCTCGGGCCGACTATCTGCTCCTGATCTACAACGCCGGCCTCGGCAATGACACCAACGCCGTCGCCGGCGGCCCCGGCGGGATGATGGGTCCGGGTGGCGGCATGATGGGTCCGGGCGGCATGATGGGACCCGGCGGGGGCGAAGGGAGCCCCAGCGGACCCAGCGGGCCGAACGGCCCCGGCGGTCGCGGCATGCGCGGCGGCATGGGACCCGGCCCCGGGGGCATGATGGGTCCGGGTGGCGGTATGATGGGACCCGGCGGCGGGATGAGCGGCCCCGGCGGGATGAGCGGCCCCGGCGGGATGAGCGGCCCCGGCGGGATGGGCGGCCCCGGCGGGATGGGCGGCCTGATGTTCGGCGGCGGCAGCAGCTTCGTGCAGGACACCGGCTTCTCGCCGCTCTACGCCGTCGCCGTCGTCGAGCTGAAGTCCAAGGAGGCCGTGGCCGTTCAGGGAGTGGGCCAACCCCTCCTGCGCGTGCATCACAAATGGGGCATGACGCTCCTGGCCCCCCTCACGACCGACCGCCGCCTCGTCTACGACGTGGTGAAGATGGCGCCCATCCAGCAGCTCTACATCAACCTCTCCGCGCGCTACCGCAAGGACGGCAAGATCTCGGTCGCCGACCTGCTCGACCTGGCGGCGTGGACGCTGCGCCACGGCATGCTTGTGGAGTGCGAGAAGCTGATGGACGAGCTGGCGACGATCGAAAAGACCCACCCGTCGGTGGTCGCCTTCCAGAAAGTGCGGACCGCCCTCGCCGCACCGGCCAGCGGCGGCGACGGCGCCGACCAGCTCCGCGCCAAGCTGCTGAGCGACTACAAGATCGCCACCAGCGGCCACTACGCCCTGCTGCACAAGATGGACAACACGTCGCCCCCGGTCGTGGCGCGCCTGGATAAATTGGAGAAGAACTTCAAAGCCTTCTTCTACTGGTTCGCCGTGCAGGGCAAGGTCGCGCTCGACCTGCCCAAGGAGCGCCTGGTGGCGGTCCTGGTGGTCGGCAAGGAGGAGTTCAGCCTCCAGCAGCAGATCCTCGACGGCTCGCCGATCGTCGCCGACGGCTTCCTGGCCCGCCGCGACAACCTGGCGGTCTTCTCGAACGAGCGCCTCGACCCCGGCTCGGTGGCGCTGGGGGAGGCCACGAAGACCTTGTGGATCAAGTACCGCCGCGAGGACGTCCTGAAGGGGAAGATGCCGAGGGAACTCGCCAACGACCGCGCGCTCGGCGCCGAGGTGCAGACGCTCGGCCTGCTGCAGAAGGCCCTGGAGGAGGACTCCGAAGTCGCGTCGGTGTCGCACGAGGGCTCGCGCCAGCTGCTGGCCGCCACCGGCCTGATGCCGCGCACCGTGGCCGCGCCGGAGTGGATCCAGTTCGGCATGGCCAGCTTCTTCGAGACGCCGAAGGGCTCGCCGTGGACGACGTTCGGCGCCCCCAGCGCCAGCGTCTTTTCCGAGTATAATTACCTGGAAAATTACCAGAAGGCCGACAAGGCCAAGAAGCTCGACCCGCAGCGCCACGTCGCCCTGGAGAAGGTCGTCACCGACCAGTACTTCCGCGAGGCCGCCGCCAAGCCGAAGGACAGCGACGCGCGCGTCAAGGCGCGGACGCTCGCCTGGTCGCTGACCTACTACCTGGCGAACCGGCGCCTCGACGGCCTGATGCGCTACTACCAGGAGTTGGCCAAGCTGCCGCGCGACCTGGAGTTCGACGGCGGCACGCTCATGCTCTGCTTCGCCCGCGCCTTCGACCTGCTCGACCCGAAGGACCCGACTCGGGTCGACCCGACGAAGGTCGGCAAGCTCGCCGACCAGTGGCACCAATCCATCTACGGCCTGCCTCTGGAGAGTGCCGAGCTGGCGAGCGAGGTGAAGTTCCACAGCGAGATGAAGGCGACCGCGCCGCGTCCGGGAGGCCAGGGCGGCACGCCGGCGGGACCGGCGGGCGGCGGCGGCGGTGGGTTCAAGCCGGGGTAATGATCTGACCGCCGAGGTTGTCCGCTTCGTAGGTCAGGATTCTTCTCGTTCCCAAGCTCTGCTTGGGAACGAGAAGTAACTGTCAGGATCGGAATCCTGACCTACGAAGCGGACTCTCATCGCTTCAGCCTGACGACCGGCATGAGGTCCGGCGGCGTCGGCACGCGGCTGTCGGCGCCGGGGACGAGGCGGACGTCTTCGAGATACTTGCCCTGACTCGGCTCCGCGCCCGCCGCGTGCAGGAAGGCGCCCCGCGACAGCACCTCGAAACGATACCTTCGCGACCGGCCACGCGCCCAGGTGAACTGCCACTCGCCCGACTCCCCGAGCTTGCGCAGCGACAGCCGGGCGTACAGCACGTCGCCGGGGCGATAGACCACCGTGTCGGCGGCGCCGGCGCGGAAGGTGTACGTCCGCGTCCGGCCTCCGGGGTCGCGCTGCGGGTCGCCGAACGGCTCCAGCGTCAGCGTCGTCGTCTTGCCCTCCGCTTCGTGGACGACGCTGAGATTGCCCTGCGGCGCGACGCCGAGATCGACCGGGATCGCCAGGCTGACGCGGCGGAGTTGCACGTCGAAGCGGTCGCGATTCAGGAACAGAACCATCTCGCTCACCGGGTCGGCGTCGCCGGCGTCCGGGTCGCCCAGGCGGCGCAGAATGCGGGCCAGCACGCGCCAGTCGGCCAGCTCCTCGGGACCGCCCTGGAGCCAGCGCTGCACGTCCTGCCAGCGCGCCGCCGTCTCCTCGCCGCCCGGCGCCGCCGCCTGCAAGCGCCCCAGCACCGCCTCGCGCCCCGGCTCCAGCAAGTTGGCGTAATTTGCCTTCGCGGCCTGGCGAATGTCGCCGGCGGCCGCCTCGGGGAGGTTGGCCGGACGGAACTCCTCGTCGTGGCGCGGGTACGCCTTCTTCAGCTCTTGCAGGCGGCTACGCAGGTCGGCGGGCGTCGCCGTGGCGCCGTCGGCGAAGACGAGGACAGGCGGGCGGTCCGGCAGCAGTCCCAGGCCGAGGGCGGCGCTCAGGTCGAGCAGTCGTTCCAGGCGCTGCCGCGACCGCTCCCAGCCGGCGCGCGCCTCGGCGACCGACTCGAAGCGCAGCACCGTGTCGCGGTAGGTCGGCCCGTCCGGCTCGCGCAGGCGGTCAGTTTCGCGGAACGGCGGCGACTCGGCGGACGTCAACAGTTTCTTCACCTCGCCCTGCCAGGCGCGCCAGTCGATGGCGGTCGCGGCGCCCGCCGGGCGGCGGTCGAACGTCGTCAGGGCCTCGCCGCGCTCGCGCAGCTGCGCGTACCAGTCGTCGGCCTTGCGGGCGGCGGCGCGCAGCCCGGCGACTTCGTCCAGGCGCTCGCGGCGCAGGCGGGCGGCGCGCGTCTCGCCCCACTCGGCGCGCGGCACGGCCAGCGTCGTCTTCAAGGCTTCTTCGAGGTCGTTCAGCTCGCCGAGGCCGCGCGCCGACGCCGGCGCCTTCGCCTCCAGGAGCTTGCGATAATAGGCGTCATAATCGTGCATTTCCGCCAGCCGGTCGCCGACCCAGTCGCGCAGCTCGGCCGGGAGCGTGTCGAAGTCCGGCGCGTTCTTCAGGTCGGTCAGGACGGCGGTGCGGCGGGCGAGGGCGTCGCGCGTCCCTTCGAGGCGGGCCGACGGCGTCTGCCCCTCGCCGGAGCGGACAATTTCGACCTTGTTTTGCAACTCACTGGGCGCCGTGCCGTGGAGGTTGTGCCCGCCGACCCAGGTCGCGTAGGTGAGCAGCACGGAGACGAGGCCGGCGGCGCCGGCGACGGTCCAGAGCAGGCGGCGGCTCGAACGGCGGCTCCGCCGGCGGAAGTCGCGGGCGGCCACGAAGCACTGGCGGAACAGCTCGGCGACGCCGTAAGGCTCGCGCGGCTTGGCCGCCGCCTCTTGCAGCGCCGGCCGCTTGACCGCCGTCGCCCACGGGTGCAGGTCGATGCGGCCGAACGGCAGCGGGCCGTTCTCGTCGGCCTTGCGCTTCAAGAAGTCTTGGAAGCGGCGGTCGACTTGCCGCTTGCGCTCCTCGACGCGCTCCATCCACTCGTGGGCGCCGTCGCCGGGCTGGGCGAGCAGGTCGCACTTCGTCAGGGCGAGGAAGACCGGCAGACCGCCGACCTCGGCGCGCCGGCCGCGGCCGCTTTCCAGCAGGCGCAGGAAGCGGTCGAACTCGGCGAAGTCGGCGTCGACCTGCGGCGCCGGCGCCGAGGCGTCGATCACCAGGACGAGCGTGTCGGCGCGGAGGACTTCGCGAGCGAGCGAGCCTTCGGCGCTGTCGTCGCCGAGCGACTTGCGGCGGAGGAGGAGGTCGTTGGCGACGCGGCCGTCGCAGTCGATGAGGACGCCGTCGAGGCGGCCGTCGGCGGCGCGCTCGTCGGGGTCGAACGACTCGTAAGCGACCGGGTAAGGGACAATTTCCTCGACGGTGCGGCGCGGGCTCTCGTCGTAGAGGCGCTGGCGCAGCTCGGCGAGGCCCTGCGACGGGTCGAGGAGCCGACCGCTGAGGAGGTGTTCCTGCGCCTGCGCGGCCTGCCCGAGGGCGCCGAGCAGCGACGACTTGCCGGCGGCGGGCATGCCGAACAGGACGATGCGCAGCGCGTCGCTCGGCGGGGTCGGTTCGGACATGGGGCAGGCTCCTCGCGTCGGGCGCACGCCGC
>JBBROG010000322.1:0-8515 GCA_038229635.1 Gemmatales bacterium
CAATGATTCATGTGATCTTGCAGCGGAAGCTGCATTTGAATAGTCCCTCATCGAATCAACAGACGACAGGAGAGGCCGCCTGATCGCCACACGGAAAACCCAGGAAATCCCGGAAAATCGTTTCCGGACTGCTTCTGATAGTAACGCTCGTGGCGGATCGCCGCGATAACTTCTCGGCCGCAGGTGAACGCGCGCATGGTTGCCTACCCGCAACGGGCGATAAGGACTCCAACCATGCTGTAGGGATTTGTTCGTCATGTGGCAATTCCGCCAGTCTCAGCCGCGCGTCTCGTACTCGTCCAGGCCACACTCCCCCTTGGCCGCCTCAAAACTCTGTTCCACCGACTTGGTTCCCTTCTTGGGGAATCCCGATTCGTCCAGGTTGAGAACGGCGTCGGGATCACCGAGGGCCTCGGAAACGTGGCGTTGCAACTCCGCCAAGACCTCGTCGCCGTCCCAGCGCCCCTGCCCGAGGAACTTCTGGAGGGAGCGGACGACACCGCCGTCGATCGCCTCGGCGATGTTCTCGGCACTGCGGCGGGCGCTGCCGCTGCGGCCTTGGCGACCAGTACCGCATCGAGGCGAAGGGCGGTCCGGAGGCGTATCTGTATCTGTATCTGTACCTGTTCCTGATCGACACCGAGGGGGAGGCGAACCCGCTGTACCCCTGGCAGCCGGGCAAGTGGGGGACGCGCCCGGCGCAGGAGGAAAAGCGGGCGGGGCGGAGCCTGCCGGAGCGCACCGGCAAGGGCTTCACGGTCGGCGGCGCCGGCTCGGGGATGTGGACGCGCTCGGCGACGGCGCCGGCCTTCTCGAAGGCGAATTGCGCCTCGGCGTCGCAGTCGGCGCCGGGGGCTCGGAGAATCAGGACCCGTGGGGGAGCCATGCGGAACTCGGCGAGACCAGGAATCGAGCTCGGCCGGACGGCGCCGGCCGCTCGTCTTCTTTTTAGCCGAGCGAGGCCTCAACCGCCAGCAGGATTGGCGCCGATCTCGGCTCGTCGTTCGCGCGAGGAGAACTGGCCGGAAGGCGCAATTTCCGGTAGGAAAAATCAGATTATCGGCCAATTATGAAGAATGGCGAAAAAATCGGAAAGGAACCTTGACTCTGCGGCGGTTCCGGTTATCATGCCAGAGCAGTGGCACCCTCTCGCACCCTCTCGCACCCTCTCGCACCCTCTCGCACCCTCTCGCACCCTCTCGCACCCTCTAAATAGGAGGTGTGAGCAGACCCGAGGGCTTTTGTAACACGGGTGGCTCCATGCTTCACGCTCACACGTTCCCTTTCCGTCGTCAAGTGACCCTCGGCCTCGCCTTCGTGTCCGCTCTCGCGGCCTGTGCGTCGTCGGGGTCTTGTGTCCGAGCCGACGACGAGTTGAAGACCCTGATTCCCCTCTGGAAGGCCCATGAAACCGAGGTTTCGACTGCCTACCTGAAATACAAGCGGATGCGCTATTCGGGCCTGTTCCCCCTGTCCTCGGCAGACCTCGACAAGCTGCTCGCGGGGGTCTGCCCGGAGGATAGTTCCGAACCGGCGATGCGGAAACTGGCGAAGGGCCTTCTCGTCAAACCGAACGAAGTCCCCCAGCCCTGGACCGAATGCGAATCCTGGTTCGAAGGGACAAAAGTCAAGGAACGTGAGGGAGGGGGCGCCGGATTCACTCAGGTGTACGACGGGAAGAGAGAAATCGTCTACGACCCGCGCAACAAGCAGGTCAACCTTATGTCCCCCGGCGCGTCGCGACAGTACCTCCCGCCTTTGAGCAGCTTCCGCAGCGTTCCACCGGCGGACGATCTCTATCGGGTTCAGGGCCGCTCGGGCGGGCGGATCGACGTTTTCCGCGAAGGTAAACCCGGTAAGCTCGACGTGAGTCTCGCGACAGATGCCTCCAGTGGGATCGTCCGCCGTAGGACGTTCAGGGACAAGTCGGGCAAGGTTGTCAAGGAGATCTGGCAAGACGGTCTCATAACCTACCCCGGCGGAGTGGTCTTCCCGTCGCGGGTCGCGGACGCGAACTACAACGCTTCCGGCGGCCTGACGTTCATTATCATTACGATCCTGGAGGAGGCGCGGTTTAACTTCGACCTGCCGGCCGACACATTTTCCGTCGGCACGACCGGAGGCGTTACGCTCTTCGACCAGCGGGATTCCAAGAAGACGTATACGCAACGAGTTGTCGATCCGGTAAGCGACGTGGTCCAGCTCGTCGGAACGACCAAGGCGGAAGGTCGTCTTCCATGGCTCAAGAGTGCCTGGTGGGTCGCTCCTATCCTGGTGGCGGGGGCGGCATTGCTTCTGTTCTTTCGCGCGCGGCGGACTCGGAAGTCGCGACCCGCGTAGGCAAAATCACAACGGCGTAAGTCAAAAAGGTTCATGGCGAGGAGAAATGTCATGTCGCGTATCGCAACGGGATCGCTCGTTCTGCTCTCGCTGGTGCTGGCCACCTGCTTGCTGGCATGGGACGTCGACTCGGCGTCGGCCCAGACTTACGAGAGCGATCCCAAGGCATGTTGCATTCCTGCTTGGGGCAGTCCCCCCACCAATCCGCCTGGAACGACATCGTCTTGCAACGCGGACAATGGCGTCTGCGCTCAAGCCGGATCGCCGGCGGCCTCGTGCAATGCGGAGTTGTACTCCATTGCCGTCAAAGGCTACTGTAGCGATCAAGTGTATGTCGGTTGCAAAAAGGATGCGGCCGTCGCGAGAATTGGAATCATTAACGGCCAATTCAGCTGCTTCGTACGCATATACAGAGGCTGTGGGTGTTTCTGGACGAGCAACGACAACAGACCCGCAGATCATCTGGATGTCAGTACATGTACTGGAGAGGGCTGCCCAAACAGCGAGTGATGAATTAGTCCGACCGACGCCACAGTTGGCGAGCGAAGCGCTTTACGCCCTCCGCTCGCCAGCGCGGGTCAAGCGGGACTCGATCGTCCTGTCATCGATGCGACATTCCGGGTGCCAGGACGTATCCGTGGCCCCCTTTTCGTCTTGGGACTACCATGAAGCGCGCCACGCTTACCGCCCTCGCGTTTTCTTTCGTCCTGGGTTCCTTTCTCCTGCTGGCTCGTCGCCCGGCCGTGTCGGGGGTTGTCGTCGCTCGGCCGGAACAGATCTTGCCCACCATGCTCGTCAGCGAGGTCGTGGCTTGTTTCGGCAAGGTCCGAGCCAATTTTGAGGTCGTGAATTCCTCAAATTCTCCCCGAGAGTTCGTTTTCGAGGGGGCCAAATGCGGATGCTCGTCCGTCCTCGTCGACGGCCGGGTAGTCGCGCGCGGGGACCGGGTCCGTCTCGAAGGCGGGCAGTCGGCGAAGGTAGAAATGCAGACCAACGTGCCCCACCAGGCGGGACAACGGGACTATTATGCGACGCTTTCGACCAGCGACCGGGGCGTGGTCAGAACAATCGACCTGAAATCGAGCATGAAAGTCTTGGACGACGTCCGCGTCACGCCGGAGGTGTTCTCGGTCGCCTTTCCGCCATCGGCTTCCCAAGCCGTGGAAAGAACTCTCGTGGTGGAGCACGCTTTCCGGGCCGGCGGGGTGTCGGAGGGACCGGTTCCCGTACTCGCGGGATCGCCTCCCTACCTGAAAGTTGTTCGTGTCGCACGGCAGGGACTGCCGGCGGAATCGGAGTCCGGCCTGTGGCGGCAGTCGTGGCGCGTGACCGTGTCCGTGCTTCCGACGGACGACTTGACCTCGACCGCGTCTCCCAACCGCGTCATCGTGTCGTTCCCGGGCGAGGGCGGCGCGGCCCCTTCAGAAGCCTTCCTGCCGGTCCTCGTGTCTCGCGTGGGGGGCGTGGAGGCGCCAAAATCCATCCATTTCGGCGAGGCGCCTCTCGGCCAAAGCCGGGTGAAGTCCATCATGCTGCGGTCCGGAGACGAGAAACCGTTTGAGATCGTGGGCGCTACCTCCGCCTCGTCCGCTTTCTCCGCGTCGATAAAGTCGGAGGGAGCCCGAGTTGCTCATCGCGTCGAACTTGCCTTTCTGGCCTCGCGGGTCGGGACGGAGGAGTCCGAACTTCACATCATCACGAATTGTCCGGACGCCCGAGAGATCAAGATCGACCTGCGCGGCATCGGCACGCGGCCCGGTAGCGATTCGGAAGGCCGATGAGGTTTCACGGCCCTTCCCGGCAGGTTGTGTCCGCCCCCGAGGTGCGCCATGCGTCAAATCTCCTCGCGCCGCCCGCACGCGTTCACGCTCATCGAACTCCTCGTCGTGATCGCCATCATCGCGGTGTTGATCGCCCTGATCCTTCCGGCGGTCCAGAAGGTCCGCGAGGCCGCGTCGCGCACACGTTGTTCCAATCATCTGAAGCAGATCGGCCTGGCCGCTTCCCTGCACCACGATACCTATAACCTTCTCCCCGGTAACGGCGGTTGGGACGGGCGGCAAACGATCCTCTCCGTCGCCGGGGCGCCGCTGACCCCGAGCGTCTTCGAGGTCCTCAATCCCACCCCTCACTACTCGGGCGTCGGCGAGCCGGACCTCGCCCCGCGCGACCAGAAAGGGAGCTGGGCCTACGCCCTCCTTCCATTCGTCGAGCAGGCGAACGCCCACCGGCAGCGTTCCTGGACGACCCCTGTCGAGATCTACATTTGTCCGAGTCGCCGTCTCTCCTCGGCTCAGCTGCCTCCCGACAGAGACCAGTACGCGCGCTATCTCACCGGCGGCTGGGTGTGGGGAAAGACGGACTACGCCGCGAACGCCCTCGTGATGCCCAACCGCCCGCGCTGCCTGTCCCTGGCCCAGCTGACCGACGGCACGTCCCACACGGCCCTCGTCGGCGAGAAGGCGATGGACCCCGCGAACTACCTGACCGGCACCTGGTTTTGGGACGAGCCGTTCTTCCTCGGCGGGTCCGGCGGCACGCAGCGCGACGGCCGTCTCGTCCTCCGCGACCGGCCGGGCGTCGTCTTTCCGTATAACTGGGGGGCGGCCCACCCCGCCGGCGCGCAGTTCGTGTTCGCGGACGGCTCGGTTCGCCTCGTTCCTTTTTCGACTTCGGGTGACGTCGTCGCCGCGTTCCTGACTCCGGACGGCGGTGAACCCGTGACCGACTTCTGAGTCTCGTAGGCGTGGCATCAGCGGCCCACTTCGCTCTGGTCTTCGTCCTCGTCCTCGCGGGCGCGCTCGTCCGGCTCTGGCTCCTGGACGCCCGCAGCCTGTGGTTCGACGAGGCGTTCTCCTGGCGCCTGGTGCAGTTTCCCCTGGGGGAGATGGTCGAGCGGATCGGCCTCGACAATCACCCCCCGCTTTATTTCCTCCTCCTGAAGGGTTGGGTGGCGGTCGCCGGCGACTCGGTGTTCGCGCTGCGCTTCCCGAGTGCCGTTTTCGGGACGGCGGCGGTCGTCGGCACCTACCTGTTCGCCGCGGACGTGCTGGCCGCCGACAGCCCAGCAGGCCCCGGCACGGGCGCGGCGTGGCGCCCCGCCCGCGGTGCCGGAGCGCTCGCCGCCGCCCTCGTCGCGGTGAGCGCATTTCAGATCCGCTATTCCTGCGAGGCGCGGATGTACGCCCTCGCGGCGATGCTGGCCGTCTTCTCCAGTTGGGCGCTGGTTCGCTCGCTCCGAGCCGAGAACGGCTTGGGCTGGTGGTCCACGTACGCGACGTCGGCCCTGCTGCTCGCGTACACCCATTATTACGCGCTCTTCACGTTGGCGTCCCAAGGGGCGTTCGTCCTGCTCTGGCTTCTCTTCCGAGTCAACTTTCAGGGGGGGGAATTCCTCCGCCATCCGGTGTTTCGGTACGCCCTGGCGGCGGCGGCGCTGGTCGTCGCCGGCGCGTCTCCGTGGCTGCCCGTGTTCTTGCGCCAGCGCGGGCAGGTGCAGGCGGAGTATTGGACTCGGCCCGTCGATTTCTGGGACGTGGCCGGACTGTGCTACGCAGCCTTCGTCGCCCCGGAACACGGCCCGGCGACTCCTCGCGCCGGACAATTGCTGGCCGTCGATCTCTGCGCCCTCGGCCTGTGGTTCCTGCGCCGTAAAGCCCGTGCGGGGGATTGGCTCGTGATGTTCCTGGGATTCGGGCCGTTCGCGCTGTGCCTGCTCGTCTCGGCGGCCGACACGAAGGTGTTCGCGCCGCGCTACTTCGTGATGGCCCATATGTTTTGGCTGGTCGGCCTGGCGTCCCTCGTCGGACGCGCCGAGCCCGCCCCGACACGCCTCACCCTGGCGGCGTCGGCCCTGGCCCTCGCGGTCGGTCTGTCGGTTCAGTTCTGGGGGGAGGCGGACTTGCCGGGGAAGCCGGGCGCCCGCGCCGCCGCCGCCTTCCTCGCCGGCCGGCGCCGGCCCGGCGAGCCCGTCATCGCTTCTTCGCCGCAGCTCTTTTTTGTATTCCTTTACCACAATGCGGACCGTGAAGGAATCAAATATTTCTCCGACGGCCGCCCCGTCGTCCACTACCTCGGGGCGGCCGCCCTGAAGGCCGAGGACGTCATCGACGGCGGCGGACTTAGGACCTGCCAGGCCCGTCGCGCCTGGGTCGTGGACAACTTGACGGATAACACCTGGGGCCTTCACACGGTCCCCGTGCCGCCCCATTGGGTCGAGGTACGCCGTCGATCCTTCCCCGAGGTCTTCGGCCTGGGTGACGTCACCGTGATCGAGTACGAAACGACCGCCGCGGCGAATCTCAAGCCGGGTTGACGGGAGCCCGAGCCGCCTCGTCCGGGATGGATGTTCGCCGCGCGACGACCAGCGCCAGCGCGAAGACGGCCAGGATCGCGTAACAGGGCGCCGTCAATGCCGTCGCCGTGGCCCAGGGCGTGGCGACCCAATTTCGACCGCCGAAATCATATTCCGCGTCCATCAGGATGAGGACGTGTTCCATCACCCGGTACGGCTCCAACCACAGCACGGCGACGAGCAAGCCCAGCCCCTCCCGACCCCAGCCGCCGGGGGACAGTCGCCGCCAGAGCAAAGCAAGCGGCAGCGCCAGGAGCAGCAAGGTGTGGTCCCAGGTAATAGGGCCTGCCAACAGCATGGCCAACATCGTCAAGGCGTAAGCCAGGTCCGCGTCCCCGCGCGCGAATAGCCTCGGAAGCATGAGAGACAGCACGGCCGTTAGTGACAGGCCGGTCAAGACGACGCCGGCGAGAGCCAGGTTCGGGCGTTCCGCCAGAGGCAACACCGTCACCGGCGGCAGCGCCCGCCAGGGCTCGAAGAGTTTGCACCAGAGCCCCGCGAGAGACAGGTTGTGCCAGTCACTCCGCCAGCGCGACGTCTGTGGCAAGACGTCGAGAGCAAAGTCTCGGTAAGTCTCCGTTCCCAACACCAGGATTGTCAGACCGGAAATCAGCGCGAGCACACAAAAGGATGCGGCCGCCGCACGCCAGCGATGGCCCATGAGGAAGTAAAGGATCATGAACGCGGGAAACAGTTTGATGGCCGCCGCGGCGCCGACGAGGGCACCGGCCGTCAGCGGATTTCGGGCCCGGTCCGCCGCCCAGGCCGCGGTCAGCAGCAGTAAGAGCAGCAGGTTGAGTTGCCCGTGAACCATGTGGTGCCAAAAGGGGTGGCAAAAAAGGATGAAACCGGCCGCCGGCGCCCAGGCCCAGGCCGGCACCGCGAGGCCCAAATGGCGGACGACCAGGCCCGCGCTGGCCGCCAGCGCCGTCAAGGAGATAAGATTCCACACCACGAAGGCGTCGGCGAACGACAGTCGGGCGAAAGGCAGAGCCAGGAGTACCGCCGGCGGCGGGTGGGCGTTCCGCTCGATGAAATACGGGTCGGCGGTGTCACGCCGCAAGCCCAGGTAGCGCGGCAACGTGACTTCGTGGGAGGCATAGACGGGCAGGCGCTCGAAGAAATTACGGGCGGACGCCCACTCCTGGTAGAAATCCGGGACGAAGAGCCAGTGCCCGTCCGGGTGAAAGTCCGGGGCGAAGGCGCGACGGTACGCCGGCCCCTGCCACCAAAGCAGCCCCGCGGCCGTCACCAGGCTCAGCGCGACGCCGACTCCGTATCTCCGCTTGGGGTCCATGACGCTTTCCGGCCTCCACGGAGCTTGACCTGACGGCGCCGGTCGTCAATAATCGTTCTAGCTGAAAGACGCCCCCATCGCCAGCGTGACCGGCCGGGATTCGGGTCACGCCTTGTCCGCGAACGCGGGCGGTGGGACGGCGGCGGCGATCTATTCCCCTTTTTTCCCCCCAGCACCTTGACAGGTTCTCGCCGGCCCTTATACTTACCTCTGTGCCACGCGGGGGACGTCAAGTCCTCGACGAGTGGGACGAACCGGACGGCAAGAAGACGCGGTGAATCCTTTGGGAAGCAACCGCATCCAAAGTGTTGTTCGGTCGAAGGAGTGACGATCACCGCAAGGTGCGTCACTCATTAACGTGGTCTTTGACAATTCGGTGATACCAAGAAACAGCCAAAGAGGGGTTGCGAAGCGCCATCGGGCGTGACGCAATCCCGCCGCGTCGGGGCGACCCGACGCGGGGGTTCTTTGAGTCATGTCTGAATGGCGACCTCAAGCCTTTCTGGCGAGCTAATTGACCCTCC
>JBBROG010000323.1:0-8498 GCA_038229635.1 Gemmatales bacterium
AACCCCTTCGGGGTAGGGCTTGCGGCATTTTACCCCGAAGGGGTTACATCCCACAGCCGGGGGTCGCGCAGCGCACCCCCGGTACGCCGCGCCGCTTTTTCCATTTTGGCGAAGTTTTTCCTTGACTCGGCGGCGGACTCGGTTAATCTACTACATGATTGGGAGCAGGCCGACTCGCACTAGCCGGCAACTCTCTTCCCGTTCGCCCGTTCGCGCGACCGATGAACGCAAGAAGGTGTCTAATGGCCGCCGTGGCCGTTTTTTTCTTCTCCATCACTCTTGCCGCGAGGTTCTCATGCCGTTGCTGCGAATGATCCGCCGCTGGCGCGCGTTCACCCTGATCGAGTTACTCGTCGTCATCGCCATCATCGCCATCCTCATCGGCCTGCTCGTCCCCGCCGTGCAGAAGGTGCGCGAAGCTGCCGCCCGCATGTCCTGCACCAACAACCTGAAGCAGGTCACCCTGGCGACGGTCAACGCCTCGGACACCAACCAGGGCGCGTTGCCCCCCGGCCTCGGCCTCTACCCGTCGCTGTTGAAGTGTACGCAGGGTAACGGCAACGGTGGCATCTTCATGCACATCATGCCGTACATGGAGCAGGATAACCTCTACAAGGCGACCTACGACGCCACCGGCCAAAGCGACGACCGCAACTGCTACTTGCCGCTCTACTCGCAGTGGAACGCCACCTTGCAGCACAACCGGGTCAAGACCTACATCTGCCCCTCGGACCCGGACCCCGAAGCCATCTGCCCCTGGGGCGACTCCAGCATCAAGTCGGTGACCAGCTACGCCTATAACGGCCAGGTGTTCTGGATCTCCTACACGAACTGGGGCAAGGGCAACCGCTACCCCGCCTCCATCCAGGACGGCACGTCGAACACGGTCTTCTTCACCGAGAAGATCGTCATGCAGGACGGCCCGAGCGGCTTTTGGCGCATCAAGGACGGCTGGAACTACTGGCCTGATTGGGGTCCCGTGATCTACAGCCTGGAAGCCGGCGAGCAGAGTGCGAGCTGGGGCTTCCCCTGCCAGAAGTACAAGTTCCAGGTTCAGGTGCCGCGTAAGATCGCCAACGTCCACCTGCCGAACTCGCCGCACTCCGGCGGCATCAACGCGGCCCTTGGCGACGGCAGCGTCCGCTTCGTCAACGGCGGCATCAGCATCGCGTCCTGGTCGGCGGCCATCACGCCGCGCAGCGGTGACATCGCCGGGAACGACTGGTAAAAGCCGATTCCCTCAAGATCGGCCCGAGCCGCGTCCCCTGGGGCCCGGCTCGGGCCGGCGGTTTCCTTTCTTCGGCCGCTTGGTCGCTCCATTCCTACGAGGTTAACTACCATGATTTCGCTCGCCGGGCGACACGTCCTCCGTTGCTTGCCCCTCCTCGCCGGCCTCTTGCTGATCGCTTCCGGCTGCGGCCCCAAGTTGGGGGAACTACACGGCAAAGTCACCTACCAGGGCAAGGACGTCACCGTCGGCACGGTGAGCCTTCGCTCCGACGATGGCCAAACGGCCAACGGCGTCATCAACAAAGATGGGACCTACGTCATCGAGAAAGTTCCCGTGGGTAAGACGATGAAGGTAGCGGTGGGCACGCCGCGGGCGGAGGGGAAAAACGAGCGCACGGGCAACTCCGCTCCCCCCGCGCCGAAAGGCGGGGATAAAGTGCCGCCGGGCGTCCCGCCCGAGGCGATGTCAAGCCGCGACGCCGCACACGGCAAGGGCTACACGAACCTCGTCGTGCCGGAGAAATTCGGGGATTATGACAAGTCGGGCCTGAGCGTCGAGACCAAAGGCGGGAAGCAGGAATTCGACATTCCGCTGAAGTAGCAACGCCACCATGACGAACGCACGGCCTTCCCCCCCGGTCAGCGAGTCGCCCGCGCCTCCCCCGGCCGATACGCCCGCCCTTCCGCCGCCGCCCCAGCCGTCCCCGCCGCCCGCGGGACGGCTGGGGCGTTTGCGGCGTGCTACTCCGCGCCTCCTCCTGCTCCTCCTCTTCCTGGCCCTGCTGGGGACCGGGCTGTCTCTTGTGGGCGCGCGGCTCTGGGCCGAGCATCACTTGCAGGGGGCCGCGTCTGCCGCGGAGCGCTTCCACAACCACGAGGCGCAAAGGCACCTTGTGGCCGCCATGAGCGTGGTGCCCGACAACGCCCGCGCTCTCCTCCTGGCGGCGCGCGTCGCCCGTCGTCTGCAGGCCTTCGACCAGTCCGCGGAATTTCTCGACCGCCTCCAGCGGCGGCACGGCGACCCGGCCGTTGTGGCCCGCGAGCGCGCCCTGCTCACGGCGGCGCGGGGCGACGTGGACCAGGTCGCGAATTACTGGCGCGAGCACATGGAGAAGGCGCATCCCGAGACGCCCCTGGTCCTGGAAGCCGTCGCCGCCGGCCTCCTGCGCTCTTACCGCCTCAAGGAGGCCGAACGGGTGCTGAACCGCTGGGACGCGGTCAGCCCCGACAGCGCGCCGGCCCGCCTGTTCCGCGGCCTCCTCGCCGACTACCGGGGACAAAACGCCGAGGCCGTCGCCGCCTTCCGCGAGGCCCTGCGGCTCGACCCGGAGCTGGACGAGGCGCGGCTCCGCATGGCCGACGTGCTGCTGGAAATGGGCAACGCCCGCGAGGCGACGCCGCACTTGCAGTACCTGCGCGGCCGTATGCCGGAGAACCTCGCGGTCCTCGTGGCGCTGGGGCGCGCCCACGACGCCCTCGGCGAGCAGGCCGAGGCGGAGCAGGTGCTCGACGCCGTCCTGGCGCGCGATCCGAACTACCCCGCGGCCTTGCGCGAGCGCGCCCGCCTGGCGGTCCGGGCCGGGGAGGCGGACCGCGCCGTGGAACTTTTGGAGCGGGCCGTGCGCGGGGAGGCCGGCGACTTCCAGGCCAACTTCCTGCTGGCCCGCGTGCTGCGCGAGTCGGGCCAGGTCGACCGGGCCAAGGAGGTCGAGGCGCGCGGCCAGCAGATCGAGACCGACCTGCACCGCATCCAGGAGATCGTCACGCGCGACATGCAGAAGAATCCGAACAATCCGGACCTCCATTTCGAGGCGGGCATGATCTCGGTGCGCGCCGGCAACCTGAAGGAGGGGCTGCGCTGGCTGCACAGCGCCGTGCGCCTCGACCCCACCCACGTCAAGGCCAACGAAGCCCTCGCCGGCTACTATCAGACGATGGGGGAAGCCGGGCTCGCAGCCAAGCACCGCCGGCAGGCGCAAGAGGGCGCGGCCGCGGCGCCGCCCCCCGCGCCGGCCGCCCCGAAGAAATGAAGGCAACGCCGTCATGCCGACTCCCGGAACGCGCCCAAAGTCTCGCCGCCGACTCCTGAGAGCGCTCGCCCTGCTCGGCGCCCTGGCCTGCGCGGCTCTGCTGGCCGCGCCGCACCTGTCGGCCTGGCGTCACCTGCGCGCCGCCCGGTCGGACCTCGACCGGCGCCGGGCCGACGACGCGCTCGACCACCTCCGCCCCGTCCTCCGCGTCTGGCCGAACAGCCGTTCCGCCAAGCTCCTCGCCGCCCGCGCCTGCCGCTACGCCGGCGACTTCGAGCAGGCCGAGGCCTACCTGGACGCCTGCCAGGCGCCCGGCGTCGACGCCCCCGACGAAGTCCTCCTGGAATGGGCCATGTTCCACGCCGCCGTCGGCGACTTCGCCTCCTCCGAGGAGTTCCTCCGCGAGCGCGCCCAGAAGGACGTCGTCGCCGCCCCGCTCGCCTTCGAGGCGCTCGCCTCGGGTTATTTGCGCACTTATCGCGTCCTCGATGCCCAGCACTGCCTGGACCGCTGGATCGAACTGGAGCCGGGGCGGGCCGCCCCCTACGTCCTGCGCGGCAACCTGTACCGCCAGGTGAACGCCTACCAGAAGGCCGTCGAGGACTACCGCCGCGCCGTCGAGCTGGACGCTGACAACGAGCCGGCGCGGCTCGGCCTGGCGACGTGCTTGCAGGAGATCGGCCGCTACGACGAGGCCCTGAAGCACCTGGAGGCCGCCCGCGCCCGCCGGCCGGACGACCCGGACCTGCTCGTCCGCCTGGCGCGCTCGCACGAAGCCGTCGGCCAGCGCAAGCAGGCCCGGCAGCTGCTCGACAAGGTGTTGGCGGACAAGCCCGAGTACGTCGCGGCCCTGCGCCAGCGCGGCCGCATGGCGATGCTGGACGGCGACCTTCCCGAGGCGGAATCGTGGCTGACGCGCGCCGCCGCCGCGTCCCCGAACGACTACCAGGCGCAGTTCGCCCTGTTCCAGTGCCTGGAACAAGAGGGGAAGAAAGACGAGGCGAAGGTGCAAGGGGCGAAGGCGCAGCGACTCAAGGACGTGCTGGAGCGGATCGGCGAGATCAGTCAGACCAGGATGCCGACCGACCCGCACAACCCGGCCCTGCACGCGGAGATGGGCGTGCTGCACCTGCGGTTGGGCAACGACGAGGCGGGCGAGAACTGGCTGCTCAACGCCCTCGGCGAGGACGCGGGCTACGAGCCGGCCCACGCGGCGCTGGCCGACTTCTACGTCCGCAAGGGGGACGCCGCCAAGGCGGCCGAGTACCGCGCCAAGGCGCGCGGCGCCCAGGCGCCGACGCCGGGGAAGAGTTCGCCGCCGAAGCCGTAGTTTGGCCGCCCCTCACCAGCCCGAAGCGCGAGCGAGGGCGCGTGTGATCCCTCGCTCGCGCTTCGGGCTGGTGATATGCGTTCTCCCCGCACGGCTCTCTTTGTTGTCGCCATATCTCTGTTCCTCGCCCTCCTCGCCGCCGAAGCCTGGTGGCACTTCCTCCGCGTGCCTCCGGTCCCGCCGCCCTCCGTCGACGCCGAGCCGCCCGTCGCGCGCCGCGCCCCTGACCCGCGCCTGGCCTACGCCGGCCCCTTCCGCAACGTCGCCCCGGACGTGAAGTACGTCGGCGACGCCGCCTGCAAGGACTGTCACCTCGACGTCACCCTCGTCTACCGCCAACACCCGATGGGCCACACCCTCGCCCCCATCGCCGCCGTGGCGCCGACGCAGCGCTACGGGGCGGAACAGCACAACCCGTTCCAGGCCCTCGGCGCGCGCTTCGAGGTCCGGCGCGAGGGCGAGCGCGTCGTCCACCGCCGCACCCGCCTCGGCCCCGACGGCAAGCCGGTCTACGAACTCGACACGGACGCCCACTACGCCGTCGGCTCGGGCAGCCAGGGCTACTCATACTTCTACTCGCGGGACGGCTACCTGTTCCAGACGCCCATCAGCTGGTATACCCGTAAAGGGATCTGGGATATCTCGCCGGGCGGCGAACTGATGCCGCTGGTCGGGCGGCCGGTCGTGGGCGCGTGCCTGTTCTGCCACGCCAGCGGCGCCCGGCACCGGCCGGGCACGCACAACCGCTTCGAGGCGCCGCTGTTCGAGGGGTACGGCATCGGCTGCGAGCGCTGCCACGGCCCCGGCGAGCGCCACGTCGCCGCCCGGAGCGCCGCGGCGTCGGCCGCCGGCGCCTTCGACGACACGATCGTCAACCCCAAGCACCTGCCGCACGCGCTGCGCGAGGCCGTCTGCCAGCAGTGCCACCTGGAAGGCGAGAGCCGCGTGGTGCGCCGCGGCCTCGGCCTGAACGACTTCCGCCCCGGCCTGCCGTTCGAGGCGTTTCAGACCGTCTTCGTCCACGCCGAGGAGGAGGGCGTGACCCGCGCGGCGGTCAACCACGTCGAGCAGATGTACCAGAGCGGCTGTTTCCGCGGCGGCTCGGGCGACGCGCGCCTCGGCTGCACCTCGTGTCACGACCCGCACCGCACCCCGCCGCCCGAGCGGCGCGAGGCCCGCTACCGCGAGCGCTGCCTGTCCTGCCACCAGAAGCAGGGGTGCAGCCTGCCGCTGCCCGAGCGCCGGGCCAAAAACGACAGTTGCGTCGCCTGTCATATGCCCCGTTACGCGAGCGAAGACGTCGCTCATACCGCCTCGACCGACCATCGCGTCCCGCGCCGGCCGGGGGCGAAGGGCGCGGGCCAGGTACACGCCGCGAAGCCGTTCTGGCCGGGCGTGCCGGTCGTGCCGTTCCGCCGCGACGGCCTTGACCCGCGCGGCCCCGAGATTTCGCGCGACCTGGGCGTGGGGCTGGTCGCCCTCGCCAGCGGCGGGGCGGTCGACCCGCGGCTGCAGTTCGACCGGGCCGTCGCGCTGCTGGAAGTGGCGCTGAGCGAGGACCCCGCGGACGTGGAGGCGTGGATGGCGAAGGGGCAGGCGTTGCGGATGATGGGCCGGCGGGCGTCGGCGCTCGCGGCGTTCGAGGGCGCGCTGCTGCGGACGCCGGAGCACGAGGACGCGCTGGCCGGGGCGGCGGCGCTGTGCGAGGGCTTCGGCCAAAAGGACGTGGCGCTCGACTATTACCGCCGCGCCGCCGCCGTCAACCCTTACGACGCCTCGTACCAGGCCAGTCAGGCGTCGCTGCTCGCCGGGCGCCAGGCGTGGGCCGACGCGCGCGAACGAGCCGAGGCGTGGGTGCGCCTCGACCCGGAGAGCGTGCAGGGGCGGCAACTGTTGGTGCTGTGCCTGCTGAAGGCCGGCGCGAAGGAGCGGGCGCGGGAGGAGTTCGCGCGCGTCGAGGCGCTCCGACCGCCGGACCTCGACAAGCTGCGCAAGTGGTTCGAGGACCAGTCGCGCTGAGGGGTTCGCTAAGCCGCGAGCGGCGCACGGGTCACTTCTTGCCGAGGTTCTTCCAGATCGTGACGGCGTGGTCCGCCTTCGGCGCCGCGAAGTTGCCCACCACCAGGTCGAGCCGCCCCGTGCCGTACAGGTCGCCGAGCGCGCAGGCGACGTGGTCGCAGTTGACCGTCGCCAGCGAGTGCCGCTCGAACTTCCCCGGCGCCGTCTGCTCCAGGACGATGATCGAATCCAGCTTCATCGACTCGCGCTGCGGGAACGGTCCGTCGGGGAGAAAGCTCACCGCGACGACGTCGGTCCTGCCGTCGCCGTTAACGTCGCCGGCGACGGCGCGGTGGACGCCGTAGAGCGGCGTCAGCGGGTGGTGCGTCCAGGGGAACTTGCCCTTGCCGGGGTTCTCCAACCACTGCACGCCGTGATACGGCTTCAAAAGATACGGTTTATCGAGAACGTCGCCGTTGGTGTAGAGGACGTCGATTTCGCCGTCGCCGTTCATGTCGACGAGCTGGATGCCGCTGGAGCCGTAGCCGGGGTGCGGCCCCTCGTAGATCGTCTCCTTGCGGAACTTGCCGCCGCCCTCGTTAAGGAAGGCGACGACGGTCTCGAACTCCTGGCTGATGAGGGCGACGAAGTCGGGCCGGCCGTCGCCGTTGAGGTCGACCACCGGGACGTGAATGCTGCCGTGGCGGGCGTCGAGGACGCGCGGCACGAACTTCGGCTTGTCCCAGTCGGTCGTGTGGTTTTCGAGGAGAAGGATTTCGCCGGTCTGGCGCCAGCCGAAGCAGGCGACGACGAGGTCGAGCTTGCCGGTGCCGCGGAAGTCGGCGGCCTGCACGTCGGCGACGCGGCCGACGCCGTCGAGGAGCGTGTGCGGCGTGTAGGTGCCGTCCTTGTGGCCGCGCAGCCAGACGACGCTGCCGCCGAGGCGGTCGGTCGGCATGAAGCTGCCGAGGTCGGCGACGAGGACGTCCGGGACGCCGTCGCCGTCGAGGTCGACGACCTCGGCGTGGGCGGGGTTGGGCACGCGGCCGAGGACGCGCCACGCCGGCGCCGGGTCGGACGGCGTCATCGCCATGACGACCCCAGCGGCCATCTCGCAGGCGAGGATGTCGAGCTTTTTCGGGTCGGAAAGGTGGACGAGATTGACGTGGGAGACGTGCGGGCCGGGGCGGTCGGCGGGGGTGCGGTACGGCGCCGCCGGGCAGGGGGTGCGCGCGAACTGGACGCCGAGCGGATGCGTCGCCCGGTCGAAGACGGCGAGGGGCAGCTCGGCGGGGGCGCGGCTCTCGTAGTATTTAACGACCTCGTCGATGGGCGGCGCTTGCAGCGGCAAGTTGGCGAGGCCGAAGAAGCGGTAGCCCTGCTCGACCTCCTCCTTCCAGGCGTGGCGCGGGAAGCTGTCGGGCGGCGGGTAGGCGTGGCAGTGGCCGCAGAACTGGTGGACCTGCGCCCCGATGTCGCCGACGGGGCGGGCGGCTTCGACGGAGGGCGGCGCGCCGGTCGGCCCGCCGCCGCAGGACGCGGACATAGCCGCGACGGCGGCGAGGCCGGCCACGCCGAGGACGAAACCGAGGCGGCGCGGCCGCGGGGAGTGCGCGTCGTTCATGAGTCACCTGAAGCCGGCGATGCGATCCTTCAGTGTAGGCGACGGCGCGAGGGGAAAGCAAGGCCGCGCACGACGTTCCGGGGGGGCGCGCGTACGCAACCCGTCATGGTGTTCCGGGGGTGCGCTGCGCGACCCCCGGCTTTGGGATGTAACCCCTTCGGGGCAGGGCTTCCAACATGTTCAGTAGTTGTACAGTATTCTTCCCTTGGCGGGTGGCTGAAAACGCCCGTGGTTTTCGGCATGTCCCGCCTCGGCCACGGCGAGGCCCGACTGACAGTGGACGTTA
>JBBROG010000324.1:0-8489 GCA_038229635.1 Gemmatales bacterium
CGCGGCGCGTCGCCGGCGACGCCCAGGCCGCCGAGGACGTCTTGCAGGCCACCTTCCTCACCCTCGCCCGCCGCGCCGGCTCGCTGCGCCGCCCCGAGTCACTCGCGTGTTGGCTCCACCACGTCGCCTTCCGCCTCGCCGTGCGGGCGCGGCACGCTTCCCGGCGGCGCCAGGAGCGCGAGACGCGCGCCTTCGTCCCCCGCCCGCGCACGCCGCTCGAAGAACTGACCGCCGCCGAGATGTTGACCGTCCTCGACGAGGAATTGCAGGCGCTCCCCGAGAGGCACCGCGCCCCGCTCATCCTGTGCTGCCTGGAAGGGCTGTCGCAGGAGGAAGCGGCGCAGCGCCTCGGCTGCTCGCCGGGCTCGGTGCGCGGGCGCCTGGAGCGCGGCCGCGCCCGCTTGCGGTTGCGGCTGGAGAAGCGCGGCCTGGTGCTGCCGGCGGCGCTCGCCGCGACGCTGCTCGTCGCCGATGCCGTAACGGCTCTTTCGCCGGCTCTGGTTCAATCGACCGTCGAGGTTTCTCTTGGCGGCGCCCACGCGACGCCGGCCGTGGCCGCCCTGAGTCAGGGAGTGCTGCCGCTGATGACTCTCACCCCCCTGAGAGCGGCCGGCGTCGTCCTGCTGCTCGCCCTCGTCGCCGGCACCGGCCTGGCCGTGAGAACGCCGCCCGCCCCGACCCCCGACGACCCCGCGCCGGCGACGGCAAAAGAGGATAACAAGGATAATTCGTACAATAAAAAAGTCGATCTGCACGGCGACCCGCTGCCGGACGGGGCGGCGCTGCGCCTCGGGACGCTGCGCCGCCGCGCCGTCGGCGCCAAGTTGGCCGTCAGCGCCGACGGGCGTTCGATCATCGGCGTCCGTGCCGGCAAGTACGTCAGCGTCTGGGACGCCGCCACCGGCAAGCTCCGCGCGTCGCGCGTTCTGGGCGGACAGCCGTGGGACGCACTCGCCCTGTCGGCGGACGGGCGCCACCTGATTACGAACGACCACGGACCCGACGGCTTGACGGCCTGGGACGTGTCGGCCGGCAAGCCGCTCCACCGTCTGAAGATGGACAATGTACGTCACATCGGACCCGCGGCGTTCTCCCCTGACGGCCGGCTCGTCGCCGCCGTCGGGCAAGGTCAAGGGACGTTCGCGATCCGCGCCTGGGACATTGCCACCGGCAAGGAGGTCTTCCGCAGCGAGGTTAAGAACGACGTGTCGAGCGACCAACTCGCCTTCACGCCCGACGGCAAACGACTGCTCGCCTCCTTTACCTCGACGAGCGAAGGCACCTACTGCTGGAACCTGGCGACGGGCGCGCTCGCCTGGCAGAACAAGGAGATCGGCAACTCGCTCGTCATGACGCCGGGCGGCACGATCTTGTCGTGGGAGCGCGGGACGACGCGGGGCGTGGACTCGGCGACGGGGCTCCCGGTCGCGGGGCCGAAGTTGCCCGAACTGACTTGGGAGAATCACCTGACGCTCACGCCCGACGGCCGCACTTTGCTCGTCTCCGGAGCCGAAGGCGTCCTCGTCTGGGATCTCGGCGCGGGGCGAGAACTGCGGACGCTGAAAGGCGCGGGGGAGGAAGTCGTCGTCGCGCCGGACGGCAAGACGGTCGTGACGAACAACGGCTCCTTGCAGCGCTGGGACCTCGCCACCGGGCGGTCCCTCTACCCCGAGAACTTCGGCGACGGCCACGTCGGCGAGGTGATGTCGGTCGCCTTCTCGGCCGATGGCACGCGGCTGGCGTCGGCGTCGGCGGACGGCTCGGTGCGCCTGTGGGACGCGGCGACGGGCCGCGCGATCCACGTCTGGAGGGGCCACGAGGCGCGCCGCCCGATCCGCCTGTGGCGCTGGATGAACGCCGGAGTCCGCGCAGTAGACATCACGCCGGATGGCAAAAGAGTCCTGTCCGCCGGCAGCGACGAGTACCTGAAGCTGTGGGACGCCGTGACCAGCAAGGAAACCCTCACGATCCCGCTGACGCCTCGCCGCAACGGCGAGGGCGAGCGCCTCATTTACCAGCTGCGTATCACTCCCGACGGCTCCCGCGCCGTGGCCGCGTTCAACGCGGAGGGCTGGACCTTCGCCGGCGCCGGGGGTGCCGCCGACGCCGGCGACATGCGGCCCAGGCTGACGACATGGGACCTGAAGACGGGACGGCTTCTCTCTCTTCACCCGGTCGAGATGGGGAAACGTGGCAGCGCCCTGTCGGGCGACGGGCGCTTCCTGGCGGCGCACGGCGCCTTGACGGACACGACCTCGGGCCGGGAAGTCGCCAAGTTGGAAGGCCAGGGCGATTACTCCGACTTGCCGGTCGCCTTCTCGGCCGACGGCCGACTCGTGGTCGGCGGCGCCCTGCGCACGGAGCAGAAGAACGGAACGACGTACCAGCACGCCGACGGCCTCCGCGTCTGGGAGGCGGCGACGGGCAAGGTCGTCGCCCGCCTGACGACGGAATCGTGGGTCGGTCAAGTCGCCTTCCCCCCGGACAACCGCTTCATCGTGACGAACGATCTCGACGGCGTCCGGCTGTGGGACCTCACGACTGGCAAGGTCGTCCGGACGCGGCCGATGCCCGAACAGGTCCGCGGCAGCACGAACTCCGGCAGCTACGCGAGTTGCCTGGCGTTCACGCCCGACGGCCGCCGTCTCGCCACCGGGCACCCCGACGGCACCATCCTCCTCTGGGACTTCGCCTTGCCGCGGAAGGATTCCGTCGCGCCCGCCGACCTCGCCGCGCTCTGGACGGAATTGTCGGGCGCCGACGCGGCCAAGGCGTGGCGCGCCGTCTGGCGACTCTCGGAGTCGCCGAAGGAGGCCGTGCCGCTGCTGCGCGGCGCGCTGAAGCCGGTGTTGCCGGCGGCGGCGGAAGTCACACGGCCGCTGATCGCCGACCTCGACAGCGACACCTTCGCGAAGCGCGACGCGGCCCTGAAGCGCCTCAAGGAACTCGGCCCCCGCGCCGAAGCGGCGCTGCGGGCGGTCTTGAAGGGCAATCCCTCGGCGGAGCAGCGCCAGCGCGTCGAGGACGTGCTGGCGCTGCTGGCAGAATTGGGGAAGCCGCCGTCGCCGGAGGCGTTGCGCGACCAGCGGGCGGTGAGTGTGTTGGAGCGGGCCGGCACGCCCGAGGCGAGGCAACTCCTGGAAGAGTGGGCGGCCGGGGCGGAGTCGGCGCCGCTGACCCGCGCGGCGAAGGCGGCGCTGGGGCGTCTCTCCGGGACCGGACGATGACCCGCGAACCAATCAGAACTTAATTGATCTCACGTCCGAGAAAGGCCAAACGGCTTGCCGCCCTCCTGCCGAGAATTCCGTCAGCGCTCCGAGAAATCCGGCAGGCCCGAGGCGGGGCAAGCGGAGACCTCCTGATTCCCGGAGTGTACAAGTCGTGTGCGCGTCGCCTCTTCGGGCAAGACGAGCGAACGAACCGTTATTGGCACCTCCTGTGCTTGACGTCCTTGCCCGGCCCGCGCGACCGCGACGTCCGCGCTCCCGGCGCCAGAACCTCTCCTCTCTGTTTCGGAGGACTGCGACGTGGCACGAGCCCGAAGACGGCACGCGGAAGCGGACGGCGGCGAGGCGCCGCCGGAAGTCGTCGAGCCGGCACACCCCCCCGCCGAAGGGACCACCGGCCGCTACCTGGTCGTCTTTCGCGAGGAAGCGGACGACCGAGCCATCCGCGGCGCGCTGGCCAGTCACGGCGGCGTTCACGACGTCGCCAACACGTTGGAAGTCGCGGGCGGCGCGTTGGAGGCGAGCCAGGCCGACGACGCGGACGCCGTCGTGTTCGACAAGCTGGGCGTCGCCGTCGTGACCGCCGACCCGCAACAGGTCAACGCGCTCGCCGCGGCCGGCGAGGCGACCAGCTCGATCCTGTTCGTCGAGCCGGAGCGGATCATGTACGCCTACAGCGACCTGCCGTTCGGCGCGGGGGCGGGGAGCGGCGGGCCGCTCTCGGCGGACTACCTGCGCGGCTTCCGCGACGCGGCGGACGCGCTGCTGCGGCGGCTGACCGGCGCGGAAGGGCCGGGCGAGCTGGGCCTCGGGGCCGAGGCGGCGGCGTTCGCGGACAGCGGCCAGGCGACCTGGGGGCTTCTGGCGACCAAGGTCGTGGCGTCGCGCTTCAGCGGCCGCCGCGTCCGCGTGGCCGTCCTCGACACCGGCTTCGACCTGCAACACCCCGATTTCGTCGGCCGCACCGTCGTCAGCCAGTCGTTCGTGGCGGGGCAGCCGGTGCAGGACGGCCACGGCCACGGCACGCACTGCATCGGCACGGCGCTGGGGCCGCAGCGCCCGCCTTCCGGCCCGCGCTACGGCTGCGCCTTCGGCGGCGACGTCTACGCCGGCAAGGTGCTGAGCAACCAGGGCAGCGGCGCCGACGCCGGCATCCTCGCCGGCATCAACTGGGCCGTGACGAACCAGTGTCGCGTCATTTCGATGTCGCTGGGCGCGCCGGTCGAGCCGGGTGAGGCGTTCTCGCAGGTCTACGAGACGGTCGCGCGGCGGTCGCTCGCGGCGGGGACGCTGATCGTCGCCGCCGCCGGCAACGAGAGCCGCCGGAACGCCGGGATCATTAAGCCGGTGGGCCGGCCGGCCAACTGCCCGTCGATCCTGGCCGT
This sequence comes from Gemmatales bacterium, assembly GCA_038229635.1. Classification (GTDB taxonomy): domain Bacteria; phylum Planctomycetota; class Planctomycetia; order Gemmatales; family Gemmataceae; genus DATFNV01. The sequence continues at coordinate 4,613 of JBBROG010000324.1, forward strand.
CGGCGCGGTCGATTCCTCCTTGCGGATCGCCGACTTCTCGAACCGCCGCATCAACCCCGGCGGCGGCGACGTCGACCTCGTCGGCCCCGGCGTCGACGTGCTGTCCAGTTGGCCGATGCCGCGGCGCTACAACACGATCAGCGGCACGAGCATGGCGACGCCGCACGTCGCCGGGATCGCCGCCCTCTGGTCGGAGGCGAACGGCAACGCGGCCGGCGCCGCCCTGTGGCAGCTGCTGGTTCGCTCGGCCCGCCGCCTGTCGCTGCCGTCGGTCGACGTCGGCGCCGGCCTCGTCCAGGCGCCGTGACCTCGCCGCGCCCCGGCGGCTCGCGACGGCCGCCGGGGCGTTGTGCCGTCCTCCCTCGGGGGGTAGAATGGCGCCGGGGAAACGAATCCGTCCCGCGAGGAGGCACAGTCATGTCCAAGGCGAAGAACAAGGCTCAGGTGATGGTCACGGTCGGCGAGGGGCACCTGAAGCGCGTGAAGGACGTCGCGAAGGGCCTGCGGGCCGCCGGCATGGAGGTCGAGCAGGTGATGGAACAGCTCGGCACCATCACCGGCTCCGTCGAGTCCGCCAAGAAGAAGTCGCTTTCGCGCGTGCCGGGCGTGGAGGCGGTCGAGACGGCGGCGGCGTACCAACTCCCTCCGCCGGATTCCGCGGTTCAATAGGGAAAAACGGCGTCCGCTTTAAGGCCCCGCGACCTTGCGGAGGTAGGCGATGACGTCGCCCACGTCCTGTTTCGTCAGCTGCGTCTCGAGTCCTTCCGGCATGAGCGATTTCGGCGTCGCCTCGACCTCGTCGATTTGTGCCCGCAGCACGGCGTCCTCCGCCTTCTCCGCCCGGCGCAGGGTGAGGCTCGTCGCCGTCTCCGCCGCGATCAGGCCGGTCAGCGTCCGGCCGTTTTTCAGCGTCACCAGATAGTTGATGTAGCGTGGATCGACCTCGCGGCTCGGGTCGAGGATGTCGCTCAACAACTGCTCCGGCGACTTGTTGCGCAACGCCGACAACAGGTCCGGCCCGACCTCGGTGCCGACGTCCTCCAGCCGGTGGCAGGTCGCGCACACCCGCTTGAACGCCGCCTTGCCGCGCGCCGCGTCCGCCGTCAGCGCCAGCGCGGCGCGGTAGTCGTCGACGACCTTCTTGCGGTCGGCCGACGTCTGCCCGGCGAAGAGAGCCTGAGCCCGCTTCCGCACCGCCGCGTCGGGGTGCTTGCGCAGCTGCTCGACGCGCGCGGGCTCGATTTGATTGGGCAGCACCTTCTTCGCCGCGACGGCGGCGAGGAGCTGCGCCACGCGGTCGGGCCGGGCGAACAGCGCCTCCAGCGCCTCGCGGCGGAGTCCGGGGCTGTAGCCGCCCCAGCCGGACAGCAGCAGATCGGTCGCCTTCGGCCCGTCGAGCGCCGACAGGGCGCGCACCGCGGCGAGTTGCACCTCGGCGGCGTTTCGGGGAGCCAGCATTTCCGCCAGGGCCGGCGCCGCCAGCGCCGGCGGGCCGCTCGCCAGCAGCCGCGCCGCCGCCAGGCGCGACGAAGGCGTCGCCGTCTCGCTCTTCGCCGTCGCCGCCGCCCGCTCGAAGAACGGCAGCGCTCGGCCGACCGACTCTTTCAGCGCCGCCGGAGGAGCGTCCCACAACCGGCTCAGCGGGCGCGGCCCGTTCTGCAAGCCCTGCCCCAGCCCGCCGAGCAGCGCCACCTTCAGCGGATCGGCGACGTCCTTTTCGCCGAGCAGGGCCAGGGCGCGGCCCAGGTCGGCGTCGTCGTTGCGGGCGCCGACCAGCGCCGCCAGTCGGGCGACGAACGCGACGTGCGAAGCCGCTTCTTTGTCGCGGGCGAAGGCGTCGAGCAGGACGGCGGCGCCGCGGCTCGCCGAGCTGAGGACCGCCGTCTGTGTCCACGGGTCGGCGGCGTCGCGCCTGGCGATTCTCGCCAGGCCGGCGACTAACTCCGGGGCGTCGGCGGAGCCGAGCGAGAACGCCGCCTGGAAGCGCACGCGCGGCGACGGGTCGTCCGCCAACGCCGCCGCGGCGGACCGCAGGGACGCCGACGGCGCCAGCCGCCCCTCGGACAGCCGTAGTCCCTGTTCGCGCACGCCGGGCTCGGCGTCCTTCAGCGCCGCCAGGACGAAGTCGTCGTGGAGCGCCTTCAGCCCGTCGAGCGTCCACAGGGCATGGGCGCGGCCCGGCCCACTCTTCGCCTCGCGCGCCAGGCGCTTGAGCGGCTCGACCGCCGCCTTGTCCTGACGCTCGACGAGGAGCCGCTGAGCCGTCAGGCGCCGCCAAATGTTGCCGTCGGCCAGGTGCTTGACGAGATCCTCGGTCGGCGCCTTGCCGAGCCGCGGCCGGCGCTTCGCGCTCGCGGGACGGGACTCGGGCATGACGCGCCAGACGCGGCCGCGTTGCCGACTTTGGAGATTGAGAGACTTCTTGATGTCGTCCGGCAGCGACAGCGGCGTCTCGATCGCCTCGCGGTAGAAGTCGAGGACGTACAGGGCGCCGTCCGGCCCGACCGCCGTGGCGACCGGCCGGAACCAGGGGTCCGTCGACGCGAGGAATTCGTGGTCGGCCTCGCCGCGCTTCGCGACGAACGTCGCCCCGTGCGGCGCCAGGACGTCGCGGTGGATCAGGTTGTTCGCCGGGTCGCAGACGAAGGTGTTGCCGCGATAGTCCGAGGGGAAAAGGTCGGCGGCGTAGACGCTGACGCCGCAGGCGGACGTGGTGAAACCGCCGGGGACGAGTTCCGTCGGCGGAAAGCGCTTGGCGTCCGGGCCTTCGGCGCGCCGCCGCGTCCGCTCGACGCGCCACGCCTCGAACGGGCTGACGCGGAACAGCTTCGTCACCGCCCCGTGGTCGGGGACGTCGAGCGTGACCGCCGGGACCGCCAGGCCGGGATTGCGGCGCAGGTAGTGGTCGGGGAGGACGACGTGCCGCAGGTGCTGGCTGTTCGTCGACGTGAACCACCTCTGATAGTCGTCCGGCGACAGGCCGTACTGCCCGCCGCTCGACGTCGGCTCCAGGCTGCCGGGAACGTCGGGATGAAAGCGGATACCTCGGTAGCCGAGCGCCAGCGGCGTCATGTCGGGCTTCTCGGGCGAAGTGATCGTGCCGCCGTTGCTGCCGCACAGGCAGTAGACCCAGTTGTCGAGTCCCCACTGCGGGCTGTTGACGAGTTGCTGGATGTTTTGCAGACCGAAGCCCGTGTAGAGCGTGCGCCTCGCCTTGCCCTCGCCTTCGTAGAAGTAGACGTTCGGCGCGTCGCAGACGATCAGGCCTCCCTTATACGGCATGACGCCGGTCGGGAAGCGCAGGCCGTCGGCGTAGACGCGCGACGTCTCGTAGGCGCCGTCGCCGTCGCGGTCTTCGAGGATCTTGATACGCCCGGAGGAGCTTTTGCCGGTGGCGACGCCCTCGTTGGGGTAGCCGAGCATCTCAGCGACGAAGAGGCGGCCGTCCTCGTCGAACGCCATCGCCACCGGGTCGACGACGTCGGGCTCGGAGGCGACGAGGTCGGCGCGAAAGCCTTTGGCGAGCTTGAAGGTGGCCAGTTCCTCGCGCGGCGACAGCGGCCCGGCGGGGTCCGCGGCGGGCAGGGCGAGGGGGAGGAGAAGGAACAGTCCGAGGACGGCGGCGCGGCGCATCGTGTATCCTCACGAAGGACTCGGTGTCGGGGGTGCGCGGGAACGCGACGATCCCCGGCGTGTCGTGTCCGGGGGTGCGCGAGTACGCGACCCCCGGCTATGTTATGTAACCCCTTCGGGGCAGGGCTTCCAACATGTTCAGTAGTTGTACCGTATTCTTCCCTTGGCGGGTGGCTGAAAACGCCCGTGGTTTTCGGCATGTCCCGCCTCGGCCACGGCGAGGCCCGACTGACAGTGGACGTTA
>JBBROG010000325.1:0-8377 GCA_038229635.1 Gemmatales bacterium
GGTTTTCGGCATGTCCCGCCTCGGCCACGGCGAGGCCCGACTGACAGTGGACGTTAGTTCACATGATCTGTTGCCGCAAAGCCTTTGATACCTTGGGTTTACAACCATGTTGGAAGCCCTGCCCCTTCGGGGTAAAATGCCAGCGGCCCTACCCCGAAGGGGTTACATCCCACAGCCGGGGGTCGCGCAGCGCACCCCCCTAGGCATCAAGTTTAGCGGTACTCCAGAAGGCTTACGTCGTTAGAGCGGCCGGAAACAATGAGCAGGGAGCCCGGAAAACCAGGCCATTTCTTCATTGTTTCCGGCCGCTCTAAGCAATTCCACGGTCCCGGGTTTGGAGCGCGGGTTCCGTCGGCAGGTCTTCTCGCCTACGGTACGCAAGTCGGCCAGCACCTCTTCCAACGCGCGCCGGTGATCCAAGCTTCGGAGCAGGCGACTCACGAAGCCGCGGATCGCCTCGCTCACTTTCCCCCAGCTCCGGGTCGCGTCGCCCCAGGCGCTGGCGACCACCAGCCCGTGTTGCACCAAGGCTGCCAGCAGCCGCGACCAGACCCGGATCATCTGCCGCGCCACGGTCGAGCCGCTCAGCACGGCCACCAGATCTTGCGACTTCCAGCGCTTGAACAGCAGTTCCCCTTGCCAGCGCGCCCGGTACAGCACGACGGCTTCCGGCGGCGTCAGCAGTTCCCCGGGCACGTTCGTCACCAGGATCGTCCCGTCGCACCACGCCAGGCGCTCGGCGCTCGGCGCGTGGCCGTACTTGCTTCTCGTTTCTTGCCGCGGCGTCTGCCGGCGGCGGTTGGCCTGTTCCTCCGGCAGACGCCACGCGAGCAAGCGACAGGGCAGTTGCTCCCGGCCCAGCCGGATACCGGCATCGACCTACGGCCCCGGCTGTCGCGACAGCCATTCCAGGACGTTGACCGCTCCCCTGTCGCCGAGCCGCACCCCCGTCCGAAACGGCAGCCGCGAAAGGAAATACGCCTTCGCGGCCGCGATCGCGGCGAAGACCGCCACGCGGAAATAGCCCAGGTCGGTGATCCGCAACGACCCGGCCGGCGGCGGGGCCTGTTGCCGCGGCGTCGCGCCGTCGGGGCTACGGCCCGGCTCGACGGTGACGGACGACAGGACGCCGCTGCGCAGGTCCAATTCCGTCTGGAGCTTGAGGGCCGCGGCGCCGCCCCCGTAGCTCCCGCCGCACCCCGGGAACTGCTCCCGCAGGTCGTCGGGCCGCGTGATCGTGGAGCTGTCCAGGATCGTCACGCCGGGGAAGCGTTCCCGCAGCGGCGCCAGCGCCCGGCCCGAGCCGACGACCACGGCCGTGGCCCGGCGGAACAGTTCTTCCAGGAACGTAACCCATGCTCGGGGTGTGGCGTTGCTCCACGGCCTGGGGCGTGACCGCCGCGCCACACGGCATGGCGACCCGGGCCAGTTCTTCGTCCGAGGCGTCCGGCTTCTGCAAGAAGCCCAGGACGAACGTCCGCGCCAGGGACAGGGCGGTGAACTTGCGTTGGCGGACGATGACGCCCGCGACCTGGGCCGCCTGGTCGGCGCGGGGGCCGAAGAGCCGTTGCCGCGACGAACCGACCCCGGCTACAATCCGCATGGGAAGCTCCTTCTTCTCAATCACCGTCTGTTGCTAACCGGCGATTATGGAAGGACGTCCCTTTTTTTCCAGGTCGCTTGCTCCTTAACTTGATGCCTATGGAGGTCGCGCAGCGCACCCCCGGTACGACGACGCCCCCGGTACGACGACGCCCCCGGTACGACGACGCCCACCCCCGGATCATCGGAGAATTCCTGTATGATTTGTCCTTGTTGCCGCGTTCTCACGGTGGTCGTCGTGGCGTTCCTGGCCGCCGGCTGCAATTCCCATAGAGACCAGGCGCCCGTCGATCCGACGCCCCCTCCCGCGAGCGGCCCGGCCGGCGTGACGCCGGGCGGCGGCGGGATGACGGAGGGTCCGCCGGCGCCGGCCGTTTCCCCCTGACTTTCTGTCCCGCGGCGTTATGATCGATGGGTGCGAACCCGTCTCTCGTCCCGCGAGGCGCCGTCCCGATGAGCGAGCCGTCCCGCTTGTCCTCCCGCTTCCGCCACGTCGTCTTCCCGGCCGACCCCCGCGGGCGTAAACGGATCGTGAACTTCGCCGCCCCGGAGGAACTGCCTCTCCCGCCGACCCACGCGAGTCCCGTCCTCGGCCCCGACAGTGCGTCGTTCCTCCACTGGCTCTTCGCCCGAGCCGGACTGGAAGCGCGGCTGTACCGCACGGAGACGCTCCAGCGCCGCCTGCCGGCCTGCCTGCGTATGCTCCGGGTCCGCACGCCGACTCAGGCGCGCCATTTGCTCGAAGGGAATGCCGCGCTGATTCCCACGGCCCTGAGTGCCATGCTCGTCGGGGTGACGTCCTTCTTCCGCGACCCCGGCCTCTTCGACTTCCTGGGACGGGAGGTACTGCCGGAGTTGGCCCGCGGTCGCGCGGGGTTGCACGTCTGGAGCGCCGGCTGTTCCGACGGCGCCGAGCTGTACTCGGTGGCACTGCTCTTGGCCGAGATGGGACTGCTGGGGGGAAGCTACTTGCTCGGCACCGACTGCCGGCCCGACGCCCTGGCCCGCGCCCGCGCGGGCGTTTTCGAGGCGGCCGCGCTGAAGAACTTGCCCCTCCCGCTGCGGGAGCGGTATTTCACCGCCGCCGAGGGGCGCTGGCAGGTCGCGGCCGCGTTGCGGACGTCGCTGCGCTGGCGCGGCGCGGACGTCCTCAAGACACAGGAGCCCGGCGTCTGGGACATGATCCTCTGCCGCAATACGATCATGTACATGAGGACCGATGCCACGCAGCTGCTGTGGGAGCGCTTCGAGACGGGGCTGCGGCCGGGGGGCGTGCTGGTACTGGGCAAAGCGGAGCGTCCCCTCGGCGGCAAGCGCCTATCGATACTGGCGCGGTGCGTTTACCGGCGGAAGAGGGGGTGAGCCGCGCGCGGCTCCCGACGAGGTCACTCATGAAAACTCCCGACCCCGGCGCCAGGACGGGACCCGCCTTTCCCGCGCCGGGTGCCCTGACCGCCGCCCTCCTCTTCGCACTCGCCGCCGTCGTCGCCGACCTCTTCAGCCCCTCCAACGTCCTCATCCCCATCGTCTACGGCGTCCCGCTGCTGCTATGCGTCTGGGTGCGCGACCTGCGCTTCCTGTGGGGACTGGCCGCGGCGTTGGCCCTTTTTGCCGCCCTCGGCGCCCTCTGGGGCACCCCGGTGCCGGAACACACCTTCACCGTCCTCGCCGTCAACCGCGCGCTCGCGGTCATCACGCTCGCCATGATCGCCGGCCTGGTCCACCGGGTTCTGCTCACCCAGCGCGTCGTCGAGGGGCAGCGGTGTACGCTGGAGAAGCACAACGCCGAGCTGGAGGCCGTCAACCAGGAACTGACCGAGCGCGAGGAGGAGATCGTCCGCCAGAACGAGGAATTGCAGTCGCAATCGGAGGAACTGGAGCGGCAGAGCGAGGAACTGCGCATCACCAACGAGGAGCTGGCCGGCCGCGAGAAGATGCTGGAACAACTCCTTGAACTGTCGCGCTCGCTGACCGCCGACCTGAGCCGCAGCGAGACGCTGAACCGCATCTGCGAGGCGCTCGGCGTGCTGGTCGACGCCCCCGCGGCCGCCGTCCTCGAGAAGGAGGGCGACGGGATGCGGGTCGTCTGTCATCACGGTTTTGGCAAGGGGGGGGTGGAGGCGGAGACGGTGCCCTACGCCCAGTCGTTCGCGGCGCTGGTGCTGTCGCGCGGCCAGACGGGGTACATCGAGGACCTGACGCTGCGCCCCGACCTGCGCGTGCCGCACCCCGGCGGCGAGGAGCCGTTCCGCTCGGTGCTGTCGGCGCCCTTGCGCGTCCGCGGGCGGGGCGTCGGCACCATCGAGACGTACCAGAACCAGAAGCAGTCGTGGAGCGACGCGCAGATCGCGATGGTCGAGTCGCTGGCGGCCCAGGCGTCGATCAGCCTGGCCAGCGCCGAGCTCGTCGAGGCGATCCAACAGGAGCGGCGCCGCTTCGAGGCCGTGTTCCGCTCCGTCCCCTTCGGCATGTTGGTGGCCGAGGACGCCGCCTACCAGCGGGTGCGCCTCAACCCGGCCGCGGCCGCCCTGCTGGGCATCGGCGCGGAGGAGAACGTCGCCCCGACGACGCCGACCGGGGCGCGGCTGCGGCGGACGATTTCCCGCGACGGCCGCGCCGTGCCGACGGACGACTTGCCGCTGGGCCGCGCCCTCCGCGGCGAGGAGGTGCGCAACGACGAGCTGGACGTCCAGCTCAGCGACGGCCGGCGGGTGGCGCTGCTGGCGTCGGCGGCGCCGATCTACGACGGCAAGGGGGCCGTGGCCGGCGCCGTCTGCGCCTTCGCGGATATCTCGACGCAAAAAACGCTCCAACATGAACTCGACCTGCGCCGCCGCGAGGCCGAGGAGGCGAGCCAGCGCAAGACGCGCTTCCTGGCCGCCGTGTCGCACGACATCCGCACGCCGGCCAACGCCATCAACCTGATGGCCGAGCTGATCCGCCGCACCGCCGGCAGCCCGGCGCTGGCGGGCCAGGTGCCCGACCTCGCCGAGCGCTTGCAGGCCAACACGACCTCCCTGGTCGACCTCGTCAGCGACGTCCTCGACCTGGCCCGCTTCGACTCCGGGAAAATCGACTTGCAGGAGAGCGAATTCTCCCTGGGCGAGTTGCTGCTCGAGGAAGGGAGGCACTTACTCCCGCTGGCCCAGGACAAGGGGCTGAGCCTGGCCGTCGAGCCGCCCGACCGGCCCATCTGGCTGCGCGCCGACCGGGTCAAGCTGGCGCGCGTGCTGGGCAACCTCGTCGGCAACGCCATCAAGTTCACGCCGCGCGGCGAGGTGGAGGTGAGCGCCGCCCTGACGCCGGCGCGGCAGGCCGTGCTGCGCGTGCGCGACACGGGCGTGGGCATCTCGTCGGAGAGCCTGTCGCACATCTTCGACGAGTTCGTGCAGCTGCGCAACCCGGAGCGCGACCGCACCAAGGGCACGGGGCTGGGGCTGGCGATCAGCCGGCGCCTGGTCGAGGTCATGGGCGGCGAGTTGGCCGTGGACAGCGCGCCGGGGCGGGGGAGTACGTTCATAGTGACGTTGCCGGCGTCGTGCGTGCTGCTGCGCCTGGCCGCGGCCCTCGCGCCGCCCCTGGCGGAGGCGCGGCCCGCGCGGCCGGCGGTGTCGGAACGGCCGCTCGCCGGGCTGCGCGTGCTGCTCGTCGAGGACCACGCGACGACGCGCGAGGGGACGACGCGCATCCTGGCGAACGAGGGCGCGGCCGTGACCGCCGTCGCCGACGCCGCCTCCGGGCTGGCGGAGGCGCGCCGCGGCGGCTTCCACGTGCTGCTTTTGGACATGATGCTCCCGGACATGGACGGCCGCGAGGTCCTCAAAACGGTCCGCGCCGAGCGCCCTGACGGGCTCCGGGCGGTCCTCGTGCTGACCGGCGACCTGACGGAGGAGCGCGTCGAGGAGGTGAAGCGCCTCGGCGCCGACGCCCTGATCGGCAAGCCGATCGACGTCGCCCGGCTGGTGTCCACGCTGCGGACGTTCGTCCCTTAGCTCGACTTGTGCCCATTATTTCAAGGTTATGCCGCCGGGGCCAAGCCGGCGAGCAGTAGCTGTTGGAACGGGCGGCTGAGTTTGGAAAAGGCCGTACTATGACCGGGGATTGCAAAAACCCATTCCACCCACAGCCACCGCCGCACCGCGGTGAGGGCGTCCGAGAAGGTACATCCTCCTTGCCGACCCACGCCAGCAACCCGACCCCGCGGCGACGCGCCGGCAACTGCACGTCCAACGCCGCTACCACCGTGTACAGCCCGAACAGACACGGTGCTACACGCAACACCGTCTGCTCCGTCCCGCCACACGTTGTCTCCAGGCCCAAGTACGAGCGCATCTCCTGGAAGGTGGTCTCCCGATTCCACCTCCCCGTGTAGGTTTCGATCACCTGCGCCGCCGACCAGCCCACGTCGGTCGTGAAGAAGTACTCATCCCGGTGCGTGCCCGAGCAGTCATGCACCCACACCCACAAGACTGCCACCCACGACGCGCCTGCCTGGTACCCGTGGGCCGTGCCGGTGACGACTTCGACCTCGCGGCGGCCGCCGCCGTACCAGGCGACCTTCCGCCGCTGGCGTTGCTGGGCCTGCTTCACCACCTCCGCTGGCGCCGGCAGCTTCCGCCCCTTCTTGCGTGGTCGGCCCGACGGCTTCTTGCCGACGACCGGCGGCGCCGGCTCGTACAGGTTGGCGTCCGCATAGAAGTGGCTGAGGTACGTCAGCCGCTCGGGATAGCGGGCCGCCAGTCGAGCCAGGTCATGGGTGGCGAAGTTGCCGTCGGCGGCGCAGACGAACTGTCGCTGGGGGAACCAGCGCAGCAGCACACGCAGCAATTGCCGCAGCAGTTCGGGTGGCGTCTTAGGACGCCGGCCCCGCCGGTCATTCTCCTTCTCGGAGCGATACAAGGCGACGAGGACCGGCAAGGCCCACCGGCGACGCGTGAAGGGGAAGCGAACAAGCACGGCGCGGCGGCGAGCAGGAGACCGAAGCGCAGGGCGGTAGCGCGGTGGAAGGCGCCACCGAGCGTGTCAAACAAAGCGCGAGCCGGGCCGGGCAGTTGGTCGTGCAGGCGGCGCAGTTGTCGTCGGACGGCGCGTGTCTTCCGGGTCTGCCGTCGCCGCCGCTCGCGTCGCTGGGCCTTGGACTGTCGTCGCCGCTTGCCTATGCTGGCCATCACAGCCTCCTTGTCAGGAGTACGGGTTGTGTGTTGTTCCCGTAATTCCTACAAGGAGGCTGGCTTTTTGGTCAGCTGCTGCGAAAAATGGGCACAAGTCGAGCTTAGGGCCTGCTCAAAAATAAACTGTTCAAGTGCTATTGCGTAATCAGCACGTTTATGCGACAGCAACTGCATGCATGATGCCACTACCCTCGAACGGATTCGCTGTAAGTTTGAAGCCCTCGTCCCTGTCATGGACGAGCGTATGCGCCGACATTGGGCGGCCAGGGACGCCCTGGACTTGGCTTACGGCGGCGTGTCCCAGGTGTCCCGCGCCACCGGCTTGTCGCGGACCACGATTGCTGCCGGCATGCGCGAATTGCGCCACCCGCAAGCCAGCGGCGCGGTCCCGTCCCCGAACATCCGTCGGCCGGGAGGCGGTCGCAAGCGACTGGAACAGGTCGATCCCCGTTTGTGGGAAGCCCTCGACGCCCTGGTGGACCCGATGACGCGCGGCGACCCGGAGACGCCGTTGCGTTGGACGTGCAAGAGTACGCGGCGACTGGCCGCCGAACTGACGCGCCAACGCCATCCGGTGTCGGCGGGCACCGTCGCCACCCTGTTGCGGGCCGCGGACTCCAGTCTCCAAGCCAACCGCAAGACGCGCGAGGGGACCGGCCACCCCGACCGCGATGCCCCGTTTGAGTACCTCAGCGGCCGGGTGCGGCGGTTGCTGCACGCGGGCCAGCCGGTGGTGGCGGTGGACACGAAGAAGAAGGAATTGGTGGGCGATTTTCGCAACGCCGGGCGTGAATGGCGGCCGCGAGGCCAGCCTGAGGAGGTTCGCGTCCATGACTTCGCCGACCCGGAATTGGGGAAAGCGATCCCCTACGGCGTCTATGACCTGGCCAACAACCAGGGTTGGGTCAGCGTGGGTATCAGCCACGACACGGCGCAGTTCGCCGCCCGCACGATCCGCTTGTGGTGGCAGGACATGGGGCAGTGGCGTTTCCCCCGTGCCCGCGAGTTGCTCATCACGGCCGACGGCGGCGGCAGCAACAGTTACCGTTGCCGCCTGGGGAAGGTGGCGCTGCAAGAGGTGACCGACCGGATCGGCCTGACGTTGCGGGTCTGCCACTTCCCGCCGGAGACCAGCAAGTGGAACGAGGTGGAGCATCGGCTGTTCAGCTTCATCACGCAGAACTGGCGGGGCCAGCCGTTGGTGAGCCATCAGGCGATCGTCAGCCTCATCGCCGGCACCACGACCGAAACCGGCTTGGTGGTGCGCGCGGCCCTGGACACCCGCCTGTATCCGAAGGGCATCAAAGTCAGCGATGAGGAACTGGCGCAAGTGAAGTTAACTCCGGCCAAGTTTCATGGGGAATGGAATTATTCCATTGCTCCGCGGGCCAGGACGAGTTGACCAGTTTATTTTTGAGCAGACCCTTAGAGTGCCTAATTCTACTGTGCGACTTTCTTCTTAGTTCTACTGTGCGATTTTATCCTAGCCGGCGGCTGACGTCCCGGCTAGCTTGACGGCGGTACACCTTTGGGAGGCCGCCATGGACTTGCTCGATCACCCCGACGCCCAGCCCTTGCTCCGCGATGCCCAACTCGATCCCGAC
>JBBROG010000326.1:0-8374 GCA_038229635.1 Gemmatales bacterium
CGTTCGACAACCTGAGGAAAGGCGACGATGCCGGCCATGGCCCAACCTCCACAAAGGTGCAAGGCGATCAACCGACCCCGCCAGTGTACAAACGTAACCGCAATCGACCAGAGAAGCTGCTACTTTGCAAAAGCCCAGTTTCTGAGTAGCTTCCTGCGGACCAGCTTTAACAGCAGCAACGTCCAAGTCGGGGACAGCCAGTCCGTCATCCTAAAGATCACCAACGGCCCCAACGCCGGCAAGACCCTGTACAGCACCAAGACCATCGGCTTCTACCAGCAGTACGCCCTCGACGCGGTTGCCTCGGGCCGCTTCCTGATTGCCACCGATCACATCTACGAGTCGTTCGACGGTGGCGATACGCTCAAAGACCTGGGAGTCGATCTCTCGGGCCTTCCCGCGCCCTCGGCAATCGTTTACGGCGGCCTGGCCGGCGGCGTCGCCAACCCGAACGTCTTCTACGTCGCCGCCGGCTCGTCGATCTACTTCCGCCAGGCGGCGGGCGCGCCCCCCACTCGGCGGGTCAATTACACGGGCGACGTGGTGACCTCCCTGGCCGTTGACCCGGCCAACTACAACAACGTGTTCGTCGTCGATGCCAAGAACCACGTCTGGGCCTCGTCCAACGCTGGCTCCACCTGGGCCGACATCACCGGCAACCTGGCGACGCTCGGGACCACGCTTCAAACCGTCACGATGTACAGCACCACGGACGACACCACGCGGGTGTTGCTGGTGGGCGGCCTGAGCCTGACGGGCAGTCAGGGCGGCGTTTTCCGGCTCACGCAGTCCACCCCCGGCGCCTCCTGGGTCGGCCTGGGCAGCGGCCTCCCCAACGCCATCGTCTCCGGCCTGGTTTACAACGCCACGGACGACGTGCTGGTGGCCTGCACGATCGGCCGCGGCGCATGGGAGGTGCAGAATTTCGCCGGCGGGTTGGCACCCCTCTCCCCGGCCGGAGGCGTGCCCTCCCCGCCGGCTCGCGCCGGGGGCAAGGGGGGGAGCCAGCCGCAGGACGTCCACCCCGCCAGCACCTCGACGAGGGGGCCGGTTCGCCTCACGGATATCAATCCGCTGGGCAGTACCGAGCCGGTCGCGTTTCTGACTAACGTCAACGGCACGGTCTACTTCACGCAGGACGACGGCAGCCACGGCCGCGAGTTGTGGAAGAGCAACGGCACCGCGGCGGGCACCGTCCTCGTCAAGGACATCAACCCCGGCAGCACGGGCTCCTACCCCACGCCCCTCGGTGTGATCGGCGGCACGCTCTACTTCGCGGCCAACGACGGCAGCCACGGCTACGAGTTATGGAAGACGGACGGCACGTCGGCCGGCACCGTCCTGGTCAAGGACATCAACACGGCCGGCCAGGTCGGCTCTTACCCCTCGGGGGGGGTAGTCATCGGCAGTAGCCTGTACTTCGCGGCCGATGACGGCCTTCACGGTGACGAGCTGTGGAAGACCGACGGCACCTTCTCGGGCACCTTCCTGGTCAAGGATATCAACTCGTCAGGGAACGAGGGGTCCTACCCGACCAACCTGACGGCCGTGGGCGGGACGCTCTACTTCGCGGCCGACGACGGTAGCCACGGCGACGAGTTGTGGAAGAGCGACGGCACGCCCACAGGGACTCAACTCGTCCTGGACATCAACACGACGGGCGCAACCGGCTCCTCCCCGCACGACCTGACGGCCGTGGGCGGCACCCTGTACTTCGCGGCCGACGACGGCAGCCACGGCGACGAACTGTGGAAGAGCGACAGTACCGGCACCGCCCTCGTCACGGACATCAACCCGGGTAGCGCCACGTCCTATCTCTCCTCGCTCGCCGCCGTGGGCGGCACCCTGTATTTCGCGGCCGACGACGGTATCCACGGCACTGAGTTGTGGAAAAGCGACAGCAGCGGCACAATCCTCGTCAAGGACATCAACCCGAGTAGCGGCTCGTATCCCATCGAACTGGTCAACTTCAACGGCACGCTCTACTTCACCGCTGACGACGGTACCCACGGCTACGAACTCTGGAAGAGCAACGGAACCTCGGCGGGCACCGCGCTGGTCAGCGACATCAACCCGGGCGACATCAACCCGGGCGGCGACAGTTCAAACCCGTCCTACCTCACCGTCGTCGGCGGTACCCTCTACTTCGCGGCCGATGACGGCAGCCACGGCGAGGAACTGTGGAAGACTGACGGAACTACTACTACCCTCGTCCAGGACATCAACTCGGGCGATCTCGGCTCCAGGCCCGGCGCACTGGTCGTCGTCAACGGCACGCTCTACTTCCGGGCCGACGACGGGCGAACCGGCCCCGAGTTGTGGCGAAGCAACGGCACCTCCACCGCCCTCGTCCTCGATATCAGCCCCGGAAAGGCCGACAGTGTCACGAATCCCACCCCAAGTAATACCGCGGGCGTCGGCGGCACCCTGTACTTCACGGCCGACGACGGCAGCCACGGCGACGAACTGTGGAAGACCGACGGTACTTCTTCGGGCACCCAACTCGTCCAGGACATCAACCCCGGCAGCTATGGCTCCTCCCCGCACGACCTGACGGCCGTGGGCGGCACCCTGTACTTCGCGGCCGACGACGGCAGCCACGGCGACGAACTGTGGAAGACCGACGGCACCACGACTGTCATGGCCAGCGACATCAACCTGGGCAGCCAAGGCTCCTTCCCGCACGACCTGGTGAACGTGAACGGCACGCTGTACTTCGTGGCGGACGACGGCAGTCACGGCGACGAGCTGTGGAAGACCAACGGCACTTCCTCGGGCACTGTCATGGTTCTCGACATCAACCCGGGCGAGGGCGGCTCCGCTCCCACCTACCTGACCGCCGTCGGCGGCACCCTCTATTTCCGGGCGTTCGACGGCAGCCACGGCGAGGAACTGTGGAAGACCGACGCCACCGGCACTTCCCTCGTCAAGGACATCAACCCGGGCGCGACCGGCTCCTTCCCGGTGCGGCTGACAGCCTATAACGGCCTCCTCTACTTCGTGGCCGACGACGGCACGCACGGCAACGAGCTGTGGCAGAGCGACGGCACCTTCTCAGGCACCCAACTCGTCGCTGACATCAATCCGGCGGGCAGCGGCGCGGCGGACGCCGAGCAGGGGGGACAAGCGGCCCCCGGACCCGTTAACTTGACCGTCGCCAACGGCCTCCTGTACTTCGCCGTCGATGACGGCGCCTCGGGTAACGAGCCGTGGGTGCTGGACGCCACCCCGCCGACGGCGGCACTGGCCAGCGCTCCCAACGTGACCACGGCTGGCGGCACCACTTACACGTTCACCGTGACCTACGGCGACAACCTCGCTATCGACGTCTCGACCCTGGACAGCTCGGACGTCGTCGTCTCGGGTCCGCACGGCTTCAGCGCGGCGGCAACCTTTGTGTCCGTCACGCCGCCGGGCAACGGCACGCCGCGCACGGCCACGTACACCATCACGCCGCCGGGTGGCAGCTGGACCGGCACAGCCGACGGCACCTACACCATCGCCCTGCGGGCCGGCCAGGTGGCCGATACCTCCGGCAACACGGCCCCGGCGGGCAGCCTCGGCACGTTCGCCGTTGTCATCCCGGTAGACGTGACCAGCCAGGTGAGCGTGACGCGCTCGGGCCTGACATACAACCGGGCGCAGAAGCGCTACTACGGCGATCTGACCGTCAGCAACACCGGAGCCGCCATCGCGGGCGGCTTCCGCCTCGTGCTGCACGGGGTGCCGTCGAGCGTGTCGCTGGACGGGGCGACGATCAACGTCGGCGGCACGGCGGTGCCCCTGACGGTCCAGCACGACGGCAACGGCGACTGGGAGGTACTGCTGCCCCGGTCCATCCTGGCGAGCCTGGCGTCGGGGGCGTCCTTCAAGGTCACCTTGAAGTGGAACAACCCGCTGAACGTGTTCATTGATTACACGACGAAAGTGTTCTCCGACCCGGGCCTCTGAGCGGGTGCGCGGACATTCTCCAGGGCCAGTCTCCCTGATTCGTCCGCCACTGGCTCCGGAGTGTGTTGACTCCCAGGTGTTTCATCAACCGAGAGGCGGATCCCATGATCGACAAGAGAATTCGTCGGTGGGCAATAAACCTGGTGCTGCTCGCCGCGGCAGGGGCAGCGGGCACTGCTTCGGCCGGACCCATTACCTATCACGTCCTGGTGGATACGTCCTCGATCAGCGGAACGAACGGCTCGCTGGAGTTCCAGTTCAACCCCCCGGGGACGCCGACGACCGTCGGCAACGCGGTTGTCAGCACATTCACGACCGTCGGCGGCGTGGTGAGCCCGACCAAGGACGTGATCGGGAGCGTCAGTGGCGACCTGGCCAACCTCCCAATGACCCTGACGGCCGACATGGTACTCAACGACATCCTGGAGAACTTCCATTTTGGGAGTCGTTTCACTTTCGACGTGACGTTCAACGGCACGCCGGTGCCGGCCGATCGCTTCAGCTTGACGGTGTGGCCGGGCGACATCACGGCGGTCAACAATGGCACGATAGTCCCGGTGCTGAGCATCCCCGGTGAACCGAGCGGGGCCGCGTTGACGATCGACTTCGATGGCGTGACTCGGCCGGTGGTCAACGCCTCGCCTCAAGTCAACGCCTCTCCCCAGGTCAACGCCTCGCCGGTCCCCGAGCCCTCGACCCTGGCCCTGTTCGCCGCCGCCGGCGCCGGATTGTTGCTCCGGCGGTGGTCGGGCCGGCGCGGGTCCGGCTGGCGGCGCCGTGTCTGCGGGAACTGACCATGAGCGATCCGTCTTCTTCCGGCCGAACGCCTGCGTTAACGCCCGTCCGCTACGAGCACACGCACAGTTTCCCGGGCCTGCTGGAGCGGCTTCGGGTCTGCCTTCTGGTCTCGACGTACCAGGCCGGCAAACTGCTGGTCCTCGGCGCCCCCCAAGGCGCCCTGGCCTGCACCTTCCACGGCTTCGAGCAGGTCATGGGCATCGCCGCCAGCCCGGCGCGCGTCGCCGTCGGCACCCGGCGGCAGATCTGGTTCCTCCGCAATGCGCCCGATCTGGCCGCGCGCGTCAAGCCGGCCGGCAAGCACGACGCCTGCTACCTCACGCGCTCCTCCCACGTCATCGGCGAGATCCACGTCCACGAAATGGCCTGGGCCAGTGACGAATTGTGGTACGTCAACACGCTCTTCTCCTGCCTTTGTACTCTCGGCCCCGACTTCAGTTTCGTGCCGCGCTGGAAGCCGAAGTTCATCACGGCTCTGGCGGGCGAGGACCGCTGCCACCTCAACGGCCTGGCGCTGGAGGGCGGCCGGCCGCGCTACGTCACGGCGCACGCCGCCACCGACACCCCGGCGGGCTGGCGATCCGACAAGGCGACGAGCGGCTGCCTAATCGACGTGCCGAGTGGCGAGGTGGTGGCCCGCGGCTTCGCGATGCCCCACTCGCCGCGGCTGCACGCCGGCAAGCTCTGGTTGCTCGACTCGGGCCACGGACAGCTGTCCGTGGTCGATCCCCAGACGGGCCAGGACGAGTCGGTGGCGCGGCTCCCCGGCTACACGCGGGGCCTGGGCTTCGTCGGGCCTTACGCATTCGTCGGCCTCTCGAAGATCCGCGAGACGTCGGTATTCGGCGGCATCCCGATCGCGGAGCGGCGGGGCGAGCTGCGCTGCGGCGTTCATGTGGTCGATACGCGGACCGGTCAGGAAGTGGCGAGCCTGGACTTCCACTCCGGCGTGGACGAGATCTTCGCGGTGGAGCCCCTACCGGGGGTGCGGCTCGCGGCCGTGACGGGGCCGAATCCCGGCGCCGATGGGAACGAAATCATCTGGTATGTGCCCAACCTGTCGTCGTGACTGCCGTGGCTGGATGGACTTCGGCAAATGGAAGGCGGACCCTTGCCGCTTAGTTCAACTTCGGGACTTTCTCAGTTTCGGCATCCTTCCCGCCACGCACCATGGAGATCACCTCAGGTTGGCCGCCCGCGTTTACTCCGCGCCCGGCCGGCGCGAGCCGATGACGTCGAGGAGGGTCGCCTACGGCCAGAAATGCCTCATTGGCCCGAAGAATTGCTCATCCGGCAGCAATCGGAGGAGAGCCAACGGAAGCGCATGACGGAGTCCTCGGCCGGGGTCTGCAAGGGAATTGCCGCCCGACCGCCTCCGCCCTTCCCCCTAACTTGATTCGCCGTTCGGGCAGCACTACAATCCTCATGGGGTCTTCAAGTTTGCCGACCGCGATGCCGACTTCACGGCATGTCTTACAATTACGGGGGCCTCGTCCTCTCCTCCCCGTACCCAAGGGGTCGAGGCCGTCGTGAATGAGCACTCGCGGCAACGGACTCCCCCGGCGGCAGGGGAGGGGATGGGAAGCACCCGACCGAATCAGGGAACAACCGAACATCGTGGCTCTCCCACGTCGCGAAAGGACAGGGGACGAGGACCGGGGAACAGTCGAGGGCTCTTCTGTTCCCCGGTCCGCGTCCTTTGTCCCCTGAGCGAGGGGGATTGTCGGAGACGGCTGGAATGTATGAACGCTTTACCGACCGGGCCCGGAAGGTGATGCAGCTCGCCAACCAGGAGGCGCAGCGCTTCAACCACGAGTACATCGGCACGGAGCATATCCTCCTCGGACTCGTCAAGGAGGGCTCCGGCGTCGCGGCCAACGTCCTCAAGAATCTCGACATCGACCTGCGGAAGATCCGCCTCGAGGTCGAGAAAATCGTCCAGAGCGGCCCGGACATGGTCACCATGGGGAAGCTGCCCCAGACCCCCCGAGCCAAGAAAGTGATCGAGTATTCGATCGAAGAGGCACGCAACCTCAACCACAACTACGTCGGCACGGAACACCTGCTGCTGGGCCTTCTGCGCGAGCAGGAAGGCGTGGCCGCCCAGGTTCTCATGAACCTCGGGCTGAAGCTGGAAGACGTGCGCGAGGAGGTACTGAACTTGCTGGGGCACAACCCTGAGTCCGGCGAAGGCGGCGGCGGGGAACGAACCGCCAACAAGGGCAAGTCCAAGACCCCCGCGCTCGACAGCTTCGGGCGCGACCTCACCGAACTGGCCCGTCAGGGCAAGCTCGACCCGGTGATCGGCCGTCAGAACGAGATCGAGCGCGTCATCCAGGTTCTCAGCCGGCGCACCAAGAACAACCCGGTCCTCCTCGGCGAGGCCGGCGTCGGCAAGACCGCCATCGTCGAGGGCCTGGCCCAGATGGTCGTCGACAACAACGTCCCCGAGCTGCTCCGCGACCGCCGCATCGTCGTCCTCGACCTCGCCATGATGGTCGCCGGCACCAAGTACCGCGGCCAGTTCGAGGAGCGCATCAAGGCCGTCATGAACGAGGTGCGCAGGGCGAAGAACACCATCCTGTTCATCGACGAGTTGCACACCCTCGTCGGCGCCGGCGGCGCCGAGGGCGCCATCGACGCCTCCAACGTCCTCAAGCCGGCGCTGGCGCGCGGCGAGATCCAGTGCATCGGCGCCACGACGCTCGACGAGTACCGCAAGTACATCGAGAAGGACGGCGCGCTGGAGCGGCGCTTCCAGCAGATCATCGTCAACCCGCCGTCGAAGGACGAGGCAGTCGAGATCCTCAAGGGGCTGCGCGACCGCTACGAGGCGCACCACCGCGTGCAGATCACCGACCCGGCCCTGGAGGCCGCCGTCGAGTTGTCCGACCGCTACATCTCGGGCCGCTGCCTGCCCGACAAGGCCATCGACGTCATCGACGAGGCCGGCGCCCGCGTGCGGCTCAAGGCGATGACCCGTCCGCCGGACCTGAAGGAGATCGACGAGCAGGTCGAGCGCCTCAACCAGGAGAAGGAGGCCGCCGTCGCCGAGCAGGACTTCGAGAAGGCGGCGCACCTGCGCGACCAGGCCGACAAGCTCAAGAAGCGCAAGGACACCGTCGTCCGCGAGTGGCGCGAGCGGGCCAAGGAGATCGACGGCGTCGTCGACGAGGAAGTGATTCGCGAGGTCGTCAACAAGATGACCGGCGTGCCGCTGACGAAGATCAACAAGGACGAGACGACGCGGCTGCTGCAGATGGAGGACGAGCTGCACAAGGTGGTCGTCAGCCAGCACGAGGCGATCGTGGCCATCGCCAAGGCGGTGCGCAAGAGCCGCGCCGGCCTGAAGGATCCGAAGCGGCCCATCGGCAGCTTCATCTTCGCCGGCCCGACGGGCGTCGGCAAGACGCTGCTGGCGAAGCGCCTCGCCGCCTTCATGTTCGGCGACGAGAACGCCCTGGTGCAGATCGACATGTCGGAGTACATGGAGAAGCACAACGTCAGCCGGTTGATCGGCGCTCCGCCGGGCTACATCGGTTACGAAGAAGGCGGCCAGCTCACCGAGAAAATCCGTCGCCGGTCCTATAGCGTGGTCCTGCTCGACGAGATCGAGAAGGCCCAC
>JBBROG010000327.1:0-8328 GCA_038229635.1 Gemmatales bacterium
ATGACCTCGCGGGCGATGAGAGGACACACTACGATTCGGCGGGCCGCTGGAAAGCCCGTCCACGGGTAATTCTCAACTCGCCCCTCGCCTTAGCCCCGTAGGGGCGGCGGATCGTAGCCCCGGGTGGAGCGCAACCCGCGCAGCGGGTGGAGCGCAACCCGGGGAATGCGACCGGGAACGTATGAATTGTATTGAACCCGCGGAGCGGGTGACGGAGCCGTGATGAGCCACGTTTCCGTCACCCCCTTCGGGGGTTCAAAACAATTCACACGTCCCCGGTTGTGTTCCCCGGGTTGCGCTCCACCCGCTGCGCGGGTTGCGCTCCACCCGGGGCTACGATCCGTCACCCGCTACGCGGGTTCAAGACATGATGACGTCCCCGGATGGGTTCTTCTGAACTGGCACCCCGTATGCACGCTCCCCGCCGTCCGCCCGCTTGCATATCCCAAGGAGTGGAGGGTGCGTCTCATGAAACAGCGCGTGTTCGCGTTCCCGAGCCGGCAGCCGACCGTTGAGGCGCTGGAAGACCGGACGGTGCTGGCGGTCCTGCCGAGCGGCTTCAGTGAGTCGGTGGTCGCCGTCGGCCTTTCGGCCCCGACGGCGATGGAGTTCGCGCCGGACGGGCGGCTCTTCGTCGCCCAGCAGGGCGGCTCCTTGCGCGTCATTCAGAACGGGCGCCTGCTGCCGACGCCGTTCCTCTCCCTGAGCGTCGATTCGAGCGGTGAGCGCGGTTTGCTCGGCGTCGCCTTCGACCCCAACTTCGCCAGCAACCAGTACGTCTACGTCTACTACACCAGCCCGGCCGCGCCGGTCCACAACCGCGTCAGCCGCTTCACCGCCAGCGGCAACACCGCCGTGCCGGGCAGCGAGCACGTCGTCCTCGACCTCGACAACCTCAACGCCACCAACCACAACGGCGGCGCGCTCCACTTCGGCGCTGACGGCAAGCTCTACGTCGGCGTCGGCGAGAACGCCAACTCGGCCAACGCGCAGTCGCTCAACAACTACCTGGGCAAGGTGCTGCGCATCAACGCCGACGGCTCGTTCCCGACCGACAACCCGTTCTACACGACAACGACGGCGGAGCGCTCCGCCATCTGGACGCTCGGGCTGCGCAACCCGTACACCTTCGCGGTGCAACCGGGCACGGGACGGGTCTTCATCAACGACGTCGGCTCCGGCGGCAGCGTCGCCCGCGAGGAGATCAACGACGGCATCGCGGGCAGCAACTACGGCTGGCCGACCGTCGAAGGCGTCGCCGGCGACCCGCGCTTCCGCGATCCGCTTTATGCCTATGCCCACACGGGGGGTGTTTGCGCCATCACCGGCGGCACCTTCTATAACCCCGCCACGTCTCAATTCCCCGCCGACTACGCCGGCGATTACTTCTTCGCCGACTTGTGCGCCGGCTGGGTCAAGCGCTTCGACCCGGCCACGTCGGCGGTGACCGATTTCGCCAGCGGCCTCAACCAGCCGGTCGACCTGAAGGTCTCCGCCGACGGCAGCCTGTACTACCTGACGCGCGGCGGCGGCGTCCTCTACCGCGCCCAGTACAACGCCGGCCCGTCGTACACGTCCTCGTTCTTCGCCGACTGGAACGGCGACGGCAAGCCGGACCTTGTGTCGGTCCGCGGCGCGAATACGGTAAGCGGGATGACGGAGGTCGACATCCTCGACGCGGCGACGAACTACCAGACGTTCCTGCTGCACACGGCGACGGGCTTGCAGACGGTCAACGCCGCCTACGCCTTCGGCGTCGCCGACTGGAACCGCGACGGCCGCCCCGACCTGTTCGTGATTATCAAGTCGGGCACGGGGACGAATACCACCGAGGTCCACATCGCCGACGGCGCCAGCAATTTCCAGTCGTTCCTGCTGCACACCGGCACGGCGCTGGCCGAGACCGACGCCACCGTCGACTTCCAGGTGATCGACACCGACCACGACAACACTCCCGACCTCGTCGCCTTCAAGAAGTCGAACACCGGCAGTCACGCGACCGAAATCCACGTCCTCAGCGGCGCGACCAACTTCCAGACGTTCTCGCTGCACACGAGGACGGGACTTGGGGAGACGGGAGCCGAGGCCGCCCTGAGCCTGGTGGACCTCAACAACGACGGCTTCCTCGACCTGGCCTACGTCAAGAAGTTCAATACCGGGTCGGGCAAGACGGAGGTTCACGTCCTCGACGGCCGTTCGGGGTTCCAGACGTTCTTGCTGCACACGGCGACGGCGCTGGCGCCGACGGGCTCCGAGGCGGACTTCCGCTTCGTCACGCTGAATGGCTCGCTGGCGCTGGCCTACGTCAAGAAGAACGCGACGGGTTCGGGCTGGACCGAACTGCACCTCCTGAGTGCCGCGTTGAACTTCAGCGCCTTCCTGTCGCAGGTGGCGACGCCGCTGCCGACGTCGTCGTGAGGCGTCGCGCGAATCGTTTCTGGTCGTTTGTCTTTTAGCCCCGTGAACGGGGCTTTCCGCGCAGCGGTGTAGACCCGCCCTTGAGGGCGGGTCGGGGGGCGGCTTCTCGTTCACGCGAACACATCTTTCTCCTGCTTCGCCCTGGCGGGCACCGGGGCCGACACGTCGGACAGGATCTCGTTGAGCACCGTCGCCGCCGTGATCTTGCGGATGCGGCTCTCCGGGCGCAGGATCAGCCGGTGCCCCATCACCGGCAGCACCATGCGCTTGACGTCGTCGGGCAGGACGAAGTTGCGCCCCGCGACCGCCGCCAGCGCCTGGGCGGTGCGGAACAGGGCGATCGACGCGCGCGGGCTGCCGCCGAGCAGCACGTCGCCCTGCTCGCGCGTCGCGTGGACGATCCGCAAGACGTAGTCGCGCACCTTGTCGTCGACGTGGACCTCGCGCGTCGCCTCCTGGGCGGCAAGGAACTCCTGCGCCGTCACGACCGTGCCGAGGTCGTCGATGGGGTGGCCGTGCTGCAGGCGCAGGAGCATGTTCGACTCCTCCTCCAGGCTCGGGTAGCCGAGCGCCAGCCGGATCAGGAAGCGGTCGAGCTGCGCTTCGGGGAGGGGAAACGTCCCTTCGTGGTCGATGGGGTTCTGCGTGGCGATGACGAGGAACGGCGGCGTCAGCGTGTAGGTCTTGCCGTCGACGCTGACGCGGCGCTCGGCCATCGCCTCCAGCAGGGCGCTCTGGGTGCGCGGCGTGGCCCGGTTGATCTCGTCGGCGAGGACGGTCTGGGCGAACAGCGGGCCGGGGCGGAACTCGAACTCCGTCGACTTCTGGTTGAAGACCGATACGCCGGTGACGTCGGTCGGCAGCAGGTCGGGCGTACACTGGATGCGCTTGAAGGTGCAGCCGACGCTCCGGGCGAGGGCGCGGGCGAGCATCGTCTTGGCGACGCCGGGCACGTCCTCGAGGAGGACGTGCCCCTCGCACAGGTAGGCGACCAGGGCGAGGGTGATCTGGTGGCGCTTGCCGAGGATCACTTTCTCGACGTTCGCGACGATCTTCTGCGCCGTCGCCGCCACGTCGGCGCGGCGCGCGTCCTTGGGGGAAGGGTCGTTGCCGCCGTCGGTCTTCGCCATAAGGTTACTCGTCACGCCGGCGGGGCGAGGCGCCGGTCCGCGTTGGGCTGGTTGACGGGACGTCGCGTTCTTGCCGCCCTTCCAGGATAACGAGCCGGCCGGCGCGGGGCAAACGATCTCGCGGGTTTCGCGCCGTTCCCCCTTTGCATGAGGACGGCAAGCGGATACAGTTTCCACAACCGCTCAACAGACGACAACGACGACCTCTACTCGGACGGCTTCGTCATGTGTTCCTCGCTCCCGCCCACTTTGTGGCAGCGGCACCCCGGCCTCGTCGCGGCGGCGCTCGTCGCCGGAATTCTGACCGTCGCGCTGACCGCCTTCACGCCGCGCTACACGGTCAACGACGACGTCATGATGACCCTCATCGCCGCCGGCCGCGCCGTGACCGACGTCCCGGACGACCACCTCGTCTTCACCAACGCCCTCGTCGGCCGCACCCTGCGCGACCTGTACCGCCTGGCGCCGGAGGTGCCCTGGTACGGCGTCTACCTGCTCGGCGTGACAGCCCTCAGCGTCCTGGCCCTCAGTTACGCCTTCCTGCGCGCCAACCCCTGCGGCCGGCAGGTCTGGCTGACGACGGCGTTCCTGGCGGCGTTCGCCCTGCCGGCGCTGACGCGGCCGCAGTTCACCGTGGCCGCCTTCACGGCAAGCCTCGCCGGCCTCACCCTGCTGCTTGTGGCGGCGCTGGGAAAGGTCGGGCGGGCGGCGTGGGCGGCGGGGCCGGCCCTCCTGGTCCTCGGCTGCCTGGTGCGCTTCGACGCCTGCCTGCTCGCCTGCGCCGTCTTCGCCCCCGCGCTGGCCGCCGGATTTCTCGGGTCCGCCAGGGGGGTGAAGCGACGGGCGCTGGCCGCAGTCGTGGCCGGCGCGGTCGTCCTGGGGCTGGGGGCGGAGTGTCTCAGCGCCTGGTATTACGAGTCGGGGCCGGGGTGGCAGGGGTTCTACGGGTTCAACGGCCTGCGCGCCCGCTTCACCGACTACGGCCACGTCCCGCTCGGGCCGGGCGCGCGGGCCTCGCTCGCCGCCGCCGGTTGGTCTGAGAGCGACCTGCGCATGCTGGTCGCGTGGAGCTTCGCGGACCCGGACCGCTACGGCCCGGCGCGGCTGCACGCCGCCCTAGAGGCCGCCCCGTGGAGTCCGACGACGCGAGACGCCCGCGGGCTCGTCCTGACGCTGACGGCCGACCCCGCCTTGCACGCCCTCCTCGCCGTCGGCGCGGCGTGCTGGCTCGTCACGGGCGGCGGGCGCCGGGCGGGAGCAATCCCCTTGTACTGTCTCCTGTGTGCCGTCGGGGCGGCGACGCTCCTGTACTTCTTCCGCCACCTGCCGCAACGGGTCTACTTCCCCGCGTTCGCGGCGTTCCCGGTCGCCGCCCTGGTCTTCGCGCCGGGGCGTCTCCCCGCGCGGCGCCGGTCCGTCGCCCTCGCGGTCGGCCTCGCCCTGGCCTTCCTCGCCTTGCGCACGCAGCGCGACCTGAAGGCCGAGACGTTCCGGCGCGAGCGGCACACGCAGGCCAAGGATCTGATGGCGCGCCTCGCCGCGCCCGACCGGCTCTTCGTCCTCTGGGCCGAGGACTTCCCCCTGGAACACGTCGTTCTCCCCCTGGAGCGCCTCGGGATTCCCGCCGACTTCAAGGCCGTCTCCTTCGGCTGGACGACGCGCACGCCGCTCACGGAGCGGCGCCTGAGCGAGTTCGGCGTCACCGACCTGTACGCCGCCCTGTACCGACACGACGGCGTCTTCCTCGTCGCCCGGCCAGCGCGGCTCGACCTTCTTAAAGCCTATTTAAAGGAGCATTATGGCGCCCGTCCCGAGTGCCGTGTGGTCCTCGAGCACCCCGCGCTGGGCAACGCCCGCGTGTTCAAGCTGAGCGCGCCGCCGCCTCCCGATCCCGACGACAATCAGCGCCGCGGGGCGGGAGCCGTTTCCACCGGCGCGCGCGACGGGCGATGAACGCGGTAGCGCCCGGCCTCGAAGACGACCGGCTCGCCGTAAGGAAAGTCCGCCTGGATCTCCGGCGACGCCAGGGCGCGCTCGACTTCGTCGGTGACGATAAAGCGGTGCGGCGCGTGACGCAACTCGTCCAGGATGCGCGCCCGGTGTCCCGGAAACATGCCGAAGAAGACGCTCGGGTAGAGGAAGCGCGACGCCGGCTCCACGTTCAGATGCGGGTGTAGGTGGACCGTCGAGGCGGAAAAGCACGTCAACTCGCCGTGGCCGACCCCTTGGGCGCGCAGGTAGTCGGCGACCTCGTCCAGGCGCACCCACTCGGGCGTCCAGAACAGGCCCGCGTCGAGGGCGAGGCGGTCGCGTAGCTCGGGCGAGTCGCCGTCGGTCCAGCAGCGGTCCCACAGGGCGAGACGCGCCGGCCGCACCGCCCGCTGCGCGCCGAGGGCGAGGAGCGCGCAGACGAGGAACGCCACCCAGGCCGCGCGGGGCACGCCCGGCCCGCCGGCGCCGGCGGCGACCAGGGCGAGGGCCGGCAGCAGGGCCGAGGCCATGTGATAGTTCAGCTGCGATTGCAGGAAGTTCGCCTGGGCCGTCCAGCCGAGCGAGAACGCCGCCAGCAGGGCACAGGCGTCGACGCGCCCTTCGGAGCCGGGGCGACGGCGCGAGGCGGCGCGGCCAAGGAAAGCGAACGCCAGCAGGAAGGCCGGTACGTTGGCCAGCGACCACGGCGGCAACCGCGTGAACATCTCGCCGAGCCGCGTCTTCCACGGCAGAGTACGCGAGTAGTAATCGGCCTGATAATCGCGGCAATTGTGCCAGTATTCCGCCCAGCTCCCGGACTGAACTAACCAACCCTGCCAGAGGGCGCCGACGAGCAAACCGCCGACGAGCAGGCCGAGCGCGTCGGGCACGAGCCGTCGGAGCCAACCGCCGGGGCTCCGCCGGAGCAGCAGCGCCGCCGTCAGCCACGCGGCGGCGCCGGGGACGACGACGAACGGCTTGAAGAGACATGCCGTCCCCCAAAACGCCCCTTCGAGGACGGCCCGCGCGAACGCCCGCCCGGCACTCGCCTGCGGCTCGGCGAGGGCGGCGGCCTGGCGGCGGCGCAGGTGCAGGGCGGCCAGCGCCGGCAGCAGCATCCAGACGTCCGGCTGGCAATGGACCCACTCTGTCGCCGTCAGGTAGAACGCCGCCAGCACCGCCGCCGCCCCGAGCCGCGCCGCCCGCGACAGGCCCGCCGCGCGCAGCCACAGCGCCAGCAGCGCGATGACGCCGCCGACGACGAGCAGGTCGGCGACGCGCGCCGCCTCGGACGACCCGCCGAGGAGGGCGCGGGCGCCGGCCAGCGACCAGACCATGCCGGGGGGAAAAAGGATGACGAGGTCGCGCTCGAGGGCGCCGCCGCGCAGGACGTGCCGGGCGCAGCTGTCGTAGAAGCTGCTGTCCGCCGTCAGCGGCATGCGCACGAACAGCGGCCCCAGGACGGCGAGCAACGCCGTCAGAACCAGTCGGCCCAGCGCCTCG
Source organism: Gemmatales bacterium (assembly GCA_038229635.1). Taxonomy (GTDB): domain Bacteria; phylum Planctomycetota; class Planctomycetia; order Gemmatales; family Gemmataceae; genus DATFNV01. The sequence continues at coordinate 7,023 of JBBROG010000327.1, forward strand.
CCGCGTCGTCCCGGCCTCTCGCCCTCGGCGGTCGTCATGGGCGCCCCCCCTCCCCGGCTTCGCCCGCGCCCGCGTCAGGCCCGAGCGCTTGCCGCACCACGTACTGCGGCTTACGATTCACGTTCAGGTGTAGCCGCCCGAGGTACTCCCCCATAATGCCCAGCGACAGGAGTTGCACGCCGCCCAGGACGAGGATGGCGACGATGGTCGAGGCGTAGCCGGGCACCTGGATCTCCGCCAGGGCGTAGCGCACCAGGTAATAGCCGGCGAGTCCCAGGCCCGACACCGCCGTCAGCAGGCCGAGCAGCGTCACCATTTGCAGCGGCAGCAGCGAGAAGTTCGTGAACAGGTTCAGGGCGAGGACCGCCAATTTCGTCAGCGAGTAACCGGAGCGGCCTTGGGCGCGCGGGCGGTGCTCGACCGGCACCGCGCCGATCCGCTGCGTGTTCCACGCCAGCAGGCCATCGACGAACGTGAAGTTCAGGTTGTACGGGAAGATGCTCTCCAGCAGCGGCCGGCGGATGACCCGGAACGACGTCACCGTCACGCCGATGCGGAACACCGTCCGGTAGAAGGCGTTGACCACGCCCGAACTGAGGTTGCGCCAACCGCTGTGCTTCTTGTCGCCGTAGGAGCCGTACACCAGGTCGAGGTCGTCGCGCTCGACCGCTTCGATTAGTTTGGGGATCTCCTCCGGGGGGTTCTGCAAGTCGTCGTCCATCGTGACGACGAGGCGGCCGCGCGCGTGGCGGAAGCCGCACATCAGGGCGTTGTGCTGGCCGTAGTTGCGCATGAGCTGGACGGCGACGACGCGCTCGGGGTGCTTGGCGCGCAGGTCGCGCAGGACCGCCCAGGCGTCGTCGGGGCTGCCGTCGTCGACGAAGACGACCTCGTAAGAGCGGCCGGTCGCGTCGAGGACCGCGAACAGCCGCCCCAGCAGTTCGGGGAGCGTCGCGGCCGAGCGGTAGACCGGGATGACGACGGAGAGGTCCATGCCTTGGGGGTTCTCAAAGCTCCCCTCTCCCCTTCGGGGAGAGGGGAGACAGGCGGCTCAGCGCCGCGCGGCGGGCCAGAAGTGATAGTAGTGAGTGACCTCACCCAGGCGATAGCCGCCGCCCTCGTAGAGGCGGCAGGCGGCGACGTTGGCGAGCTGCGTCACCACCGACGCGCGGCGGGCGCCGCGGCCTGCCATCCACCAATGGGCCGCGTCCATGAGCCGACGGCCCACGCCGCGGCCGCGCGCCGCCTCCGCGACGGCGATCAGGCCGATCGAGGCGTCCTCGCCCTCCCGCGCCAGCGTGACAAC
>JBBROG010000328.1:0-8286 GCA_038229635.1 Gemmatales bacterium
GTCTGGTCATAAGAGGCGCTGGCCAGCCGCGTGCCGTCGGGGCTGAAGGCCACGGCGAAGACCCAGTCCGTGTGCCCCTTGAGGGTCAGGGCCTCCTGGCCCGTCCGCGCGTCCCACACCCGAACCGTCCGGTCCTCCGAGGCGCTGGCCAGCCGCGTGCCGTCGGGGCTGAAGGCCACGGCGTAGACCCAGTTGGTGTGCCCCGTGAGGGTGAGAGTTTCCTGGCCCGTCCGCGCGTCCCACACCCGAACCGTATCGTCCTCCGAAGAGGCGATGGCGAACCGCGTGCCGTCAGGGCTGAAGGCCACGGCGCTGACATTGTCAGTGTGCCCCTTGAGGGTCAGGTGGGAATGGTCGAGGAGGGTATGAAGGTACTTGTGTTCCCACCCGCGCAAGTTCCACTGACAGCGGTCCCGCAGGTCGGCCGCCGCCCGCACGTTGTTCTCCCGCCAATAGCCCAGCGCCCGGTCAATCTGGCCGGCGTACACCAGCTGTTCCGCCCGGTCGCGGGCCTGGTCGGCGCGGCGCGACTGCGCCTGCGCGTCGAGCTTGGCCGTTCGCTCCGCTTGCTCCTTCTCCCGCGCCTTCGCCTCCGCCGCTCGGGCGTTGCCGGCTTCTTCTTGCGCCTTGGTCTCCGCCGTGCGAGCGTTCCCGGCTTCGTCTTGGGCCGATTTCTCGGACACTTCCAGGCTGCGGTTCTGGGCGAACAGCAGTCCCGCCGCCGTGCCGACGACCGTCAGCAGCAGCAGCGACCCCGCCGACACCAGGCCGACGACCGTCCGCCGCGAACGACGCGCCAGCGCCGCCCGCGCCTCCTCCGCCCGCGCCTGTGCCTCGGCGACGACGCGCTCCTGCTCCGCCCGCCGCAGACGCTCCGCCACGCCCGCCTCGTAGGACGCCAGCGCCCCCGCCACCGCCGCCGCGTCCGCCGGACGCTCCCCCGGCTCCTCGCTCAGGCAGGCCCGCGCCAGCCGCGTCAGCTCTTCGTCCGCCCCGCACGCCGCCAGCCGCGCGCACGCCGGCCCGACCTTCCCCGCCAGCGCTAGCCCGCGCACGTCCGCCCCGCCGCCCGCGTAGGGCGGGCTCCCCGTCAGCAGCTCGCACAGGATCGCCCCCAGGCCGAAGACGTCGCTGCGGCGGTCGACGCGGCCGACCTCGCCGCGCGCCTGCTCCGGCGGCATGTACGACCACGTCCCCAGAGCGCCGCCCTCCTGCGTCCATTCGTCAACGTCGGCGGTCCGCTCCGTCGTCATCACGCTGGCGTCCGTCGCGGCGTCGTCGTCCCGTCGCCCGCGCGCGGGGCCGGTGAGGACTTTCGCCAGGCCCCAGTCCATGACCAGCACCTCGCCGAAGGCGCCGACCATGACGTTCGACGGCTTCAGGTCGCGGTGGAGGACGCCCTTGCTGTGGGCGTAGGCGACCGCCTCGCAGACGCGGCCGAACAGCGGCAGCAGCTGCGCCAGGTCGGCGGGCGGACCGGACCGACTCGTCAGGAGCTTTGCCAGCGTCCGCCCCTTGACCACCTTCATGACGAAGTAGGGCCGGCCGTCGGGCAACTCGCCCGCCGCGTGGACCGGCGGGATGCCGGGGTGTTGCAGCTGACTGGTGACCCGCGCCTCCTCCAGGAAGCGGCGGCGCGGCTCGGCGAGGCGGCTGAGTTCGGCCTTCATCACCTTGACCGCGACGTGCCGCCCCAGCTGGTCGTCGCGTCCGCGGTAGACGACGCCCATGCCGCCCTCGCCGAGGATGGCGGTTAGGCGACAGCCGGGGACCGTCGGCAGGTCGTCGCCGGCGCGGCTGTCGGGGCCGGGCGGCGTGGGGACGGCGACATGGAAGCCCGTCCCGCGCGATTGTTCCACGAGTTCCCGCATCGCCTCGCGGCATTGGCGACAGACTTCGACGTGCAACTCGACGACGCGGTCGCCGTCGCGTCCCAGCTGGTCTTCGAGGTAGCGGAGGAGGGTGTCGCGGTCGGGGTGGGCGCTCGGGCCGTCGGTGATCGGGTTGTCGTCGCTCATGGGCACACGCGAAGTCGAGGAAATCGTCCGGCCGGCGGCGCGACGTCGATCCTACCCCGAGTCGGGCGGGAACGCAATGAGCCTGTCAGCGCGTCGGCGCGACGTCGGAGCCGCGCACAGAGCGTACTCGCGGAGTAAGCGGTTCTCCCCGCTGGGGGCGCCGTTCCTCGGTGATACGCCGGAGCCGCACACATGGCAAGAAGCGGCGTCGTCAGCGGGGGTGGCCGCTTACTCCGCGAGTACGCTCCGTGCGCGGCTCGGACGGAGCAGGTCCCTCCTCGTCCGGAACCGGGCAACGTCACTCCAGGTCCCAGAGGATGATGTCGCCGTCCCCGCCGGCGGCGGCGCCCATGCCGTCGGGCGAGAACGCGACCGCCCACAGCCGGCCGATGCCCCAGTCGAAGGCTCTCAATTCGCGGCCCGAGGCGGGATCCCACATCTTCACCGTGCCGTCGTTGCCGGCGGTGACGAGCCGGTCGCCGTCGGGCGTGAAGGCGAGCGCCGCCGCCGCGGCGCCGTGCTTGCCCCCGAGGCGCATCGGCTTTTCCGGAGTCGCCATGTCCCAGACGACGGCGCTCCAGCCCGCGACCGCCGCGAGGAAGCGCCCGTCCGGGCTGTAGGCGATCTGGGGGGCGCCGCGCGCGACGTGCCGGATGGTCCGGGACACGCGGAAGGTGGCGAGGTCCCACAGGAGGAGAGTGCCGTCGCCGCTGCCGGTGGCCAGGGTGCTGCCGTCGGGGCTGAAGGCGAGTGAGGCGACGCCCCACCAGCGCCCGCCCTCCAAGACCGCCCGCTCGCGCCGCCCCGCGACGTCCCAGAGCCGGACGTGGTAGCCGTGGTCGCGGCCGTAGCCGCCGGCCGCGAGGAGATCGCCCTTCGGCGAGAAACCCAGGCAGCGGCCTCCGTAGCGCCCGGCGTGCAGCGGTTCGCCGCAGGTGCCCGTCGCGAGGTCCCACAGGGAGAGGCTGCCGCCCTGGTCGAGCGAGGCCAGCAGGCTCCCGTCCGGCGAAAAAGACACGGCGTTCACGCGCTCCCCGAGGTGGCTGACGCGCGCGGACGCCTTGCCCGTCTCGAGATCCCACAGCCAGACCCGGCGCCCCCGACCCGCCGTCGAAGCAAGAACCCGGCCGTCGGGCGAGAACGCCAGGACGCGGAGGCGTCCCGTGTGGCCCGTGAGCACGCGCATCACACCTCTCCTCAACCCTCGTCGAGATCCCAGACGACGACGCCCGGCGCGTCGCCCGCGGCGGCCGCCGTCATGCCGTCCGGCGACACGGCGACGGCGAACACCTTGCCGACCGGCCACGAATAGACGCGCCGCTCGCGCCGCGCGGCCACGTCCCACAGGCGCACGCTACGGTCGCCGCTGCCCGACAGCAGCGTGGCCCCGTCCGGCGCCCACGCCAGGGCCGTCACCTCGCGGCCGTGTCCCTTGAGCGTGGCGCGCTTCTCGCCACGGATCGGATCCCACAAGTAAATGGTCGAACCGCAGGCGCTGGCGAGCGTGGCGCCGTCGGGGGCGAAGGCGACGGCGCTGATGCCGCCGCGGTGCTCCAGGTGCGGGCGCCGCTGCCGGCGCGTCGGCTCCCACAGGGCGACGAGGCGGCTGCCGCCGGCGAGGTCGAACTGGCCGCCCTCGCGCGGGTACTGCGCCGTCCAGCGGCCCATGTCGGTCAGCTCCAGCACCGCCCACTCGTCGCCGGAGAGAAGATCCCACAACTTGACGATGCCGCGGTGAAAGTCCATCGGGTAGCCGCAGCCGGCCGCCACTGTGGTGCCGTCGGGGGAGGCGGCGACGCAGGTCATCAGGCCCGCCGCCGTCGCCAGCGTGCGGCCGTCGGGCAGGAACGTCAGCGCGTTGAGCATCGTCGTCTGCCGCGGCATCTCGCCGGCCGGCGCGCCGGAGGCGACGTCCCAGAGCCGGACCGTCCGGTCGATGCCGAGGGAGGCCACGCGCGTGCCGTCGGGCGCGAAGGCGACGCCGGTGACGCTGAGCAGGTGCCCGCGCAGCGTCGCCCGCTCGCGCCGCGCCGCCACGTCCCAGAGCCGCACGGTGCGGTCGACCCCGCCCGAGGCGAGCGTCTGTCCGTCGGGGGAGTAGGCCAGCGCCCGCACCGAGCCCTCGTGGCCGCTCAGCGTCAGCATGAGGTTCTCCGGACCGCACTCTCCGCGTTCTCCCGGCGGGCGAGGGGAGATCGGGGCGTCACGGGCGCGGCGGCCCGCCGAGTTCGGCGAGGCGCCGCCGGCGCTCCTCGTGGGCGGACGGGGTGAGCGGCTTGACCGCCCCGTCCTGATCGAGTTCCGCGCCCGCGGTCACCTGCGCCCAGAGCGCCAGGCGCTCGACCGACAGTCCCTCCGTTCGCGGCAGCGGCCACAGTCGGGCGGCGCCGTCGGCGCCGCCCGTGAGGAGAGACGCGCCGTCCGGGGTGAAGGCCAGGCAGAGGACGTCATGTTCCTGGCGCGGCGGGCGCCCGACGGGGCGGCGCGCGACGGCGTCCCACAGGCGGACGCTCTTGGCGGCGGCGGTGGCGAACAGGCGGCCGTCGGCGCTGACGGCGACGGCCCGCACCGGCGCGCCTTCGCGGAGCGGCGGGCCGAGCGGCTTCGCGTCGGGCAGGCTCCACAGGCGCGCCCGGCCGTCCTCATGGCCGCCGAGGAAACGTTTGCCGTCGGGGGCGAGCGCCGCGGACAGGAGCGGGCTGTCCTTCGTGACGGGTTTGAGATTCTCGCGCTCCTCGCCGTCGGTGAACCAGGCGCCGCGCTCGCAGAGGCCGACGGCGACCCCGGTGCCGTCCGGCTTGAAGGAAACCGCCAGGACGGGGCCGGGCGCCTCGGCGGCGTCGCCGTCGGGTTTGCGCGTGGCGATCTCGACCCGGAGCCAGTGCCCGCCGTCGTCGGCGACGCGGGCCGTCTTGCCGTCCGGGCCGAACGCGAGGGCCGTCACCCCGCCCTTGACCTCGATCGGCTCGCCGACGGGTTTGCCGGTCGTGCCATCATAAACGCGCGCCGCCCCCTTCTCGTCGCCGGCCAGGAACGTCTTGCCGTCGGGGCCGGCCGCGAGGGCGGTGACCGGCCCCGCCTGGCGGAAGAGGACGCGCGGCTCGGCGGGCGGCCGGCCCCAGGCCGCGAGATTGGCGACGAAGAAACTCCGCCACTCCGCGTCGTCTTTCGTCACTTCGGCGCCGCGCGCCAGCCAGAGGAGGCCCTCGTTCACGTTGCCCTTTTCGCAGAGGGTTTGGGCCTTCTCGGCGATGAGGAGGGCCGCTTGGCGGGCGACGGCCGGCGGCGCGTTCGCCTGTTGGGGCGCCTGCGCCGCCAGCCGTTCGGCCTGGGCGCGTGCCTCCTCGGCGTCCTGACGAGCCATCATCTCCATCTCCACCGCCATTTCTCGCTGGGCCTGGGCGCGGCGCCAGGTGAACAGGACGAAGCCGCCGCCGATCAGGCCGACCAGGAGCAGCCCCAGGAAGAGGATCAGGAGAATGGGGACGTCGGAGTCGTCAGAGCGAGCCGGGCGCGCGAGGCTCGGGCGCCGCGAGGAAAAGAGCATGGCGGTGATCTCCGCGGGGCCGAGGGCGACACGAGGCGATTATCTCACGTCGCCGCGGCGGGTCAACTCACCGGCCCGATACGCCGGCGCGCCGCGGAGACGTCGCGCTCGGCGTCGGCGCGTCCGGGGCGGCGCCGTTGGGGGTCGGTACGCAGTCGGTTTCTCAGGGCTGTTGCTCCTTGAGCCGTTCCTCCAACGCGCGGAGTCGCGCCTCCAGATCCTTGCGGACCTCCTCGGCTTGCCGCGCTTGCTCCTCGGCGCGGACTCGCGCCTCGGACTCCTCGCGCGCCTGACCCTCGGCGCGGACGCGCGCCTCGGTCTGCTCGCGCGCCTGCCCCTCGGCACGGTGCCGCGCCTCGGACTCCTCGCGCAACTTTTCCTCGGCCTCCCGGCGGGCGGCCACTTCCTCTTCGAGTTGCTGACTGACGCGCGTGTAGTCCCCCAACTCCTGGCCCGTCTCGGCGTCGTAGCAGATGACCCGCCCTTCCTCCAGGGCGATCAAAACGTCGCCGGGCAGGCGCACGCGCCCCTCGCGGTCCGGGGGCACTTCCGCGTACCCTTCGGGGGTGCGCCGGTAGACGATGAGCCGGCGCGGCCCGTCCTCGCGCTCCTGGTCGACGAGCACGTACCACGGCACGCCGAGGTGGGAATAGTACTCGCGCTTGGCCTTGACGTCATTCGAGCGCGTGTGCGGCGAGACGATCTCGCCGACGAGCAGCGCGCGCCCCCCGTCCACGCCCAGGCGGTACATGCCCCAGGCTCCGTCCTTGGTCCGTACCCCCTCAAGGACCGCGAGGTCCGGGGCGAGCGGGCGCACGTCCTCGTCGTCCCAGTCAATGAGGCAGTCGGAGAGGGTCAGGACGCCGGGGTCGTCGGCGTAGCGGCTCTCGTAGACGTCGTGCAGGTAGCGGCGGTCGCGCTCCTGCTGGCTGTTCTCCGGAATGACATCGCCCTCCTGGGGGTGCAGCACGTCCTCCAGCGTCAGAGGGATCTGTTCGAGGTCGATTCGGCCGTCGGGGCGCGTGACGCGGACGTAGCGCCAGCCGTAGCGGAACGGGTCGTCCCCGGCGGCGAAGCCCGTCGACGGGGGCGGCAGCGTGGACATCTGAGACATGAGGCTCTCCCTCCGAGTGCTTCCTGCGCGACGTCGGGATCGTATCTCGCCGGCCGGGGCGAGACAAGCCGAAGAGGTGACGCCGCGGAAGGTTCGCGTACCCGCGCATCTCCCGGTCATGCGGATTCGGCGGGGCGCGAGTACGCGATGTCCGGCGTGGTTGATACGAGGGTGCGCGAGTACGCGACCCCCTAGGCATCAGGTTAAGCCATCGTGAGCCGGATTGACCAGCGTTTGGTACGTCGACGGGCGCCGCCGCCGCCGGTTCACCCGGCCGCAGCGGCGCAACAGGCCCGCCAGCAGCCGCAGCACCCGACGCAACTCCTGACGACGGCCCAGCGCCTCCGCCACACGCAGCGCCAGCCGACGCACGACCCGCGCCGCCTGACGCCGGCTCCGCGCGCCGAATCCGCCGCGCGTCAGCAGCAGCCCCTGTTGCACGACCATCGCCAACAGCTTCGCGTACACCTCGCACAACACCCGATACGTCGGGCCGCTCCGCGACGCGTCGATCCCGCCGTCCGACTTCCACAACGGGAACAGCAACTCGATCTGCCAGCGCACCCGGTACAATACCCACGCCTCGGGCCGGCGCAGCAGCCACGCCGGCGCGTTGTCGACGAACACGGTCCCGTCGCACAACGCCAACCCTTCGGCGCTGGCCGGGCGGCCATGTTTGGCGGCCTGTTCCCGGAGGCGACGGCGGCGCTTCGCGGCCACGGCCTCGGGAGCGCGGACGGCCAGCAAGCGGCACCGCAGCCGCTGCTTCCGGCCGACCGTTACCCACTCGTCCAGCCGGTCGGCCGCGCGCGCCGCCAGCAGCGCCCCCCGTTTCCACGGGCGGCCGTCGGCATCAAAGAGGGTCGTCTTGGGCTGCAGGCGGCTGACGAAGTAAACCCCTGGCCGGTCCTAGGTTTGCAGCACGTCCAGGTCGAAGTAACCCAGATCGGCCAGGCGCAGCGACCCCGCGGGCAGCGGCTGCCGCGCCAGCGCCGCCGTGGTGTCGGCGGCGCGGCCGGGATGCAGCGACAGCCCCGCCAACGTACCGCGGTTCCCCTCGTAGCCGACCTGGACCTTGAGAGCGGCTTGACACGCCGTGTCGTCGCCACGGCCGCCGCAGCCGGGCCAGAGGTCGGCCAGCACCGCCGGCAGGGTGTGACGCCGGTGCTATCCAACAGGTAGACGCCGGGGAAGCGCCGCAGCAGGGCGACGGCGGTGGGTTGGGCGGCGATGACGTGGCCGACCGCCTCCAGGAGCAGGCGGCGGAGGAACTCGGCGGCGGTGGGGGTGAAGCGCTCGTCGAGGCTTGGCGCGGCCAGGCCGTCGGGGGCCACGGCCAGGGCGAGGTCTTCCCGGGTGGCGTGCGGGTTATCCCGCCAGGTGAAGACGAGTCCTTGGGCGAAGGACGGTCCGAAGAGCTTGCGGCGGCGTCGGATCAAGCCGGTGTCGGTGGCCAGCTGCTGCGCCGTCGTGGTGAAGAGGGTTTGCAAGGTATCGGCGAGTTGTGCTACGGTAGTAGTCACGGGAAGCTCCTGGGGAAGGATGGGGTCCACTAACACCATCTTACGCAGGAGCTTTCTCGTTGTTTGTCCTTAACCTGATGCCTA
>JBBROG010000329.1:0-8257 GCA_038229635.1 Gemmatales bacterium
CGAGACGCAGTACAAGTACCTGGGGCCGTGGCGCGGGTCGCGCTACAAGCAGTTCTTCCTGAAGGACCGCAAGATGTTCGCGGAGGCGCTCTACCGGCAGACGGTCGGCACCGACCCGCGGACGCCGGAAGAGGTCGCCGCTGACTACAACGTGCCGCTCGAGGCCGTGTTGGAGGCGATCCACTACTGCACGCACAACGAGGAATTGTTGCAAAGAGAGCGGGACGAGGATACCGTCGAGATGATCGCGAAAGGCTATCTGAAACCACCCCCTGAGTCGCCCGAATCGACCCGGGCACCATGAGGATTTATCTCGACGACAACATTCTCCACCCGCGCCTGGTCGCCCTGCTGCGGCGGGTCGGGCATACGGTGGTGTTGCCGACCGACGTGGGAACGGCGGGCGTGTCGGACCCGAACCACCTGCGGTACGCGCTCGAGCACGATTGGACCGTGCTGACGGCGAACTACCGGGATTTCGAGGACTTGCACAAACTCGTGATCGCGTCCGGCGGCCGCCACTCCGGGGTCCTTCTCGTTCGATTCGATAACAACGCCAAGACGGACATGAAGAACCCGGCTATTGTCCGTGCGGTCGGTAAACTGGCCGCCTCCGGACTTCCCGTCAAAGACGAATTGCACATTCTCAACCACTGGCAATGACCCACCGCGGCCCGGCACCCCGAGTCGCGGCGGGCGCCAGAATGCGGGGGGAGGTGAGTCATGAACGACGAGACGCCGTACAAGTACCTGGGGCCGTGGCGCGGGTCGCGCTACAAGCAGTTCTTCCTGAAGGACCGCAAGGTGTTCGCGCAGACGCTCTACCGGGAGACGGTAGGGGCTGAGCCCCTGACGCCCGAAGAGGTCGCCGCCGAATACGACGTGCCGGTCGAAGCGGTTTTTGAGGCGATCCATTACTGCACGCGCAACGAGGAATTGCTGCGCCAGGAACGGGACGAGGAAGCGGCCCTTATCCGCGAACGCGGGTTGGACAAGTGGCCTTACGCCCCGAGGGATTTCCGACCCGAACACTGGCGCTGACCCGCCGCGGCTCGGCACCCCGAGCCGCGGCGGGTGCCCGAGCTACCACGCGGCGACCGTGCCGTCCGCGCTGCCGGTCACCATCCCCACGCCGTCGGGGCTGACCGCCACGCCCGTGACTTCCTTCGCGTGGGCGTTGATCGTCGAGGAGTTCCCCGTCGCCAGGTCCCAGGAGCGCACCACACCGTCCTCGCCGCCGGCGAGCAACGTCGCCCCGCCTGGTCCGAAGGCGATGGCGCGAATTCCCTTGTCACCGGCCTTGAAAGTGCGAACTTCCTTGCGGCTGGCGACGTCCCACAGGCGGACCGCCCCGTTCGGCTCCGCCGAGGCCAGCCGTTTCCCGTCGGGCGAAAAGGCCACCGCCGTCACGCCTTTCTCGCCCACGAGGATGCCGTTCGCGTACTCCGCCGTCGCCACGTCCCACAGGCAAATCACCGGGCACGGTCCGCCCGCGGCAATGAGCTTGCCGTCGGGGCTGAACGCGACCGAGCGCGGGTCGAGGCCCTTGTCCTGCATCGTCGCGACCCGCTTCCCCGTCGCCGGGTCCCAGAGCGTCACGACTCCCCCCGGACCCGCCGTCGCCAGCCGCTTGCCATCGGGAGAGAAGGCGAGGGCGTTCGTCGCGCCATCGAGAGACTGAAGCAGCAGACCCTTCGCCGCGTCGAACACGATTACGCCGCCCTGGAGCGTCTCCTCGCGATTCGCCGTGCCGCCGACGGCCACGGTCCGGCCGTCCGGCGCAAAGGCCAGACCACGCACCGCAATGGCCAGGTGAGAGCGCCTGCGGACCTTGCCGGTCTCGGCGTCGAGAAGCAGGAACAGGCCGTCCGTCGCGACGCCGACCGACTTGCCGTCCGGGGCGTAGGCGACGGCCCGAACCGGCGACGACTCGCGCAGCTTCCACCGATGGCCGTCCGGCCTCCGCATGATTTTCGGATCCTTATTTCCCCATTCCCGCCGTTCCAGCACGAGGAGGCGCATCTCGTCGTCCTTCCGCGTCGCGAACTTCGTCGGCGTGGCCTTGCCGTCGCCGTTCTCGAAGCAGAGCCGAAGCCGGTCGCCGTCCAGCTCGTAGATCCCCTCGACGGCCTGGCCCTTGGACGGCCCGTCCTGCGGCGTCAGGGCGATCACTTTCGGCTTCTTCCGCGGGTCGAGTCGGAACGTCGAGACGCGCGCTTCCGTTCCCAGGGCGAAGGTGAGGCGGTCGCCCTTGATGACGACTTTCGTGCCGCTGAAAGCGTCGTCCGGCGCCTTCTCGCCCTTCGCCTCCATCTCGACCACGGCCCAGGTGCCCTGCAACGTCTCCTGGTCGTCGGGCGCGCGGCGCGCTTCGTCGAAGATCGCGCCGTTCTTCTTTTCCACGGCCTTTTGTGCTTGAGCCGCCGCGGCGGGTTTGTCTTCGTCGGCGGCGCCGGCCGGACTCCACAGCAGACCCGCGCCGGCGCCGGCCAGGGCCAGGACCGCCACCGTGACGAGCGTCCATCGTGTGATGAGCATGACTTGCACTACCTCCTTCGCCAGGGTCAAGGCGCCCGGCGACGCCCCCGTGATTGTTTCCCCCGCCGCGAACGCCAGCGCCGCCGCTGCGGTCGTCGCGGCCAGTGGTGCCGGAGCCGACGAGGCCGCGTTCGCCGTCACGAGTGTCGCCAGACTCGCGCCGGACAGCGCCAACCCGCGCCGCGCCAGCCGGCCGCGCAACAGGTCGCGCGCCCGCGCCAGCCGGCCCGAGACCGTCCCTTTGGTCCAGCCGAGCAGCCGCGCCGCCTCGTCGTTGGTCTTGCCTTCGAGGTAGCAGAGGACGACCGGCGCCCGATACTTCTCGGGCAACCGGGCGAGTTCCTCGTCGAGCAGCGGCCGCAACTCGCGCCAGGCGGCCTCCGCGACCGGGTCGGACGGCGTCATGCGGACCACCTGCCTTTGCTCGGCCTGGCGCCGCGCCGCCGCCGCCGACCGCGCCTTCAGCGCCACGCGGTGAGCCACACCGTACAGCCAACTCGCGACCGAGTCGCACTTGCGAACCGACGCCGCCTTGCGCGCCAGGACGAGGAACGTCGCCTGGAAAGCATCCTCGGCGTCGTGGGCGTCGGCGAGGACGCGGCGGCAGACGCCGAAGACCATTCCCCCGTGACGACCGACGAGGCGCGCGAAGGCGTCCTCCTCGCGGGTCTGGACGAAGCGCGCGAGAAGCTGTCCGTCACTCGCCTCGCCCTCGGACGGGGCCAGACGGCGGAGGAAGCGGGCGATCGGCGTCAGCGGAACGCGAGACATGAACGCTCCGGGGCGAGGGGGTAATTATCGTTCCTTCTTGTAGTGCCCGGAGGAGAGGGAGCGAATACAGATTTTCCGTGAGGAAGCGACAGGAAGAGTTTCGCGGCAGGCGTCAGGGCGTCGGCGGCTGGCGGACTCGGGTCCGCAGCTGAGCGATCAAGGTGTTGTCATCCGACGAAGCCCGTTGCGCCAAGAGCCGGGTCAAGTCGGCCGGCGTCACCTGCGGGAACGACAGACTTTGCCCCGCCTCGGCGTATTTGCCTTCCGGCCCGAGGACGTGAAACGTCAGCGCCGGCTCGACCAGCCGCCACACTTCGGGCACGCCGAGGGCGGCGTACAGGCTCATGCGGTCGAGCGAGCTGCGGGTGACGTCCACCTCGATCGCCAGGTCCGGCGGCGGGTCGAGGCGCAGGTCGATCCGCCTCTTCGCCCGGATCTTCGGCTCGTTGGCGATCCAGTAGCAGCGGTCGGGTTCGAGGCCGCGGCGCTTCTTCCGCCGCCGCAGCGTCGTCGAGCCGCCGCCGCGCACGGTCAGCCGCAACTCCTCGGTCAAGGCCGCCACCAGGCGGCCGAGGAAATCGGCGTCGCTGTCGTGCTCGTACAGCGGACTCCTGATCTCCAGGGCTCCCCGGTCGTAGGTCAGGCGAACGCCCGGCCGCTCCGCGAAGGCACGGAGCAGCCGGCCGTAGGTCCGCCAGTCCACGTCGTGCATGAGCAGGCACTGCGGCCGGGGGCGCGGGCGGACAGAGGCGGTGGACACGGTCGACTCCTCGTCAGCGGCGACGCGCTCCTTGTGGCGAATGCGGCGGCCGGCGGTCAACGCCGGGGGCTCACCCCCAGCAGACCAGGCCCGGCTCGAACGGGCTGCCCAGGTCGCCGTTCTTCGGCAGCACGCGCACCGCGAAGCCGTGCTGCCCGCTCGTGCGGCACGGGATCGTCCCCGCGAACGCCCACGTCGCTCCCTCGGCGCTGCCGTTGTGGCTCATCGGCTCCGTCTTCGGGTTCGGGATGTCGCCCAGCGAGTCGACGGCGCCGTGGAACAGCTGCACCTCCACGTCGTCCGGCGCCAGCCCGCCGAGGTTGACGCGCGCCTTCACCGCCAGGCTCAGCCCCACGCACATCGGGTCGGCGCCGTCCGCCTGGACCGCTTCCACTTTCACCTGCGGCCACGCCTGCACCAGCCGGCGCCGCCACTGCGCCAGCGATTTCGCCTTCTTCAACCCCTCCGCCGCCAGCGCCGAGAAGCGCAGGGCCGACGGCCGGTAGCACTTTTCCGTGTACTCCTGCACCATGCGGTGCGTGTTGAAGAACGGGCAGATGCTGCCGATGGACCGCTTCATCATCTTCAGCCAGCCGCGCGGCAGCCCGTCGCTGCCGCGGTTGTAGAACAGGGGCACGATCTCCTGCTCCAGCAGGTCGTAGATCGCCCGGCTCTCGACGTCATCCTGATACGTGAGGTCCGTGTACTCCTCGCCGGCGCCGATGGCCCAGCCGTTGTCCTGGGCGTAGCCCTCGACCCACCAGCCGTCGAGGATGCTCAGGTTCAGCCCGCCGTTGACGCACACCTTCATGCCGCTCGTCCCCGACGCCTCCAGCGGGCGGCGCGGGTTGTTCAGCCACACATCGACGCCCTGGAGCAGGTAGCGCGCCAGGTTCATGTCGTAGTCCTCAAGGAAGACGACGCGCCGCCGCAGTTCCGTCCGCCGGCCGATGTGCAGGATCTCGGCGATCAGCTCCTTGCCGCCGTGGTCGCGCGGGTGCGCCTTGCCGGCGAAGAGAATCTGCACCGGGCGATCTTTATTGTTCAGAATCGCCGTCAGCCGCTCCAGGTTGCGGAAGATGAGCGTGCCGCGCTTGTAGGTCGCGAAGCGGCGCGCGAAGCCGATCGTCAGCGCGTCGGGGTCGAGGATCTCTTCGGCGCGGGCGATCTCCGCCGGCGGGGCGCCGCGCTGCTTGAGTTGGTTCTTGAGCCGCTGCCGGGCGAAGCCCACCAGCCGCTCGCGCCGCCGCTCGTGCGTCCGCCACAATTCCGCGTCGGGGATGTGCTCGGCGCGGCGCCAGACGCCGTGGTCCGTCGGCCGCGTCTCGTTCTGAAGGCCCAGGTAGCGCTCGTAAAGTTGGATCATGTCCGGCGACACCCAGCTCGCCGTGTGGACGCCGTTGGTGATCGCCATAATGGGAATCTCGGCGTCGGGCAGTTCCGGCCAGACACTCTTCCACATCTTGCGCGACACCTGGGCGTGCAGCCGGCTGACGCCGTTGGTCGAGTTCGCCAGGCGGATCGCCAGCACCGTCATGCAGAACGGCTCGTTGACGTCCTTCGGGTTCTGCCGCCCCAGACCGAGGAACTCGTGCTTGTCGATCTTCAGCTGCGGAATGAGGTCGGCGAAGTAGTGTTCGACCAGCTGCGGGGTGAAGACGTCGTTGCCGGCGGGCACCGGCGTGTGCGTCGTGAAGACGGCGCCGGCGGCGACCGCCTCGCGAGCCGCGCTGAAGTCCAGGCTGTTCTCCTCCATGAGTTGGCGGATGCGCTCCAGGCCGCAAAAGGCCGAATGCCCCTCGTTCATGTGACAGACGGTCGGCGGCTTGCCGAGGGCGCGCAGCGCCCGAACGCCGCCGACGCCGAGGATCATTTCCTGGCGGACGCGCATGTCGTGGTCGCCGCCGTAGAGCCGGGCGGTGATGGCGCGGTCCTCGGCGTTGTTCTGAGGAATGTTGGTGTCGAGGAGGTAGAGCGGCACGCGGCCGACCTGGATGCGCCAGACGCGCGCGCAGACCTTCCGCCCCGGAAAGGCGACCTCGACGAGGAGCGGGGCGCCGCCCTTCGTCTCGGAGTGGAGCGGCAGGTTGTAGAAGTCGTTCTCGGGGTAGCGCTCCTGCTGCCAGCCGTCGACGTTGAGGTACTGGCGGAAGTAGCCCTCGCGGTACATCAGGCCGACGCCGACGAGCGGCAGCCCGAGGTCGCTGGCGCTCTTGAGGTGGTCGCCGGCGAGGACGCCGAGGCCACCGGAGTAGACCGGGACGCTCTCGTGAATGCCGAACTCGGCGGAGAAATACGCGATGCGGTTCTCGCCGTCGCCGGAGCCGTAAGTCTCCTTGTACCAGGTCGGCCCGCTCATGTAGGCGTCGAAGTTCTCCTTGACGCGGTCCAGGTGCGACAGGAAACCGTCGTCGCGGCACAGCTCCTCCATGCGCGACTGCTCGACGGCGCCGAGGAGCTTGACCGGGCTATTCTCGACGGCCTCGAACAGGTCGGAGTCGACGCGGCGGAAGAGCGACACCGCGTCGTGGTTCCAGCACCACCAGAGATTGTAGGCGAGGTCCTGCAAGGCGAGCAGGCGTTCGGGCAGACGGGGCAGCACCGTGAACGTGCGGAAGGGACGCGCGGCCATGAAACCTACCTCGCGGACAAACAACGGATAGCACCCCGGCGCGGCCGGGCCAACGGGGAGAGGGCGGCAAGGGCAATTTCCGTGCCTTGCCCACGCACTTGTCAGACGCTTGTACAGGTAAGATAGGGATAGAACGAGAGTTTTCAACCGGACTCGTGGGTGGCAGAAAGGCGGGCCGTAAGGAGCATCTCGGGAATTACAAAAGCGATCTTAAAAAATATCTTTTTGCTTCGGGATCTCCCAGGGTGTCGAGCAGGGCCGGCAGGCTCGTCGAAGCCTTGACGCCGAATTCAGCCGGCGCGTACGCGGCGGTGGTGCTAAACAACCAGGTTTTTCATTTTGAGAACGCCTGAGCGCGGCGCGACGGTCGCGGCTCTTCAACACACGAACGGCCGACTCTGCGAGCCCCTGTCGCTTCTATAGTGTTTACTGGACGACACCCTATCTCATCGACGAATCTCCGAAGCGCTGGAAATATCGGTTACTCCCTGAATAAATATGGCGCGCGCGTGACGAGAGAGGCCTGGCCGGGGCTGCATTCCCGGCGTTCAATTGGCTTCAGGATACGTTTTCCAGGCAGGGATATGGAGAAGCTGGCTAATACGCTTCAATAGGTACAGGCTTGCGGGCTCGGCGTACATGAATTTAACCGGCATTAGCTTATGACATCCTGCGCCACAGGCCTCCTCAGGACGGACACGTAAACAGCCGCTTTCTTCCCGGACGTCCTTAATGTGTTCTGGAGTTGCTTTATTGTTCTTTATTAGCCATTCGATGAGATTCTGCTGAGCCTTCAAGTCTTCCGGCCTGTTCTGCGGCCACGTCGAAGCATCGATGAGGCGGATTTTGAAAGTTTGGAAGATGGCAAGGACAAAGGTGACGCAACTTAACCCTTTCCCGTCCTTCGAGACTAACTTACCCAGCTCTCGGTCTATCGTCGCCTTCGGGTCGTACTTCAGCGTGTATGGGTGCTGATAGTTGATCTTTCCAAGGTGGTCGAGAAACCCGGCGACTGCCTTCAGACGTTCAGGGCGCAGCGGCAGCGCCACAACAAGTGTTGCCCCGCCCAACTCAGCCACTCCGGCATCGAACCGCTCCAATCTTGTGTCGATGTGAAATGCTTGATGATAAAGGTAGTTCTCCCCGCGCCACTGGTAAGTGATTCCAGTGTGCATATTGCCATGTGTGGTCTTAGTAACGGCGATTCCCACGAACTGGCCATTACCCAGCCGTTCGCAAACTTGCTCTGAGTGCATTGGGATTATTCGAGACCAAAAAGAAGTTCTTCCGCTGCCTGTGGATTCTCACGCCGCACAAGCCATTCCTTCGTGCGGAGATAAAACCCCTCCCGTGAGGGCAGATGTTTGCGCGCCTCCGAAAGGGCCGCGGCGGTCAGGATCGAAAGCAGCACCGAAGTGAGACTTTAGCAAAGTTAGTGCAGTGACTCAGGCTTGGAGCGCGCCTGATGCAGCGTCGTCAAGGTATGCCGGCGTCTGGGGGCCTGCTGTTCGCGGTGCATGTCCAGCGCCAGACGCTGCTCCAGATGCTCCTTGGTC
>JBBROG010000330.1:0-8239 GCA_038229635.1 Gemmatales bacterium
CCGTGGCCGAGGCGGGACATGCCGAAAACCACGGGCGTTTTCAGCCACCCGCCAAGGGAAGAATACGGTACAACTACTGAACATGTTGGAAGCCCTGCCCCTTCGGGGTAGGGCCGGGGGCATTTTACCCCGAAGGGGTTGTATCCCAAAGCCGGGGGTCGCGCAGCGCACCCCCGGAATCTCGCGCACCCCCGGATCACCACGCCTCACTCCTCGTCGCGCTCGATGTGATATTTCCGGATCTTCATCTGGAGCGTGTCGCGGTGGATATCGAGCAACTTCGCGGCCTTCACCTTGTTGCCCTCGGTGCGGCAAAGGGCTTGGCGGATCGCCTCGGCTTCCAGGTCCGCGATGTTCAAAGTCGGCAGGCCGTCGGCGGCGCGGCGCCGGTCCGGCCCCAGCGGCAGGTCGGCGGCGGCGATCTCGTCGCCGTCGCTCATCGCCACGGCGTTCTCCAGCACCGAGCGCAGCTGACGCACGTTGCCCGGCCACGAGTAGTCGTGCAAGCGCCGCAACGCCTCCTCGGTCAGCCGCACCGGACGGCGGTACTCCACCGCCAACCGGCGCAGAAAGTGTTCGGCCAGGACGGGGATGTCCTCGGCGTGTTCGCGCAGGGGCGGCACGCGCACCGGGATGCGGAGACGGTAGAAGAGATCCTCGCGGAAACGCCCGTCCTCGACCTCGCGCTCCAGGTCGCGGTTCGTCGCCGCCACGATGCGCACGTCGACGCGGACGTCGGCCGTGCCGCCTACCGGGCGGAAGCCCTTGCCTTCGAGGACGCGCAGCAGCTTGGCCTGACACTCCGGCGACAACTCGCCGATCTCGTCGAGGAACAGCGTCCCCTCGTCGGCCTGCTCGAACAGGCCGGCGCGGTCCTCGGTGGCGCCGGTGAAGGTCCCCTTGCGGTGGCCGAACAGTTCGGCCTCCAGCAGCGTGGCCGGGATGGCGGCGCAGTTGACGGTGACGAGGGGGCCGTCGCGGCGCGGGCTGAGGCGGTGCAGCGCCAGGGCCACCAGTTCCTTGCCGCTGCCGCTCTCGCCGGTGATGAGGACGTTGCCCGGCCCCGGCGCGATGCGCGCCAGGGTCTGGCGCAGTTTCTGGAGCGGCGGGCTGTCGCCGATCAGCTCGTCCTCGGCGGCGCCGCCGTGGACCTTCAGGCGCGAGTTCTCGGCGGCAAGGTGGCGGCTGGCGCGCAGCAACTGGAGGAACGTGCCGAGGTAGCCGGCGACGACCTCGCAGAAGCGTACCTCGCGGTCGCGGAAGCCTTCGCCAACCTTGTAGACGTGGATGGCGGCGCACGGGCGGCCGTCGGCGCAGGGCAGCGGCAGGCAGACGGCGTCCTGGAAGGAGACGACGCTTTCCGGGGCTTCGTCGCCGTCGCCGCCCAGCCAGATGACGCGCCGCTCCTGGAGCATGCGCTGCGTGAGCTGACGGCTGAGGTGGATGTCGACGTGGGCCAGCTCCGGCAGGACGAGGCGCGGCAGCGGGTCGTCGTGGTCGAAGCCGAGGTAGCCAGCGGCGGTCGCCCGCGTCTGCCGGAGCAGGGTCGTCAGGGCCAGGGCGACGACGCGGCGCGGCGCCGACTCCTTGAGCGCGTCCTGCATAAAGGTGCAGAGCGCCGTCAGCTCGTCGGGG
This sequence comes from Gemmatales bacterium, assembly GCA_038229635.1. Lineage (GTDB taxonomy): Bacteria > Planctomycetota > Planctomycetia > Gemmatales > Gemmataceae > DATFNV01. Next base: position 1,636 of record JBBROG010000330.1, read on the forward strand.
AGGAAGACGGTCTTGCCGCCGCTGTCGGGCTTCTTCCCCAGGGCGACGACCAGGTCGGTGCCGGGCTGCGCGAGTTCCGGCGGGGTGAGGCTGCCGGCGAGGCCGAGGAGGAAGCGCAACCGCGTATCGCCGATGCCGATGACGTCACCGTGCGCCAGGCGGGCCGGCCCGTGCAACCGCTCGCCGTTGTGCTTGGTGCCGTTGAGGGTGCCGCTGTCGCGGAGGACCCAGCGGCCGTCCTCGAAGACGATTTCCGCGTGGAAGCGCGAGGCGTGGCGGTCCTGGAGGAGGACGGTGTTGCCGCGGTTGCGGCCGAGGGTGACGACCCGGTCGGGCGCGAGGGTGACGACCGCCGGGGCGCCTTCCCCCGCCTCGATGCTCAAGCGTGCGTCCATCGTGTCGCGCTCCGGGGGCGAGCCCAACGTCGGTGAGTCAAGAGTAACCGACGCGCCCCCGTGTCGTCCAGAGGGGAAGCGGGCCGAGCGAATCAGACCGCAGGCCGCAGGAGATAATACACGTCGGTGCGGAGCTTCGCGGGGTCGTCGTCCCAGTGGCCGTACACCTCCCAGCTCGGCCCGGCGAGGACGTGGCCCTTCTCCGCGCACCAGCCCAGAATGGCGGCGTGCGCTCCCCCGAGGCGGTCGTAAGGCCCGAAGTGCGCGGCCGTCGCGACCGTCCCGGCCGGCGTACTCGAACAGACCACCCGGCCGTTGCCGGCGAAGGGCTGAGTCACCTCGACGCCGACCTCAAGATTGATCTCGCAGTCCAGATACAGCGCCAGATTCCGTCCGGGGTGCGGCATCTGAGACGAGCGGATGAACGTCCACACTTCGCCGCAGCCCTGCGGGACGACCTGGGCGAGTTCGTGGCGGCCGGCGCGGGTACGAACCACGGCCGTCGTCCGCGACGCGGCCTGTTCGACGAGGACTTGATATTCCATCATTCCTTCTCCTCAGCAAACGGGCGGCTCCAGGCACTACGCCAGCACGCCTTTTACAACACGTCCGGAGACGTCCGTCAAGCGCATCTGCCGTCCCTGGAACGGGAACGTCAGCCGCTCGTGGTCGACGCCGAGCAGGTGCAGGATCGTCGCGTGCAGGTCGTGGACGTCGACGACGTTTTCGACCGCGTTATAGCCCAGTTCGTCGGTGGCGCCGTAGGTCGTGCCGGCCTTGACGCCGCCGCCGGCCAGCCACATCGAGAAGCCCTTGATGTGGTGGTCGCGGCCGTTGCCCTGCGCCATCGGCGTCCGCCCGAACTCGCCGCCCCAGACCACCAGCGTCTCGTCGAGCATCCCGCGCGCCTTCAGGTCCTTCAAGAGCGCCGCCATGCCCTGGTCGACTTCCTTGGCCACGACGGGGATGTCGTCCTTGATGCGGCCGTGGTGGTCCCAGTCGCGGTGGTACAACTGGATGAAGCGCACGCCGCGCTCGGCGAGGCGCCGCGCCAGCAGGCAGTTCGCCGCGAACGAGCCATCGCCGCCCTTCGTGCCGTACAGGTCGAGCGACTGCTTCGTCTCGCCGGAGAGGTCCATCAGGCCCGGCACGCTCGTCTGCATCCGGAAGGCCATCTCGTACTGCCGGATGCGCGTCAGCACTTCGGGGTCGTCGGCGCCGTCGTTGAAGATCTTGTTAAGAGATTGCGCGGCGTCGACGACGTCGCGCTGGCGCTCGGCGGTGACGCCGTCGGGGCTCTTGACGTAGAGGACCGGGTCGCCCTTGGAGCGGAAGTGGACGCCCTGGAAGTTGCCGGGCAGGAAGCCGCTGTGCCACTGCCGTTGCGCGATCGGCTGTGACTGCCCGCTGCGGCCCGTCGAACTGAGGACGACGAAGCCGGGCAGGTTGTCGCCGTCACTGCCGAGGCCGTACCAGACCCACGAGCCGGCGCTGGGCCGGCCGGAGATGGTCGTGCCGGTGTTCATCAGCGTGTGCGCCGGGTCGTGGTTGATCGCCTCGGTGCGCATCGAGCGGATGACGCACAACTCGTCGGCGACCGTCGCCAGGTGCGGGAAGATACCGGAGATTTCCTGGCCGGATTGGCCGCACTTCCGGAACGGGTGCTGCGGGGCGAGGCAATTGAGCTTGGCGCCCTGGAGCTGGGCGATGGGCTGGCCCTTGGTGAACGACTCGGGCATCGGCTTGCCGCTCATTTTGGCGAGCTGCGGCTTGTGGTCGAACGTTTCCAAATGCGACGGGCCGCCGGCCATGTAGAGCCAGATCACGCGGCGGACGCGCGGCGCGTGGTGCGTCGGGGTGACGACGCCGGGCCAACGGTCGCCGCGAGCCTTGTCGGCGGCGCGGAGCAGGTCGGGATTGAGGAGCGAAGCCAGGGCGACGCCGCCGAGGGCGCCGCGGCGGAGGAAGGCTCGGCGTGTCAATTCCAGGGGAGTCATGGGGGAAGGCCCTCAAGAACTAACCACAGAGAACACAGAGAACACAGAGAAAATACCAAGAGAAAAGAGTCAGAGTACGAGACGCTTGATGCCGTCACGCAGCGCCTTGACGTTGAAGTTGATTAGCAAGCCGACGTGGGTCTTGCTCAGTCGCAGGTAGGTCAGGAGTTGGGCGTCATGCACCGGAAGAGTCTTGTCGACGGCTTTTAGTTCGACGACGAGGAGACCGGGGAAATAGAAGTCCATCACCAACGGGTCTTCAAGTTCGATCCCTTTGTACGTGATGGGTAACTTCGCCTGCGGCTGGCACTCCACGCCGCGCGAGCGGAGCTCATATTCGAGGCACTTCTGATAAACGGACTCGAGCAACCCCGGTCCCATCTCCCGATGGACTTCGATAGCCGCCCCGATGACCGCGCCGGTCAAAGGGTCTTTCTCGTCCATTCTTCTCTCCTTTTTTTCTCTGTGTTCTCTGTGTTCTCTGTGGTTAGTTCCTTGTGATCGTCTCGTGCAAGTTCAAGATAACGCGCGCCACCGACGTCCACGCCGCCAGCTCCGCGACGTCGACGTCCTTCGGCACCGGCGACTGGCCTACGCTCACCAGCTTTCGCGCCCCTTCTTTATCCTTTTGGAAGTCGGCGAGGTGCTTCTGGTACAACTCGGATAAGACTTTCGTCTCTTCGGCCTTCGCCGGGCGCGAGACGGCGAGTCGGAGGGCGTAGTCGAGACGGCCGCGAACGTCGCCGCCTCCGTCCCTCAGCACGCGCTCGGCGAAGACGCGCGCTGCCTCGACGTAGATCGGGTCGTTGAGCAGCACCAGCGCCTGAAGCGGCGTGCTGGAGCGCGGCCGCTCCACGGTGCATTCCTCGCGCGTCGGGGCGTCGAAGGCGAGCAAACTCGGGTGCAGGAAGGTGCGGCACCAGTAGGTGTAGAGCCCGCGGCGGTACTGGTCCTCGCCGCGGTCGGCCTGCCAGTCGCGCACGGGGAAGTTCAGGAACGACCAGTAGCCGGCCGGCTGGTACGGCTTGACGCTCGGCCCACCGACCTTCCGCGCCAGCAGGCCGCTCACGGCCAGGGCGTTGTCGCGCACCGCCTCGGCGTCGAGGCGGAAGCGACCCTGCCGCGAAAGCCAGACGTTCGCCGGGTCGCGCTCGCGCTGCTCCCGCGACGCCGACGACGACTGCCGGTACGTGTTCGACAGCAGCATCAGCTTCAGGACGTGCTTGACGTCCCAGCCGCTGTCGACGAATTCCCGCGCCAGCCAGTCGAGGAGGCGCGGGTGCGACGGCGGCGAGCCCTGGGTGCCGAAGTCGTCCAGCGACTTGACGAGTCCCTGACCAAACGCGATCTTCCACAGGCGATTCACGAAGACGCGCGCCGTCAGCGGGTTGTCGCGCGACACCAGCCACCTCGCCAGGTCGAGGCGCGTCGCCCGCCGCCCCTCGACGCCGAGCGGCGCCAGGAACGCGGGCGCCGCCGGCTGCACCACCTCGCCGGTGTCGTCCAGCCAGTTGCCGCGCGGCAACACGCGCACCGTGCGCGGCGCACCCGCCGTCGACACCAGCGTCGTCGGCACCGTCTTGAGCAGGGCAACGCGCTGCGCCTCCCACTCGGCGAGTACCTTCTTCGTCGCCTCCGCCTCCGGCGGCGACGGCTTCGCCAGGTCCGCCTTCAACTTCGCGACGCCGGCGTCGAGAGCCGCCAGCCGCGCCGCCGCCGCCCCGGACGGCAACTGCGTTTGGTCCTGGCGGCCGACGGCCCGCTCCTGGACGTCGGCGAAGAAGGCGGCGAAGCTGTAGAAGTCCTTCGCCGTAAAGGGGTCGAATTTGTGGTTGTGACACTCGGCGCAGCCCATCGTGCCGGCCAGCCACACCGACGAGGCGTTGCGCACCCGGTCGGCGGCGTACTTCGCCGTGTACTCCTTCGGCTGGGCGCCGCCCTCCTCCGTCGTCTGCAGCAGGCGGTTATAGCCCGAGGCGATCTTCTGTTCGGTCGTCGGACTCGACAGCAGGTCGCCGGCGAGCTGCTCGACGGTGAACTGGTCGAAGCGCTTGTTGTCGTTGAAGGCGGCGATGACGTAGTCGCGGTAGAGGGCGACGTCGCGGTGGTTGTCGCTGTGGTAGCCGGCCGTGTCGGCGTAGCGTACCAGGTCGAGCCAGAACAGCGCCATCCGCTCGCCGTAGGGCGCCGAGCCGAGCAGGCGGTCGACGAGCTTCTCGTGGGCGTCGGAACTCCTGTCGGCGAGGAAGGCGTCGACCTCGGCGGGCGCCGGCGGCAGGCCGGTCAGGTCGAAGGAGAGGCGGCGAATCAGCGTGACGCGGTCGGCCTCGGCGGCGGGGGTCAGGCCGCGGGCTTCGTGCTCGGCGGCGACGAAGGCGTCGATGGGGGTGCGGACCCAGGTGGGGTGCGAAGCCGCAAGCGGCGGGCGGGCGGGCTTGACGTAGGCCCAGTGGACGTCGAACTTCGCCCCCTGCTCGACCCAGCGGCGCAGCACGTCGACCTGGGCGGCGGTCAGCGGCTCCTTCTTCGACGACGGCGGCGGCATGACCTCGTCGGGGTCCTTGGTCGTGAGCCGCTCGATCAGCGCACTGTGGCCGGCGTCGCCGGGCTTGATCGCCTTCTTGACCGCCTCCGCGCGGACGTCGAGGCGCAGCTTCGCCTTGCGCTTGCCCTCGTCGGGGCCGTGGCAGGCGTAGCAGGAGTTGGACAGGATCGGCTTGACGTCGCGGCCGTAGTCGACCGGCCGGGGCGGCTCGGCGGCGGGGGTGCGCGCGGCAAGGAAGACGGTCAGCGCGAAAAGGGTCGTCCTGCGCATGGGTGGGATCTCTCGGTCGTCGGCAGGCGGGCTTGTCTTGGAGTCTGTGCCGTATGCCCCCCTCTCCCCTGAGTACCGGGGCGAGGGGGGCATACGGCACAGACTCTTATTAAAGGCCGGGGTGGGGAGGGATGCAATCTCTTTCGGCGACCCGCGCCCGCGCCCGCCCCGCTTTCCGCGCGGTGAAGACCACGTAGCCGCCGACCATCACCCCTTCGACCTCGCCGAAGACGTCTTCCAGGATCGGCGCCACTTCGCTCGGCTGCTTCGTCACCAGGAAGAGGCGTCCGCCCGGCTTCAGCAGAGCCTGCGCGCGCACCACGAACAGCGCCGCGATCGACGACTGCGCGAAGTACGGCGGGTTGGCCAGGGCGACGTCGAACGTCCCCGCGGCCGGCCCCGCGACGCGAGCCGACGCGAACGCCTCGAACGACGCGACGCCGTTGGCGCGGGCGTTGTGCTCGGCGAGGGCGACGGCGCGGACGTTGCTGTCGACGAAGGCGACGTGGCCTCCCTCCGCGGCGCGCAGCGCGGCGACGACGCCGTTGGTGCCGCAACCGCAGCCGATGTCGACGACGCGCTCGCCGGGGCGCACCTCCGCCGCCGCCACCAGGGCGCGGGCGCCGTCGTCGAAGCGGCCGTAGGCGAAGGTGCCGGGGCGCGACAGGAACACCAGCGACGGCCCGTCGCCGTTGCGGACGTGGAACGTCATCTCGTGGCGGCGGCGCGGCCGCTCGCCGTCGCGCTGGCACCAGAAGACCGTGCTGCGGCCCACCGTCGGCGCGTGGACGCGGCCGAACACCTTCTTTAAAACGGGAGGGAAAAAGTCGTCTTTCTGGTACGGCGTCAGGACGGCGAGGAGGCCGCGCGGCCGCAGGACGTGGAACGCCTGCTCCACCATGTCGATGCGCAACTCGCGCTCGCCGCCCTTGGGGGGCAGGTAGATGAGCGTTTGGAAGTCCGGCGGCAGGTCCCACAGGTCCGGCGCTGTCGCGACGCGAGCCTTCAACTGGCGCTCGGCCAGCGCCTCGCGCAGGCGGTCGGCGGCGTGCAGGTCCATCTGGTAAGCGACGACGTCGTCACTCGTCAGAGCCTCGACGAGGCGCATGGCCTCGCCGGGGGCGCCGAGGACGACGCCGAACGGGGGGCGCAGGCGCTCGCCGAGGGCGGCGAGGAGTTCGGCGTGCGTGGGAGGTAGCTTCTTTCGCGCGGCCATTGAGGATTCCCATTCGCGGGCGTCTCCGCTATCGTACAGGCCGTCAACCGCCGGAGGGTAGGCGCCCCGTCGTGGGATTCCGGGGGTGCGCTGCGCGACCCCCGGCTTTGGGATGCAACCCCTTCGGGGTAAAATGCCCCCGATCCTACCCCGAAGGGGTTATATCCCAAAGCCGGGGGTC
>JBBROG010000331.1:0-8227 GCA_038229635.1 Gemmatales bacterium
AAGCGCCCCCCAGGCGGGGTGTTTGACGAAGACAGTATCGATGCGGCCGCCGTCCCGGTCGGACCCGCAGGCTTCCAGGAGGTATTCGCCGCCGACGTCGGGGGTGCAGTTCTCCCACGCCTCCCAGAGAATCTTGACGACCGCGGCCTGCATGGACGTCAGGTGGTAGACGCGGGGCGTGCCGTCGGGGTCGGACCCCCAGCGGACGGAGCGGTAGTCCGGCCCGTGGGCGACGACGCGGGCGCGGAAGGCGGGGGCGGGGGCGGGTTGTTGCGCGGGGGCGGAGTCTTCACGGGTGTCAGTCGAAGGACCGGAGAGCATCGTTGATCTCGGGCTGATGGCCACGGCGACAGGCCGGGGGCGACGTTGCCCCCGGCCGCAGGCAGGTCGGATCGTCAGTAGGCGACGGCGTCTTCGTCGGCGGGTTGCGCGGCGGGCAGGCCGAGGACGGGGCGGATCGCGGCCAGGAAGCTTCGCCCCTCGGGGGTCAGGACGGAGCCGGTGTTGTGGCAGAACTCGCAGACGACGTAGATCCCTTCGGAGGGGACGTTCCAGTTGAGGACGACCGGGGACAGTTGGAGGGCGCGGTTGAGGGCGTCGAGCTTCAAGCGGACGTCCTCGCACGCGGGACAGGCTTTGGTCAGCGCGGACATGGGTCATCTCCTTCTCTCGGGGTTGGGCCAATCGCCGCAGCAGTGCTGCGGCGATTGGCGATGGTTTCTCAGGCCGCGTCATCGTTGCCGTGGAGGTCGCGGGCCAGGGCGCCGAGGTCGACCGTCCCTTCGGGCAGGCCGACGCGGATGCCGTGGCCCCTCGCCTCGTCGGCGTACCTGTCCAGCTGCTCGGGCGTCAGACGGCAGGCGCAGGGCAGGCCGAGGGCCTCTTCCAGCTCGGCGAGGATGACGCGGGCGCCGGGGACGTCGTCGGCGTGGCGGGCGATCCAGTGCCAGGCCGACAGGGCCGCGTCGGTCAGGCTGATCGTCGGCTCGTCGGCGGCGGGGCGGCGGGAGGCGGACTTGCGATTGGTCGCGAACATGGGACTCTCCTGATGCGGGCGAAGGTTGCGTCTCTGAGGTAAGTGCGATAATCCGCAGGCGGATTGACTGCGGTTCCGGAAATTCCTCTGCAGTCGGACTGCAGACGAATCAGAACGGCATCGGCTCTCGGATCGGCTCGGGGCTGTTGGCCAGCCGGCCGAGGGCCTGCGTGAGGGCGTTGAGGTGGCGGCAGCCGCCCGGCCGGTCGGGGCGGTAGGTTGCGTCCTGGCAGTCGCAGGCTGCCTTGGCCCCGGCGAGCGTGACCTGGTGTTCGTGCGGCTCGGGGGAGTCGTCGCCGGCCTTGGTCAGGCGGATCGCGACGAGGCGGTTGTTGTCGGCGACGCCCTTCGCGTAGTACATCGCCAGCTCGCCCGTGCGGACGTCGGTGATGAAGAGGATCGCCGACCCGGCCATCAGTCTCGGCAGGCGGGTCGCGGGGTCGAACGACCCCTCCACGGCCACCGGGGCTTGACTTGACGCGGACTGCGGGGTGCGGTTAGAGTTGTCATCGTCTTCGCTCCAACACAGCGGGGACCTGGGGAGGGGATGTTGCTAGCATCGCCCTCCCCACTTTGTTCATGCCTACGTCGGTTGCTTGGTTGCCCCGACAAAGGTATAATACCACAGGTGGGCCAGACTGCAAGAGCAGCCGGGCCATTTTCAATGAAGTTTTTTTCCAGGCATCTCATATGTCCGCAATCCAAGCGCTTGCGAGGCCGGCCATGAACCCAGCATGGTTTTCGGGCCGCCTCAAGGAATTGCGGGAGGCCAAGGGGTTAACGCAAGCCGAGCTTGCCGAGTTGGCCGGGCTCAGCCAGCGTGCCATTTCGCATTGGGAGCAAGGGCAGAGAGAACCCCTCTGGTCCAACATACTGACCCTATGTGCGGCTCTTGGCGTGTTGCCAGAGGCGTTCATGGAGGCGCCCGAAGATCGTCCCCCAACGCCACGAGGCCGGCCGCCGAAGGAGCAACCGCCCCCTCCTCCCAGGCGTCCGCCTGGCCGGCCGCGGAAGGGCGGGTAAGCGCTTGCGCGGCGCGGGACGGCGAGCGAACCTCCCGTGGCGTCCAACGCTCACTTGTTGTACACTGGTACACGAAGCCGATGAAGGAAGCGCAAGGGAGGGTAGACCCGTGGCCGAATTGACGTGTCGCGACGTGGCGGACTTCTTCCTGGCGCAGGTGGACGAGGAGGCGGGCGACAACATCACCAACCTCAAGCTCCAGAAGCTCGTCTACTACGCGCAGGGGTTCCACCTGGCGATGCACGGCGGCCCGCTCTTCCCCGAGGAGATCGTGGCCTGGGCTCACGGCCCCGTCGTGCCGGAACTGTACCGCGGCTACAAGGCGTTCGGCGCGGGCGCCATCCCGCGCCCCGCGGGCGTCGACTTCGACAAGTACACTCCGCGGGTCCGCGAATTGCTCGACGAGGTCTACGCGGTTTACGGGCAGTTCTCGGCCTGGAAGCTGCGCGACCTGACGCACGAGGAGCCGCCCTGGAAGGACACGCCGACGAACGGCACCATCCCGAAGGAAAGTCTCAGGGACTATTTCCGGACGCGGCTCGTGAATCATGGTTAATAAGAAAATCAAGATCCCCCCGGTCGGCGGGGGCAAGTCGATCCCCCCCCGAAGACGGGCTCGACGCAACAGCAGAGGCCGTTCTTCAGCCTGGAGTTCTTGGGCGGCAAGTACTGCCTGTCCCATTGCGACGACGGCGAGAAGGCCGCGTTCGCCGACACGCTCCACAAACTCAGCAAGCTCACCTGGGCCGAAATCAAGCACGCCCACAAGCACGGCTGCGGGAGCGAAATCATCCCGCGGGAGTCCCTCAATGCCGGCCTGCCCCCCCACGTCACCGACGAGGTGAACGTCCTCGCCTTCCGCTTCAAAGGCAAGGCCGCAATGGTCGGTTACCGGGATGACCGCGTGTTCTACGTTTTGTTCCTCGACCGGGATTTCACCCTTTACCGGCATTCGTAATCCGGGTTCCGGTCATCCAGGGACATCGCCGTCAACGTCACCGGGCCTGCTTCTTCCGGATGGAGGAGCCGGCCCGCTTCGTTTCCCCCGCCGGACGGCGACGGTCCACGGCGAAGAGAGGCCGCGAGGGGGACGTCCTGCGTCGGCCTCTTCGCTGGCGGCTCGGGGGCGGGAGAGTGTTGACCGTCAACACTCTCTGCCTTGGCCCTGGCGTCCTCCTCCCGGCGGCGATCCGCCTCCCTTCCGCGAGCGGCGCACCCTCCCAACCCTCTCTTCGTTGAAGACCGTCGCCGTCCGGCCGGACCTACGAGAAGGCGAAGGCCGTCGTCGAGGCCGCGGAGTCCGACCCCGAGTTGAAGCCGGTCGTCGAGCAGCGCCGCCGACCGCTCGCCGGATTGCGTAGGAGGCCCGTACAGACGTCCGGGCGATTCGGGTGCCTCAACGGCCTCTCTCGACTACCTGAACGCCTGTACGGGCCTGCCTGGCGTTCCGGGGCCTATCCCTTGGCCATCATCCACCCGCTTGCCTGGCGACGGTCTTTGACGAGGACGGGTCAGTGAGGGTGCGCTGCGCCCGGAAGGGGAGCCCGCACCCGGACGGCATCGGCCGCTGGCGTCACGCTCGACAGCGGCGTCGCACCCTCCTTCGCCTCTCTTCGTCGAGAGCCGTCACCAGGCGGGCGGCGCCGATCAACTCTCCGAACAGTTGAACGGTTGACGCGGCGCGGAGCCTGTGCGCCGGACTCACCCCGCCGCCCCCGGCCTCCACCTTTTTCAGGCCGCCAACCGCCTCGGCCGCTCGTCTTCCGCCAATGGCGTGTCCTCCGGAGGGGTGTCATTTCCCCCGTAAGACGTCCGCCATTCGGCCTCGTGTCCGACTTTGCCCATAGACCAAGCCTTGTCTCTGGCCACAGTCGGACGCGCCGCCCTCAGGCGCTCCCAAAAGGCGTCTACAGTCTCGTCGGCGACGTCGGTTGGGAAGCTGAAACCCACGGCCCCGGTGTGCAGGTCGTCTCCGCCCCGGATCAAGCGGGCGTGGGCGCCGGCGTTCCGCGCCAGTTCTCCGACCGCCTCGGGGGCGAGTCGCGTCTGGATGCGGCTCCACCGCTTCTTCCCCTGGATCGGCCTCCAGCGGCCGAGAAGCCGGGCGGCGTGCCTCACCGGGGCCAACTCGGCCTCGCAGGCGGAGGCCAGGGCCAGGGCGGCGGCGGACGGCGTCACGGGAGAGGCGCCGGGGAAGGGCACCTCCGACACGACGACGACTTCGCCGCCGGCCGTGCGGACCCGCGCGTGACCGGGTTTGTCGCCGGCGCGGCGAATCGCCTTGGAGACCGCGCCCCAGCGGGACCAGGGGCCGCGCCAGAGCCAGAGGACTTCGACGCGCGGCCGCACCTGACCCGGTTCGGCCCTGAGGCAGGCGTCGGTGAGGCGCCTCATGGCGGCGACGACGCGGCGGCGCTCGCAGGACGGGCAGTCGACGCGCTTGCAGCGCAGGCGGCCGGCGAAACCGCGTCTCGGACTGGTCGTGTCCACGAAGACGGCCTTGGCGCGGCCGCACTTCGCGTGCCGGCCGCGCGACTGGGCGAAGAGCGCCTTGACTCGCCCCTCGACTTGGTCGATGGTCTCCGCGGCCGCGGCGTGGGCGGCATCCTCGGCGGGGGACGGCGGGGGGATGAGTGAGGTTTCGGAGGCGTCCTGGAAAAACTCTGGATTGTCGCGGGAATCCGCGCGTTCGGCCTTGCCGACCGCTTCGGGCGCAGTTATCATAGATGGTGTCTCCTGCATGGTGATGTCTGCCGCGAAGGTGGATGTCGTGTTGGTCGTGCGGGGGCGATGAGCGGCGGCACGGATGGGGATCAGGGCCGTTGCTCGATGAATCAGAGCGGCCCGCCGGCGTCAACCGGCGGGCCGCTTGCGTTTACGGCGCGGGCGGGGGGGGGGCTGGTTGCCCAGCAGGCCGGCGAGGCCGAGCCGCAAGGCGAGGTTGTGCGGCTCCAGTTCGACCGCCCGCGCGGCCAACCGGGCGGCGCCGGTGCGGTCGCCCGCCATCCGCGACGCCTCGGCCAGAACGAGGCACGATGCCGCGTCACTCGGGAGCCCCGCCTGGCGGAGCTGGCCGCCGGGGCTGAAGAGTAAGTCCTTCATCTCATCCCACCTTAAAAAGCTTGTCGAAGCTGGATTTGCCATAGATGCGGTTGCCTGCCACGGTGCCATCGTCGGTGGCGAGCCAGAAGCGCGGCGGCGGGTTTTTTCGGTCGAGGCGGAAGAAGTAGTTGTGATCGCCCTTGACGACGTTCATGCCGTCGTCCGTAGCGGGGATCGACTGGCGGAAGATGAAGTTGTAGGAGAGGTCGTAGACGTAGTTATTCGCCCACCAGTAGCCCCTTTCACGCGCGCTGGCGAAGAGAAGCGTGCCGGGGTCGTAGCGGCCGTCGAATTGGGCGTCATTCACCGTGCCCTGTTGGTCGTTGATCGATGTCTCCAGCGCGCGGGGCAGGCGTCGGAACTGGTCCGCCGGAATAGCCTTCCAGGTGTACGTCATCGCTCGCGTCGGGAATATCTTGCCGGGCGGCTCGGGGATCGGGAATTGGGTCGGGTTGCCGGGCGGCGGGTTGACGTATTTGAAGGCGTTTCCGGGTATCGTTACGACGGTGGCGTTGTATTCCTGGGAGCGGGCGACGTAGCGGTACAGTTCGCTGGCCTGGGCGCCGCTGTTGTCGTCGGGGTAGACGAGCCAGTCGGGCTGCGTGTAGACGAGGGCGCAGCGGTAGAGGCCGTCCTGACCGTCGAAGGTCGTGTAGTTCGGCCCGCCCTGCGGGGTGTTGCCCAGCACACCGATGGCCTCGACGGGCTCGGCCCGCGAGACCCAGAAGTCGCGGTAGACGGGGTGTTGCTCGGGGAGCCCGCGGGCGAGGAAGCCGCTCTGCCCGATGCCGTTCTGGCCGAGGACGAAGGCGTGAAACGCCTGGCGGTCCGACCAAGCGAGTTGCACGGGGCGGTAAATCTCGTTCCCGCCTTCTGAGCGGAACGTCTCCCGATAGCCGCCGATGTCGGCGAACTTGATACCGCCGGTCTGAGTAGATGGCAAAGTGCGATACTCCGTGGGTGAGGTGAACCGGGGGCGAGATAGCCCCCGGCGAGGCGGGTTGTCATTGGCGGCGTCAGGCGGCGCCGACGCGGCGGGACGCCAGGTAGTCGACCAGGTCGGCTTGCGTGTACCTGATTCGCCTACACGCGATCTGTGATGCCCGGATACGGCCGCGGCGGCGCTCGTCGCGCAGGACGTGTGCCTCGACGCCCAGCTGTCTCGCCGCCTCCTCTTCCGAGTAGCACAGCTTCCCGGCCGTCACGGCGCGGTCGGCGTCGATCCGCCGGACTACTTCCTCGGCCACGGCGGCGATGAGCGGCCGGAGGGCGTCCGCGTCGAAGTTCAGCGAGGTCACGTCGCCACCGCCTCTCCCGCCCGCTGGCCCTTGCGGCGAAGGTGTACCTTCAAGGCCGCGCGGGCTCGCTCGACGTCGGCGTCGGACCAGAGATAATCGCCGCTGGGAGTAATCGTGGGCGGGGCAAGCTTGTCGGTGTAGATGAGGCGGCGGAGGATGTCCGCCGTCGTGCCCAAGCGTCGAACGACTTCGCGCGTGTTCATGGTGATCCCTCTCGGCTTTGCCGCATGATGCGTGGACGTGCGTCCACTGTCGCTACAGTAGATTATGCGCCGCCGATGGTTGGGTGTGCTGCGCGGTCGAAAGAAATTGGCGTGCGGGATCGGTCCGAAGAAGTGAGTGAAGGCTTGTTAGGCGATGCAGCGGGCCGGCGAGGGCACGGGCCGTCCCTCAGTCATCCCTCAATGACAAGGGTGGGGTGAGGACTACAGCCCACAAACGAGGGCCGCCGGAAGCCCTGCCCTTGCAGGTACTTCCGGCGGTTGATTCGTAGTCCTTGATAGGCTACAATAGCCCTCTTAGCGGACTGTCGATCCGGTGGTTGCGGGTTCGAGTCCCGTCGCCCTCGCTCAAGCAGGATAAGGACTTACGACGAATGCCACTTTGGGGACAAACGGCTTTGGGGACATTTTGGGGAAATCGCACGGGTGGCATTGCGGTCGTGTAGCGAAATCTGGGGAGTTTGAGCTGGGGTGCGACTATCGTCGCCGGTCGCCCCAGTCACCGAAGCGCCCCCGGTCGTCGAAAGGCGGCCGGGGGTTTTTCGTGCGCGCTTGGGGACAGGCAGGCGGCTCGTGGGGACATTTGGGGACATCGTCTGGGTGGCGTTCGGGACACGGAGACGCGCGGCTGACCCGTAGCGGGCGACGAGCTTCTCGTCCACCGCCTGAGCGCTGTTACTTCACAACCTGGGTCGACGCCTCGTGCCCCAGCGGGTAAAATGCGAACAACGAAGCGGGCTTCTTCGCGGGCGTGTGCCTGCCCCACTTTCGACCGCTCGGCGTGGTGCAGTGCCCAGATCCGGGGCGACCGGCACTCGTGGGGGCGTCATGTTCAGTCTGTTGCACATTTCGGATCTCCATAGATCGGCGAACGAACCGTTCACCAACGAAGAGATCATCTCGTCTCTGGTGGCGGACGTGGCCTGGTATTCCGCCGAGCGCCCGCCCATCTCGAAGCCGGACGCCATCATCGTGAGCGGTGACCTCGTCCAGGGGCTTCCACTCGGATCCAAGGGGTATCCTGCCGGCCTCGCGGCCCAGTATGACGTCGCCCTCGACCTTCTACAGCGACTGGCGGACACTTTTGTCGGCAGCGACCGGGCCAAGGTGGTGGTCATCCCAGGCAATCACGATGTTGACTTCAACCAGTCTCTCGCGTCGATGATCGAAGTCAAGACCAAGAAGGAGAACGTGCAGGGGCTGCTGTTCGGGAAAACGCCCGACAACCCGCACCGGTGGAACTGGAACGACGGCAAGCTCTACAAGATCGGTGATCCGACTGCCTACGAAGATCGCTTCCGGTACTACTGCAACACTTTCAACAAGTTTTACGACGGCGTGCCCTTGGCTTGCCCCGTCGATCCCAGCGCTTACTCGAACCTCTTCGAGCTGGATGACGGCCAGATTCAGTACTTCGTAGTGGGCGTCCCTCGAGCGACGCGCGGGCAGAAGGACGCAAGCTCCCTCCCTAGAATGACTTGTGCCAACAAGGTCGTCCGAAGGGGGAGCTATGCGTCGTCCTCAGTATCCCCTCACCGTCCGCGCGG